>NZ_CP108514.1:1727500-2027500 GCF_035989305.1 Streptomyces sp. NBC_01233 | reverse complement strand
CCAGCAGGGTCGAAAGTGCTTCTACACGACGCCGATCAAGGCGCTGTCGAACCAGAAGTACGCCGACCTCGTCAAGCGCTACGGCGCCGACAAGGTGGGCCTGCTGACCGGCGACAACAGCGTGAACTCCGAGGCGCCGGTGGTCGTGATGACCACCGAGGTGCTCCGCAACATGCTGTACGCGGGCTCCCAGTCGCTGCTCGGCCTCGGCTACGTCGTCATGGACGAGGTCCACTACCTCTCCGACCGGTTCCGCGGGGCCGTCTGGGAGGAAGTGATCATCCACCTCCCCGAGTCGGTGACCCTGGTGTCCCTGTCGGCCACCGTGTCGAACGCCGAGGAGTTCGGCGACTGGCTGGACACCGTCCGCGGCGACACCGAGGTGATCGTCTCCGAGGAGCGGCCCGTCCCGCTGTGGCAGCACGTCATGGCCGGCCGCCGGATCTACGACCTCTTCGAGGAGGAGTCCGACCACGGCGGCCGCGGCTCCGCGCGCCGGGAGGTCAATCCCGACCTGCTGCGCATGGCGCGCGAGGAGAACAGCCGCACCTACAACCCGAAGGACCGGCGGCGCGGCAAGATGGTCCGCGAGGCCGACCGCGAGCGCGAGCGGCGCTCCCGCGGCCGGATCTGGACCCCCTCCCGCCCCGAGGTCATCGCCCGCCTCGACGGTGACGGGCTGCTCCCTGCCATCAACTTCATCTTCAGCCGGGCCGGCTGCGAGGCCGCCGTCCAGCAGTGCCTGTTCGCGGGACTGCGGCTCAACGACGAGTCCGCGCGGCTCAGGGTCCGCGAGATCGTCGAGGCGCGGACCGCCTCCATCCCCACCGAGGACCTGCACGTCCTGGGGTACTACGAGTGGCTCGAAGGGCTGGAGCGGGGCATCGCCGCGCACCACGCGGGCATGCTGCCCACCTTCAAGGAGGTCGTGGAGGAGCTGTTCGTCCGCGGCCTGGTGAAGGCCGTCTTCGCCACCGAGACCCTGGCGCTGGGCATCAACATGCCCGCGCGCACGGTGATCCTGGAGAAGCTGGTCAAGTGGAACGGCGAGCAGCACGCCGACATCACCCCCGGCGAGTACACGCAGCTGACCGGCCGGGCCGGGCGGCGCGGCATCGACGTCGAGGGCCACGCGGTGGTGCTGTGGCAGCGGGACATGGACCCGGCCGGGCTCGCGGGGCTCGCGGGTACCCGTACGTATCCGCTGCGCTCCAGCTTCAAGCCCTCTTACAACATGGCCGTGAACCTGGTCAGCCAGTTCGGGCGGCACCGCTCGCGCGAGCTGCTGGAGACCTCCTTCGCGCAGTTCCAGGCCGACCGCTCGGTCGTCGGGATCTCCCGGCAGGTGCAGCGCAACGAGGAGGGCCTGGAGGGCTACCAGGAGGGCATGACCTGCCACCTGGGGAACTTCGAGGAGTACGCGCAGCTGCGCCGCGACCTGAAGGACCGGGAGACGGACCTGGCCAAGCAGGGCGCCGCCCAGCGCCGGGTGCAGGCGGCCAGTTCGCTGGAGAAGCTCAAGCCGGGCGACATCATCCACGTGCCGACGGGCAAGTTCGCCGGGCTCGCGCTGGTCCTGGACCCGGGCGTGCCGGCCGGGCGGGTCAACGGCCACCGCGGGTACGAGTACGCGGAGGGCCCGCGCCCCCTGGTGCTCACCGCCGAGCGGCAGGTCAAGCGGCTCGCCGCGATCGACTTCCCGGTCCCGGTGGAGGCGCTCGACCGGATGCGGATCCCCAAGACCTTCAACGCGCGCTCGCCGCAGTCCCGTCGGGACCTGGCCTCGCAGCTGCGGAGCAAGGCCGGGCACATCACGCCGGAGCGTCGTGCGCGCGGCCGGGCCGCGGCGGCCGACGACCGCGAGATCGCGCGGCTGCGTTCCGAACTGCGGGCGCATCCCTGCCACGGCTGCGACGAGCGCGAGGACCACGCCCGCTGGGCGGAGCGCTACCACCGGCTCAAGCGGGACACCCTGCAGCTGGAGCGGCGGATCGAGGGGCGGACGAACACCATCGCCCGTACCTTCGACCGGATCCACGCGCTGCTGACCGAACTGGACTACCTGCGCGAGGACGAGGTCACCGTGCACGGCAAGCGGCTCGCCCGGCTGTACGGGGAGCTCGACCTGCTGGCCTCCGAGTGCCTGCGGGCCAAGGTGTGGGAGGGCCTGAGCCCGGCCGAACTGGCCGCCTGCGTCTCGGCGCTGGTCTTCGAGGCGCGGCAGTCCGACGACGCGGTCGCACCGAAGGTGCCGGGCGGCGCGGCGAAGGAGGCGCTGGGCGAGATGGTCCGCATCTGGGGCCGGCTCGACGCGCTGGAGGAGGAGCACCGCATCAACCAGGCGGAAGGCGTGGGTCAGCGGGAGCCGGATCTCGGCTTCGCGTGGGCGGCGTACCAGTGGGCCTCCGACAAGAGCCTGGACGAGGTGCTGCGCGAGGCGGAGATGCCGGCCGGTGACTTCGTGCGCTGGTGCAAGCAGGTCATCGACGTGCTCGGGCAGATCGCGGCGGCGGCCCCCTCGGCCTCCGGCGAGAGCGGGAGCACGGTGGCGCGCAACGCCCGCAAGGCCGTGGACGCCCTGCTGCGGGGCGTAGTGGCCTACAGCTCGGTCGGCTAGCCGGTCTTGGGGCTTCCTCCGAGAACGGGGCCGGCCTGATCTGATCTCTTGCCATGATCGAATCGTCGTGCTCTGTGCGACGATCGGTCCATGAGTGGGGGAACAGACGAGGGCCCGAGACGGGTCGGTCGGCCACGCGCCGACCGGCTGAGACCGGAGAGCGGCCGGCCGCCGCGCGAGGAACTCCTCTGCGCGGCGGCCGAGTTGTTCACCGTCCAGGGGTACGCGGCGACCACCACGCGGGCGGTCGCCGGGCGGGCCGGAATGCGCCAGGCCACGATGTACCACTACTTCGGCGGCAAGGAGGAACTCCTCGCCGAACTGCTGGAATCCACGGTCGCGCCCTCGCTGGTACTGGCCCGCCGGCTGCTCGCCGAAGACGGACGGCCCGCCGCGCGGCGGCTGTGGGAGCTGTGCCGCTCCGATGTGCTGCTGCTGTGCGGGGGCCCGTACGACCTGGGGGCGCTCTATCTGCTGCCCGAGGTGGGCGGCGCGCGCTTCCCGCAGTTCCGCCGGATGCGCGCGGAACTCAAGCACGCTTACCGGGTGTTGCTCGGCGGGACCTGCGCCGGCGCCGAACTGGCCGGGGACGGGGCGGGGCTCGCGCTCCGCAACGACCTGGTCTTCGGACTCATCGAGGGTGTCATGCTGATCCACCGGGCCGATCCGGCGCGGCCGGTGGGGGCCTTCGCGGAGGCCACGGCCGACGCCGCGCTGCGGATCGCGGGCCTCGGCCCGCCCGGGGGCCGGTGAGCCTTCCGGCTGTGGCGCAGGTCACGGGAACCCGCCCCCCGGTGCCGGACAGCCGACAGGAGTGACCACAGAAATGCGAACCCGGGTGCGGTCCGGGGATCCCGACGCCTTCGCGGAGCTGTTCGACGGCTATGCCCGCACCGTGTACAACCATGCCTTCCGGCTGACCGGGGACTGGTCCGTCGCGGAGGACGTCATGTCGGCCGCCTTCATGGAGGCGTGGCGGCTGCGCGCCAGGGTGGACCCCGAAGGGGGCTCGCTCCGGCCGTGGCTGCTGGGCATCACCACCAATCTCGCCCGCAACCACGGCCGGAGCAACCGGCGTTACCGGGCCGCGGCCGCGGCCGCAGCAGGCGCCGCGGCGGCCGCGGCCGTGCCCGACCACGCGGACGAGGTGGCCGGACGGCTCGACGACCGGCAGCGCATCGCCGTCACGCTGAGCCGGCTGAGCGTGCTGCGCAGGCCCGAGCGCGAAGTCCTCCTCCTGTGCCTGTGGGAGGGCCTGGAGTACGCCGACGCCGCGCGGGTCCTCGGCATTCCGGTCGGCACCGTCCGCTCCCGGCTGTCGCGGGCCCGCACCAAGCTGCGCAAACTCGCCGACGCGGAACTGAAGAAGAACAGACGGGAACCCGGCGGTCGCCCGCGACAGACACATGGCGACCGCGCGAACGCGATCCGGTCCGCACAGGAGGGAATCTGATGAACGCCAACCTTTCCCAGCCCCAGCCCGGCGAACGGGAGGAGTGCGCGCGTCTCCTGCCGCCCGTCGAGCGGGAACTTCCGGCGGACCGCCACCGGTTCCACAGGGAGCGCCTCATGGCCGTGATCCAGGACGACCTCCGCGACCGCCGCTCCGCCGACGCCGCCCCCGCCCGCACCGCGAAGCAGCTCGGCCCGCAGCTGCGCCGTGCGATCCTCCTGCCGGTGGCCGTCTGTGTCCTGGCCGGCACGATCGTGGCCGGCGTCCAGGTCCTGTCGGAGCAGGGCGGCACGGACGGCCCGGGCTCCGGGGTCGCCACGGGCCCGGTCCTGACCACCCGGATCGGCGCCGCGAACCCGGCCGGGGCCGCGCAGCTCCTGGACCGGATCTCGCTCGCGGCGGCCGAGGTCTCCGGGCCGGCGGTGCGCAAGGACCAGTACATCTACATCGGTGTGCAGTCGGCCCACACCTACGTGCGGACCGACCACGGCAAGAGCACCGTGGTCAGCGAGCAGCCGCACCTGCGCCAGACCTGGAACTCCCCGGACGGAGCCAGGGGCTGGCTGATCGAGCCCGGCAACACCGGCCCCGAGGGGGTCACCCTGGCCGGGAAGACCGAGAACGGCGGGCCCCGGAAGCCGTACCTCAACGCGCCCGCCCACGACTACCTCGCCACGCTGCCCACCGACCCCGACGTGCTGCTGCAGAAGATCTACACCGAGACCGAGGGCATGGGCAGGACCCCCGACCAGGAGGCCTTCACCACGATCGGTGACCTGCTGCGTGAGAGCCACCCGCCGGCCGCCCTCACGGCCGCGCTCTACAAGGCCGCCGCGAAGATCCCCGGCGTGCTCCAGGTGGACGAGGCGGTCGACGCCGCGGGCCGCCACGGGATCGCGGTCGCCCATCTGGACGAGACCTCCGGGCAGCGCACGGAATGGATCTTCGACAAGGACAGCCTCGTGTTCCTCGGCGAACGCACGGTCCAGGTCAGCGGCAGCTCCGGGGAGCAGGGCCTGATCAAGCCCGGCACGGTCGTGTCCACCAGCGCCGTGCTGACCCGTGCGGTCGTCGACCGGATCAAGGAGACTCCCGCGGGATCCCGCTGACCGGCTCGGTACCCGCCTCCCAGCCGGCGCGGTCGTGCCAGGCCTGCAGGGTGCGGCCGCTCTCGAACCGGTGGAGGGACCCGGTGACCGGGTCGGTGAACTCCAGGAGCCGGGCCAGGAGCTGCAGCGGCCTGCGGTAGTCGTCCGGGGCGGGATCGGTGACCCGGGGATACACCGGGTCGCCCAGGATGGGCAGGCCCAGGCCGTTCATGTGCACCCGCAGCTGGTGGGTGCGGCCGGTGTGCGGGGTCAGCCGGTAGCGGCCCAGGTCCCCCCGGGTGCCGGTCAGTTCGATCAGGCTCTCGGCGTTGGGCTCGGCGCCGGGCACCTCGGTCGCCGCGATCACCCCGCGGGCCTTCTCGATCCGGCTGCGGACCGTGCGCGGGAAGGTGGGGGCGAGCGCCGGGTCGTGGGGTGCGAGTGCCTCGTACTCCTTGTGGACCTCGCGCCGCTGGAAGAGCAGCTGGTACGCGCCGCGGTCCTCGGGCCGGATGCTGAACATCACCAGCCCCGCCGTCAGCCGGTCCAGCCGGTGCGCCGGGCTGAGCGCGGGCAGGTCCAGCTCCTCGCGGAGCCGGGCCAGGGCGGTCTCGGTGATGTGGCTGCCGCGCGGGGTGGTCGCCAGGAAGTGCGGCTTGTCCACGACCAGCAGGTGCAGGTCCCGGTGGACGACGCGGACCGCGAAGGGCACCCGCGGCTCGGGCTCCATGTCCCGGTGGAACCACAGGTAGCCGCCCGGCTCGTACGGGTCCCGCGCGTGCAGGACGCGCCCGCCGGGGCCGAGCACCCGGCCGGCGGCCAGCAGGCGCGCGATGGAATCGGCGCCGCGGGTGCCGGCGTAGCGGGCGGTGAGGTAGCCGCCGAGGTCCGGCCAGATCCGGTCCGGGTCGGGCGGCAGCCGCAGCCGGACCGGGTCGATGCCGGCCCGCTGGGGGAGGGGCGAGGGGGGTGCCTGGGCTCTGCGTCTCATCGGGGGACAGGCTATGCGGCTACTGCTGGGTGAAGGTGCCCAGGTGGTTGACGTCGAGGTACTCGACGCGGAGCGTGCCGTCGGCGAAGACCACCCCGGTGCGGCCGACCGCGTTCTCGCCCGTCGTCTCGAAGCTGAAGGTGTCCCCGTCGTAGTGGGCGAGCGGGAAGCGCAGCGGCTTCGGGCCGAGGGCCAGGGTGAGCGCGCCTCGTCGGCCGCGGTCACGGTCGCCTTGCCGTAGTACGGGTTGTCGTAGGTGCCGGTGTACGCGGCGCTGTCCCGGGCCGGCTTCGCGCCGGCGGGCGGGTGGGCGTAGTCGGTGGTGGAGCGGCCCGGGTCCTCGAGCGCCTGGGCGTAGGCGGAGCCGGCCAGGGCGAGCCAGTCGGTGCTGACCTTGCCGTGCTCGGCGAAGTCGAAGAAGTCCAGGGCCACGGCGTCGGGGAGGCCGACCGGGGCGCCGTTGGTCAGGACGACGATGCCGAGCTTCTCCAGGGGGAGCATGGTGACGTTGGTGTTGGCGCCGAGTTCGAAGGCGCCGGAGTGGCTCAGGCGCAGGCGGCCTGCGCCGTCGTAGCCGACGTTCCAGCCGAGCCCGTAGAAGCTGGTGGTGCCGACCGCGTTGGCCGGCTGCGACACGATCTCGGGCAGATGGGTGCGGGCGAGGGTGTCGGCGGGGACGATCCGCTTCCCGTCGAGGGTGCCGCCGGCCAGTTGCAGCCGCAGCCAGCGGGCCATGTCGGTGGCGGTGGAGCTGACACCGCCGGCCGGGGCCTGGGCGTCCGGGTCGCGGACGAAGCGGGGGCTCCAGGTGCCGTCCGGGTTTTTGACGTGGGTGGAGGCGTGGTCGGGGGAGTTGATGAAGGCGGAGAACTCGGTGCTCGTGCGGGTCATCCCGGCGGGCTTGAACAGGGTGTCCGCGCTGAGCTTCTGCCAGCTGCTCCCCTTGGCGCGGGCCACGGCCTCGGCGGCCGCGGTGAAACCGAAGTTGGTGTAGGCGTAGCTCGCGCGGAAGGGGGCGAGGGGTTCGAGACGCAGGTGGTCGAGGATGTACGACTGGTCGTAGCCGAGGTCTTCGAGGAGGTCGCCCGCGTGGTCCGGCAGGCCGCTGCGGTGCGAGAACAGGTCGGTGGTGGTGACGTGGTCGGTGACCCAGGGGTCCTTGAGGGAGAACCCGGGGAGGACGGTGTGGCGGTCCCACTCGTCGGGGCCGGTGAGGGCGCCGGCCACCACCGTGGAGGAGACGGGCTTGGAGAGGGACGCGATCTGGAAGGCGGTGTCGGGGCCGACCTCGGCGCTCTCGCCGGTCCTGCGCAGCCCGTAGCCCTTGATGTGGACGACCTCGTCGTCGTGGACGACGGCCACGGACACGCCGGGGACGCCGGTGCGGCGCATCATGTCCGTCACCGTGCGGTCGAGGCGGGCGACGGCCTTGTCGACCGCGTCGTCCGTGATCTGGGGTTTCGGCGCGGGGGGGCGGGCTGGGCGCGGCCGTTGCCGCCGCGGCGGTGAGGAGGGCCGCGGCGGCGGCTGCCCCTAGTGCGCGGAGCGTACGCATGTCGCCATTGTCCTGCCGGACGGGTGGGGGCGCGCGGGCTGGCTCCCGCGGGTCGGCTCCCGCCGGGCGTGCGGGTGAGGGGCCGCAGGTGCGGCGCCGCTGCCGGGGCTCCGCCCCGGACCCCGCGCCTCAAACGCCGGCGAGGCTGAAGGATCGGGGCTCCGCCCCGGACCCCGCGCCTCAACGCCGGCGGGGCTGGAAGGTGCGGCCGGTTACGCCGCTGCGGCGTGGTCCTGTTCGGCTTCGATCGTGGCGTTCCAGTCGCGCTTGATCGCGCGCCAGCCCTCGTCCGTTTCGCCCAGGCGCCAGTAGCCCGAGATCGAGAGGCGTTCGCGGGGGATGCCGCGTTCCAGGCGGAGGTGGCGGCGGAGGTCCTTGACGAAGCCGGCTTCGCCGTGGACGAAGGCGTGGACGTCCGTGGAGGGGAACTCCAGGGAGGTGACCGCCTCCACCAGGGCCCCGCCGATCGGGCGGCCGGCGCGGTGCAGCCAGACCGGGACGACGCCGTCCGGGGTGGCGACCTTCAGCTCGTCCTCCGGGCCCTCGATCTCCACGAAGGCGTGGACCCGCGCGCCCGCCGGCATCCGCTCCATCGCCGCGGCGATCGCCGGCAGCGCGCTCTCGTCGCCGACCAGGAGGTGCCAGGCGGCCGTCGGGTCCGGGGCGTAGGCGCCGCCGGGGCCGAGGAAGTGCACGCGCTCGCCCGGCTGCACCCGCGCCGCCCAGGGGCCGGCCACGCCCTCGTCGCCGTGGACGACGAAGTCGAGGGTCAGCTCCAGGTGCGCCGGGTCCCAGCTCCGTACGGTGTACGCGCGCTGGCGCGGCCACTGCGCCCGCGGGAAGTGCGCGCGGATCTCCTCAAGGTCCCACGGCTCGGGATAGACGACGCCTGCCGGGGGAAACAGGATCTTGACGTAATGGTCGGTGTACTCGCCCGCGCCGAACTCGGCCAGGCCCTCACCGCCCAGCACGAGCCGCACCATGTGCGGCGAGAGCCGCTCGGTGCGTACGACGACGGCGGTGCCGACGGTGCGGGCGCGTCCTTCTGCCACGGTGTCTCCCCTGACTCCCCTGAAACTTAGCCTTACCTAAGTTAGCACCTCAGCGGAGCAGCGCACTGCTCAGGCGGGAGACTGCTCCACCGAGACCCCACCGATGGGCTAGAGCCTCGACCAGTTCGGGCTGCGCGGGGGCCGCCGGAAGGGCCGGATCGAACTGCGGCAGCGGCACGTCCGAAGCCACCTGGACCACCTTCGGGGCCACGGCCAGATACGGTCGGGACTCGTCCAGCCGCTTGCGCTGAGCGGGGGTCAGCTTCGACTTCGGGTCGTCGACCGCCGCGATGATCCCGGCCAGGCTGCCGTAGGCGTCGAGGAGCTTCGCCGCCGTCTTCTCGCCGATGCCGGGGACGCCCGGCAGGCCGTCGCTCGGGTCCCCGCGCAGCAGCGCCAGGTCCGCGTAGCCGGGGCCGTCGACCCCGTACTTCTCGCGCAGCCAGGCCTCGTCGGTGACCTGCAGGGTGCCGACGCCCTTGAGGGGGTACAGGACCCGGCGCTGCCGGGCGTCGTCCACCAGCTGGTAGAGGTCGCGGTCGCCCGTGACGATGTCCACCGGGCCACTAGCGCGGGCCGTCAGCGTACCGATCACGTCGTCCGCCTCGTATCCGGCGACGCCCACCCGGGCGATGCCGAAGGCGTCCAGCGCGGTCTCGATGATGGGGACCTGGGGGGCGAGGGTGTCCGGGGTCTCCTCGACGTCGGGTCCGCTCTCGGTCTCCTCGGCGACCCGGTGGGCCTTGTAGGAGGGGATCAGTTCCACCCGCCAGTGGGGCCGCCAGTCGGCGTCCATGCACGCCACCAGATCGTCCGGGCGGTGGTCCTGCACGAGCCGGCCGATGAAGTCGAGCAGCCCGCGCACGGCGTTGACCGGGGTGCCGTCGGGGGCCTTCACGGAGTCCGGCACACCGAAGTAGGCGCGGTAGTAGAGGGAGGCGGTGTCCAGGAGCATCAGGCGTCGTGTCGTCACGGAGACGATGATGCCGCAACGCCCCGGCACGGACCGTGAGCGGTCGGGTACGGGAAGGCCCGTGCACGCGAAACCGGGGGCGGTTGCTGCGTAAGGTGCTTACAGCACACTGATGTGCGACAGACATGGGGAGGGCAGCCCCGACATGAACGACAGGGACGGCACCGACGGTACGGACGGCCCGAGCGAGAAGCTGACCGACAGGGACGAGAAGAGCAAGGACAAGGACGGCAAGGAGCCGCTGCGGGTGGGAGTCGCCGTGCGCAAGCGGCGCCGCGCGCTGCACCTCACGCTGGCCGCCGTGTCGGCGCGCAGCGGCCTGTCGGTGCCCTTCCTCAGCCAGATAGAGAACGAGCGGGCCCGGCCCAGCATGCGGTCCCTGGAGCGGGTCGCGGACGCGCTGGAGACCACGGCCGTCGAACTGCTGGCCGCGTCCGACACCGCCCGCACCGTGGACCTCGTACGGGCCGGCGACGAGTCCGGGCTGGGCCCGGTCCGGGGCGTACGGCCCCTCGTGCGCGGGCACCACCAGCTGCACGCGCTGGAGTTCACCGGGGACCAGGACGCCGGCCGCGAGTACCAGCACCGCAACGACGAGCTGATGTACGTGGTCGAGGGCGCCTGCCAGGTGGAGGCGGAGGGGCGGGCGTACCGGCTGGAGAGCGGCGACGCGCTGTTCCTGTCGGGCGGCGTGCGCCACCGCTGGCGGGCCGTCACCGAGGACACCCGGATCCTGGTGGTCGCGGTGGGTGAGCACATCCACGCCACGTCCGAGCCGCCCTCGCCCGGGCACTGAGCCGGTGCGCGTCGTCTCGCTGGTGCCCTCGCTGACGGAGGCGGTGGCCGTGAGCGCCCCCGGCCTGCTGGCCGGGGTCACGGACTGGTGCACGCACCCCGCGGACCTCGGGGACGCGGTGCGGATCGGGGGGACGAAGAACCCCGACGTACGGAGGATCGCGGAGCTGCGCCCCGACCTGGTGATCGCCAACGAGGAGGAGAACCGGGCCCCGGACCTCGCGGCGCTGCGGGCGGCCGGGCTGGAGGTGCTGGTCACCGAGGTACGGGACCTCCCGCAGGCACTGCGGGAGCTGGACCGGGTGCTGGTGGGGGCGCTGGGGCTGACGAGGCCGGGGTGGCTGGCGGACGCGGAGCGTGCGTGGGCCCGGGTGGAGCCGGTCGGAGCGCTCACCGCTTTCGTGCCGATCTGGCGGCGGCCGTGGATGGTGCTGGGCCGGGACACCTTCGCGGGGGACCTGCTGGCACGGCTGGGCGTCCGCAACGTGTACGCCGGGCACCCGGAGCGGTATCCCCGGGTGCCGGTGGAGGAACTGGCGGCCAGTGGCTGCGATCTGGTGGTGCTCCCCGACGAGCCGTACCGCTTCACGGCCGAGGACGGCCCGGAGGCCTTCCCCGGCCTGCCGGCCGCCCTCGTCGACGGCCGGCACCTGACCTGGTACGGACCCTCGCTGGCCACGGCGCCGGCGGTACTGGCGCAGGCCCTGCGGAGGGCTTAGCGGGGGGCGGCGAGCAGGCGGCCGGTGAACAGGCCGCGCAGGGTGTGGACGGCGGTCAGCAGCCAGGCGGTCAGCAGGGCGAGGAACAGTGCGGTGGCGAGCCAGGCGAAGGCGGTCAGGCCCGTGTGGTGGGCCAGGCCCGCGGCGCCGGTGACGCAGGTGCCGACGGGGAAGGTGAGGGCCCACCAGGTCATGGCGAAGCCCATGCCGCCCCGGGCGGCGCGGACCAGCATGGCGGCGGCGAGGGCCAGCCACAGCAGCGCGAACCCCATCACGGGAACCCCGTAGACCACGGCGAAGGCGCCCAGCGCTCCGGCGTAGGGGGCGCCGATCGACTGGTGGGCGACGTCGGCGAGCTGGTTCACGGCGGTGGTGGACTGGCCGAGCGGGCCGAGGACCAGGAAGAGGGTGGGGGTCAGGGCCAGGGGCAGGGGCCCGCCCACGATCAGCCGGCCGAGGATCAGGGGGAGCATCAGCAGGGTGGCGAGCAGGCTGATGCCGAACATGGCGTAGCAGGCGAGCAGCAGGGCCTCGCGGGGCTGGCCGGCGGGCAGGTGGGGGACCAGCAGCGGGCCGAGGGCCGCGGAGACCATCGGGGCGACCAGGGGGAGCAGCCAGACGGGAGTGGCCTGGCGGGGCTCGACCTTGTGGCGCACCACCATCAGGTAGGGCACGGCCACGGCCATGACCAGGCCTATCGCGGTGCCGGCGGTGAAGAGGACGGCGTCCACGGCGACGGCCGCACCGGTCCCGATGAGGTCCTTGCCGACGATCAGGGTGCCGCCGCCGACGGCCAGCAGCGCCATCGACAGGCAGCCGTAGAAGGGGGCGACGGCGGGGTCGAGGAGGTGGGCGCGGGCCTGGTCGCGGTGGTGGATCCAGTGGCCGGCGCGTGCGGCGAGCAGGACGGCGAGGACGGCGGCGGACAGCGCCCAGACGAGCTGGCAGGCCACGCGCTGCCCGGGCAGCTGGTACGGGAGGGTCGCGCCGGCGTTGGTGATGATCGCCGTGCCCATGACGGACGCGTACCAGTTGGGGCCGAGGTGCCGGAGCGCGGGAGCCTTGTGGGCGGCGGGCAGCCGGGAAATCGTGGTGCGGGGTCGCACGAGGGTGGTGGCCATGGGTCCAGCCTCGCGCCGGGGCGGACGGGGCGGCAGAGGCCATCCCTCTATGAGGTCATAAACTGATGTTATGGCTAATGAGGAGTGGGTTCCGCTGGCGCACCGGGTGCCGGACCTGGGCGCGCTGGAACTGCTGCTCGCGGTCGCGCGGGTCGGCAGCCTGAGCGGCGCGGCCCGGCGGCTGGGCATCACCCAGCCCGCGGCGAGCAGCCGGATCCGGGCGATGGAGACACGGCTCGGCGTGGCCTTGGTGGACCGTTCGCCGCGCGGGTCGACGCTGACGGCCGAGGGTGCGCTGGTCACGGACTGGGCCCGGCGGGTGGTGGAGGCGGCGGAGGCCTTCGACGCGGGCGCGCAGGCCCTGCGGGGCCGACGGGACTCGCGGCTGCGGGTGGCGGCCAGCATGACGATCGCGGAGTACCTGCTGCCGGGGTGGCTGATCGCGCTGCGCGGGGAGCGTCCGGACACGGCGGTGTCGCTGCACGCCGGGAACTCGGCGGTCGTCGCCGAACGCGTCCTCGCGCACGAGGCCGACCTCGGCTTCGTGGAGGGCCTGACGGTGCCGGACGGGCTGGACTCGGCCGTGATCGCACAGGACCGGCTGGTGGTCGCGGTGGCGCCGGGGCACGCGTGGGCGCGGCGCACGCGGGGGGTCGAGGCGGCGGAACTGGCGGCGATGCCGCTGATCCTGCGCGAGCGGGGATCGGGCACGCGGCAGGTGCTGGACGCTGCGCTGGCCGGGTGCGGGGGGCTGGCGGCGCCGCTGCTGGAACTGGCCTCGACCACCGCGGTCAAGGCGGCGGCGCTGAGCGGTGCGGGGCCGTGCGTCCTGTCGGAGCTGGCGGTGGGGGACGAGCTGGCGTCGCGGCGGCTGGTGGAGGTGCCGGTGTCGGGGGCGGGGCTCGGCCGGGCCCTGCGGGCGGTGTGGCCGGCCGGCTCCCGCCCGGCCGGCCCGGCCCGCGACCTGCTGTCGCTGACCCGCCGCCTGTCCTAGCCGGGGGCCGCGCGGGGTGGCGGGGCTCAGCCCCAAGCGGCCGGCGGCGTCAGCCAGATCCAGCCCCTCCGGCGTTTGAGGAGCGGGGTCTGGGGCGGAGCCCCAGGTCTTTTCAGCCCCGCCGGCGATTGAGGCGTGGGGATGGGCTGCAGAGACCAGTGCCCGCGCAGCGGCTACGGGACCGGGACCGCCGCGCGGGCATGGGCGGCGCAGACCAGGGACTCCATCACCCGGGTGTCCTTGTCCCGTTCCGGGTGCCACTGGACGCCCAGGATCCACCGCTCCGGGTCGGGGACCTCGATCGCCTCCACCGTGCCGTCCAGCGCGTGGGCCGAGACGACCAGGCCGCGGCCCAGGCGGTCGACGGCCTGGTGGTGGTAGGTCGGGACCTGCGCCTCTTCCGGGACCAGCTCCGCGTACCGGGTGCCCGGGACCGGGCGGACCGGGTGCCAGGAGGTGCCGCCCGGTGCGTCGACGTGGCCGTCGATGTGCTGGATCAGGGTGCCGCCCAGGGCCACGTTCAGCGCCTGCATGCCCCGGCAGATGCCGAGTACGGGGACGTCGGACTCGAGTGCGGCGGCGATCAGGGCCAGTTCCCAGTGGTCGCGGACCGTCGCGGGGGCGCCCGTATGGGGGTCGCGTGCGGCGCCGTAGTGGACCGGGTCCACGTCCGGGCCGCCCGCGACCACCAGGCCGTCCACCCGGCTCAGCACCTCCGCCGCCGACCCGGGTTCGTCCGGCGGGAGCAGCACGGCCGCGCCGCCCGCCGCCTGGACGAGTTCGTGGTACCCGGTCGGTACGAGGGACGTCGGGAGGTCCCACACGCCGTAGCGGGTGGATTCCTCGACGTAGGTGGTGATGCCGATGAGCGGCCTGGGCACGTTCTCTACCTCCATCAAGGGCAAGGGCAAGGGCAAGGGCAAGGGCAAGGGCAAGGGCAAGGCAAGTGCAGCAACAGGGTGTCAGTCGCGGGTCAGTTCCGCCTCGGCTTCCGCCAGCGCCGCGAACTCCTCTTCGGGGGCCGAGGCCACGAGGTGGTGCCGACTGTAGAAGGCGAAGTAGGCGAGGGCGACGGCGTACACGGCCAGGGCGATGAATGCCGCGTCCTTGTCCACCAGGAAGGTGGCGACCAGGGCCGACAGGGCGAGCACGAAGGCCACCGAGGAGGTCAGGATTCCGCCGGGGGTGCGGTACGGGCGCTCCAGGTCCGGCTCCCGGCGGCGCAGCACGATGTGCGAGAGGGCCATCAGGGCGTAGGAGATGGTCGCGCCGAACACCGCGATGTTCAGCATGCGCGCGCCGTTCCCGGTGGCGGCGGCCAGGGCGAAGCCGATCGCGCCGGGGATGACGAGACCCAGGTACGGGGCCTTGCGCTTCGAGGTGAGCGAGAGGAAGCGGGGCAGATAGCCGGCCCGGGAGAGGGCGAAGAGCTGGCGCGAGCCCGCGTAGATGAGGGAGAAGAAGGAGGCGACGAGGCCGGCCAGGCCCGCGTAGTTCACGAAGCGGCTGAGCGCGGTCGGGCCGCCGTCCCCCTCCAGGGCGACGACCAGCGGGTTGCCGGCCGCCTTGACGGCGTCGGCTCCCTGGGCGCCGGTCGCGGCGAAGAAGGTGATCAGCGCCAGCAGGGCGAGGATGCCCATGGAGATGGAGAGGGCCTTCGGCATGGAGCGGACCGGGTCCTTCGCCTCCTCGGCCGCCAGCGGTACGCCTTCCACGCCGAGGAAGAACCACATGCCGAAGGGGAACGCGGCCCAGATGCCGAGGACGCCCAGCGGCAGCCAGGAGTTCGAGCCGAAGGCCTCCGAGTCGACGGGGATGTCGTTGAGGCCGTCGGCGCTGAACTCGGTGAAGGCGCCCACCGCGAAGATGAGCAGCGCGGCGACGGCGATCGCGGTCACGACGAGGCTGAAGCGGAGGGCTTCGCCCACGCCCCAGAGGTGGACGCCGATGAAGATCACGAAGCAGCCGAGGTAGACCGGCCAGCTGGAGGTCAGGCCGAAGAGGCCGAGGGATTCGACGTAGTCGCCGATGAAGATGACGATCGCGGCCGGGGCCAGGATGTACTCGATGAGGATGGCGGTGCCGGTGAGGAAGCCGCCCCAGGGGCCCAGCGCGCGGCGGGCGAAGCCGTAGCCGCCGCCTGCCGTCGGCAGGATGGTGGACAGCTCCGCGAGGGAGAAGACCAGGCAGGCGTACATCGCGCCCATGAGGACGGTGGCGATGGCGAGCCCGCCGAAGCCGCCCTTGTCGAGGCCGACGTTCCAGCCGGAGAAGTCGCCGGAGACGACGTAGGCGACGCCGAGACCGGTCAGCAGCAGCCAGCCGGCGCTGCCCCGGCGCAGTGTGCGGCGCTCCAGGTAATCGTCCGTGCCTGCGTCGCCGCCCTCGGGGGACTTGGTGGGTGCGGGTACGGCTGTCAGCCGTGCCTCGATGTCGTCGGCCATCGTGCGCTCCTGCCTCAGGGCAATGGTTGTGGGGCGTACCTTTGCTCTAGAGGAGTGGAGAGCGCAAGACCTCTGCGTTAAACAGAAGTTACGAAAACCTCCCGGCCCTCCTCCCGGCCCCCCCCGTTCCGGTTCCGCTCAGGCCAGGAAGCCCCGCAGCAGCGCCGCCGTGCCGCAGCAGTGCTCGCGCATGGTCGCGCGCGCCCCGGGCGCGTCCCCTGCCAGTACCGACTCCACCAGCGCGGTGTGCTGCTGCTGCGAGTGCTCCAGGTTGCGCACGAGCAGCGGGATGCAGTCCAGCAGGTCGTTGACGGTGGCGCGGACGGCCGCGTACTGGGCCGTGAGGGTGGCGGATCCGGCGAGCTCGCACAGCGTCAGGTGGAAGAGCGTGTCCTGGCGGCGGTAGGCGGCGAGCGGGGCGTCGTGCGTGGCCCCCAGCGCGGCCAGCAGCCGTTCGGTCCCCTCCTCGGTCAGCCCCTGGGAGGCGCACAGTCCGGCCGCCCCCACCTCCAGCACCTCGCGGAAGCGCAGCGCGTCCTCGATGTCCACCCCCGCGACGCGCCGGCGCAGCTCCTCCTCGGAGCCGCCCGCCGGGGTGTCGGGGCGGGGCAGCACGAACGTTCCGCCGTAGCGCCCGCGCCGGGCCTCCACCAGGCCCTGGTCCTGCAGGACCTTCAGCACCTCGCGCAGGGTGACCCGGCTGATCCCCATGCGCTCGGCCAGCTCGCGCTCGGGCGGAAGCCGTTCGCCGCCCGGCACCAGACCCAGCCGGACCACCTGGAGGATCTGCTCCAGCGCCTCCTCGAAGCCGTTGCCCGCCCGCACCTGCCGCAGCACGGGATTCAGCCGCGCGATCGCGTCGCCTTCACTCGCCGTATCGGTCATCTCGGCTCCTCCCCTTCCCAAGCAATGGTTCTATTCAATACCTTAGGCGCACTCGGCTCACCGAAGGAGAGATTCCCGTGGTAGACCGCACGCCGCCGCTCGCGCCCGAGGAGCTCCGCTCCCTCGTCGCCAGCGGCGAGATCGACACAGTGGTCCTGGCCTTCCCCGACATGCAGGGGCGGCTCCAGGGCAAGCGGTTCGCCGCACAGTTCTTCCTGGACGAGGTCCTCGAGCACGGCACCGAGGGCTGCAACTACCTTCTCGCCGTCGACACCGACATGAACACCGTCGACGGGTACGAGATGTCCTCCTGGGACCGGGGCTACGGCGACTTCGCCATGCACCCCGATCTCGCCACCCTGCGCCGCATCCCCTGGAACCCCGGCAGCGCCTTCCTCCTCGCCGACCTCGCCTGGAACGACGGCTCGCCCGTCGTCGCCGCGCCCCGGCAGATCCTGCGCCGCCAGCTGGAGCGCCTCGCCGAGCACGGATACACCGCGATGGTCGGCACCGAGCTGGAGTTCATGGTCTTCCAGGACACCTACGAGCAGGCCTGGAACGCCAACTACCGCGGACTGACCCCCGCCAACCAGTACAACATCGACTACTCCGTCCTCGGGACCGGCCGCATCGAACCCCTGCTGCGCCGCATCCGCAACGAGATGCAGGCCGCGGGCCTGATCGTCGAGTCGGCCAAGGGGGAGTGCAACCTCGGCCAGCACGAGATCGCCTTCCGCTACGACGAGGCGCTGACCACCTGCGACCAGCACTCCGTCTACAAGACCGGGGCGAAGGAGATCGCGGCCCAGGAAGGCGTCTCGCTCACCTTCATGGCGAAGTTCGACGAGCGCGAGGGCAACTCCTGTCACATCCACCTCTCGCTCGCTGACGCCGACGGACGCAACGCGATGGCCGGGGACGGACCGGGCGGAATGTCACCGGTGATGCGGCACTTCCTGGCCGGCCAGCTGGCCGCGCTGCGCGACTTCTCCCTTCTCTACGCCCCCAACATCAATTCGTACAAGCGTTTCCGGCCGGGATCCTTCGCGCCGACCGCCGTCGCCTGGGGCGTGGACAACCGGACCTGCGCGCTCCGAGTCGTCGGCCACGGCCGCTCCATGCGCTTCGAGAACCGCCTCCCCGGCGGCGACGTCAACCCGTACCTCGCCGTCTCCGGCCTGGTCGCGGCCGGGCTCTACGGCATCGAGAACCGGCTGGAGCTGCCCGAGGCGTGCGGCGGCAACGCCTACACCGCCGACTACGCGCACGTGCCCGCCACCCTGCGCGAGGCCGCGGAGCTCTGGGAGAACAGCGAGATCGCCAAGGCGGCCTTCGGCCCCGAAGTGGTCGCCCACTACCGGAACATGGCCCGCGTGGAACTCGACGCGTACGACTCCGCGGTGACCGACTGGGAGCTGCGCCGCTCCTTCGAACGCCTGTAACCCGCCCCGCCGAACCACCGAAAGTCTGTGAGGCAACACGTGTCCGATGAGCTGGCCCCACTCAACCTGCGAGTGCTGAATCCGGCCACCGAGGAAACCGTCGCCATCGTCCCGGCCGCCACACGGGACGATGTCGACGCCGCCGTCGCCCGGGCCGCAACGGCCCAGCGCGCCTGGGCGGCCGCCGCCCCCGCCGACCGGGCCCGGCTGCTGCGCCGCTTCGCCGCGGTCGTCGACGGCCACATCGAGGAACTGGCCCGGATGGAGGTCCGCGAAGCCGGCCACACCATCGGCAACGCCCGCTGGGAAGCCGGCAACGTACGCGACCTCCTCGACTTCGCCGCCGGGGGAGTGGAGCGGCTCTCCGGCCGCCAGATCCCCGTCGCCGGCGGCATCGACGTCACCTTCCTCGAACCCCTCGGCGTCATCGGCGTGATCGCCCCCTGGAACTTCCCCATGCCGATCGCCGCCTGGGGCCTGGCCCCGGCCCTCGCCGCCGGTAACGCCGTCATCCTCAAGCCCGCCGAGACCACCCCGCTGACCGCGCTGCGCCTGGCCGAACTCGCCCTCGAAGCCGGGATCCCCGAGCACCTCTTCCAGGTGCTCCCCGGCCACGGGGCGGTCGCGGGAGACGCGCTCGTCGAACACCCCGGCGTCGCCAAGATCGTCTTCACCGGCTCCACCCGCGTCGGCAAGCAGATCATGGCCAAGTGCGCCGACCGGGTGAAGCGCGTCACCCTCGAACTCGGCGGCAAGAGCCCCAACATCGTCTTCGCCGACGCGGACCTGGAGGCCGCCGCGGCCGCCGCGCCGATGTCCTTCCTCGACAACACCGGACAGGACTGCTGCGCCCGCACCCGGATCCTCGTACAGCGCTCCGTCTACGACCGCTTCCTGGAGCTCGTCGCCCCCGGCATCGCCGCGGTGGCGGTCGGCGACCCGCTCGACGAGAAGACGCAGATGGGCCCGCTGATCTCGCGGACCCAGCTGGACCGCGTACGGTCCTTCGTCACCGCCGACCTCACCGCGATCCGCGGCACCGCCCCCGAGGGCCCCGGCTTCTGGTACCCGCCGACCCTGGTCACGGACGTTGCCCCCACGGCGCCCGTGGCCGCCGAGGAGGTCTTCGGACCGGTCGCCGTCGTCCTGCCCTTCGAGGACGAGGAGGATGCCGTACGCCTGGCCAACGCGACCGAGTACGGGCTCTCCGGCTCCCTCTGGACCCGCGACATCGGCCGTGCCCTGCGCGTCTCGCGCGCCGTCGCCGCGGGGAACCTGTCCGTCAACTCCCACAGCAGCGTCCGCTACTGGACCCCCTTCGGCGGCTACAAGCAGTCCGGCCTCGGCCGCGAGCTCGGACCCGACGCACTCACCGCTTTCACCGAGACCAAGAACGTCTTCATCAGCACGGAGGCCTGAAGAACATGACCAGCCAGACCCCAGAAGAGATCGTCTGCCGCCGCCTGGTCGGCCGTACCGCCGTCATCACCGGAGCCGGCAGCGGCATCGGCCTCGCCACCGCCCGCCGCCTCGCGTCCGAGGGCGCCGACATCGTCTGCGGCGACATCGACGAGACGGCCGGCAAGGCCGCCGCCGAGGAGGTCGGCGGGACCTACGTGAAGGTCGACGTCACCGACAAGGAGCAGGTCGACGCCCTGTTCAAGACGGCCTTCGACACCTACGGCTCCGTCGACATCGCCTTCAACAACGCGGGCATCTCGCCGCCGGACGACGACTCCATCCTCACCACCGAGCTCGACGCCTGGCGGCGCGTCCAGGACGTCAACCTCACCTCCGTCTACCTGTGCTGCAAGGCCGCCCTGCCCTACATGCAGCGCCAGGGCCGCGGCTCCATCATCAACACGGCCTCCTTCGTGGCGATCATGGGCGCCGCGACCTCCCAGATCTCCTACACCGCCTCCAAGGGCGGCGTCCTGGCCATGTCCCGCGAGCTCGGCGTGCAGTTCGCCCGCGAGGGCATCCGCGTCAACGCCCTGTGCCCGGGGCCGGTCAACACCCCGCTGCTCCAGGAGCTGTTCGCGAAGGACCCCGAGCGCGCCGCCCGCCGCCTCGTGCACATCCCGCTGGGCCGCTTCGCCGAGCCCACCGAGATCGCCGCCGCCGTCGCCTTCCTCGCCAGCGACGACTCCTCCTTCATCAACGCCACCGACTTCCTCGTCGACGGCGGCATCTCCGGCGCGTACGTCACCCCGCTGTAGAGCACCCGGCAGCAGACCACCCCGCCGTAGACCATCCCCGTTCCGAGCCGGCCGGGCGCCGCGAGGCGCCCGGCCGTTCCGTGCCCGAACCCCGAGGAGCAGCATGCGCAGAAACAGAACCGCCACCCTCGCCCTCGTGGCGGCCGCCGGCTCCGGACTCCTGCTGGCCCCGCCCGCCGAGGCGGACCAGAGCACCTGCCGCCCGGTGACGGTCGGCTCCGGCTGGTACGGGGACAACCAGGCCCGCCTCCAGGGGCTGATCGACCGGTACGGCAGCTGCAACCCGTACCGGCCGGACCGCGCCAGGCCCGTCGCCGTCTTCGACTGGGACAACACCGTCGTCAAGAACGACGTCGGCGACGCCACCATGTTCTGGCTGCTGCGCAACGGGAAGATCCGCCGCCCCGCCGACTGGGCCGCCACCAGCCGCCACCTGACCCCCGCCGGGGCCGAGGCCCTCGCCGACGCCTGCGACGCACTCGCCCGCCCCGGCGCCCCGCTGCCCACCGGGACC
Source organism: Streptomyces sp. NBC_01233 (assembly GCF_035989305.1). Lineage (NCBI taxonomy): Bacteria > Bacillati > Actinomycetota > Actinomycetes > Kitasatosporales > Streptomycetaceae > Streptomyces > Streptomyces sp. NBC_01233. The sequence goes on along the minus strand of NZ_CP108514.1, from coordinate 2,006,638 downwards.
CCCGCGGGAGCCGGCTGCGCGGACGAGATCAACGCCGTCTACGGGACCGCCGCCACCCGCACCGGCGCCGCCGCCTTCGCCGGCTGGGACCGCCGCACCACCGAACCCTCGTACGCCTGGCTGCCCCAGCTGATGCAGGGCTGGACCGCCGGCGAGATCCGCGGCTTCGCCGCCGCCGCCCGAGCCGAGAACCTCGCCGCGCCCGTCGGCGCCGCGCAGCGGGTCGGCAGCGGCACCGCCACCGGCTGGGTGCGCTACTACGACCAGCAGAAGGACCTGATCGGCGCGCTGCGGAAGTCCGGCTTCGACGTCTGGATCAGCTCGGCCTCTCCCCAGCCGGTCGTCGAAGTGTGGGCCAAGGGCGTCGGCATCGACGCGGACCACGTGATAGGCATCCGCAACACCACCACCCACGGCGGGAAGTTCACCTCCCACCTGCAGGGCTGCGGATCCGTCCGGGACGGAGCCGACACGATGATCACCTATATCGACGGCAAGCGCTGCTGGATCAACAAGGAGATCTTCGGCGTGCGCGGCGCGGCCGCCGAGAAGGTACAGCCCGCCGCCCGCCGGCAGGTGTTCGCCGCCGGCGACTCCGACACCGACATCTCCTTCCTGCGCGACGCCACCGCCCTGCGGCTCGTCGTCAACCGCAACAAGAACGAGCTGATGTGCCGGGCGTACGACAACAGCGACGGCCGGTGGATCGTCAACCCCATGTTCATCGGGCCCAAGCCGCAGAAGAGCGGCCCCTACCCGTGCGCGACGACGGGCTACGTCGACCACGACGGCACCAGGGGACCGGTCCTGCGCGGCGACACCAGCGTCATCCCGGACCAGACGGACTCGGTCTTCCAGGCCCCGGTCCTCTAGAGGAAGGTGCGGCCCTCGCCCCGGTAGGTCGGGGCGGTGGCCGTCACCCGGTCGCCCTCCACCAGGTGCAGCGTGTCGAAGCGCTCGCACAGTTCGCCCGCCTTCGCGTGCCGGAACCAGACCCGGTCACCGATCAGCAGATCGTCGGCCGGGCCGCCCAGCAGCGGGGTCTGCACCTCGCCCGCCCCCTCCTGGGGGTCGTAGCGCAGCCCCTGGGGCAGGTACGGAACCGGCAGCCGGTCGGCGCCGGCCGCACCCGAGGCCGGGTAGCCGCCCCCGAGCACCGTCACCACGCCCACACCGGGCCTGCGCACCACCGGCTGGGCGAACAGCGCCGCCGGACGCCCGCTGAAGGAGGTGTAGTTGTCGAAGAGCCGCGGCAGGTACAGCCCCGACCCGGCTGCCACCTCCGTCACCGCGTCCTCGGCGGCGGTCTGCTGCACGCTGCCGGTCCCGCCGCCGTTGACGAACTCCAGGTCCGGTACGACCGCACGCACGGCCCGCACCACCTCGGCCCGCCGCGCCGCGAGCTCCCTGCGGGCCGCGCCCTGCATGAGCCGGATGGCGCGGGAGCGCAGCGGGCGGCCGGCCAATGCGTCCCCGACCCCGGCGACGTGGCCCTCGTACGCCATCAGGCCCACCACCCGGAACCCCGGCCGGGCGGCGACCGTACGGGCCAGCGCGGCCAGTTCCGCCGGCTCGCGCAGCGGGGACCGGCGGGCCCCGACCCGTACCCGGCCGCCGAACAGCTGCAGGGCGGTGTCCAGTTCGAGACAGACGCGGATCTCCTCGGCGCCCCCGTCGCGGGCCCCGTCCATCAGCTCCAGCTGCGCGGGATCGTCCACCATCACCGTGACGGCGCCGGCCAGCTTGGCGTCGTTCGCCAGCTCTCCGAAGCCGGCCCGGTCGGCGGAGGGATACGCGAGGAGCATGTCCTCGAACCCGGACCGGGCCAGCCAGAGGGACTCGGCCAGGGTGTACGACATGATTCCGGCGAACCCGGGCCGGGCCAGCACGCGTTCGAGCAGCGCGCGGCAGCGGACCGACTTGCTGGCGACCCGGACCGGCTTCCCGCCGGCCCGGCGCACGAGGTCGTCGGCATTGGCGTCGAAGGCGTCGAGATCCACGAGGGCCAGCGGCGCGTCCAGATGCGCGGTCGCCCGGTCGTACCGGGCGCGGTCGGCGGCGGGGGAGTTCATGGGCGGCAGCTTGCCAGAGGTCTCTACCGGTGGGTAGGGGTCGGTGGCGCCCGGAGGCGGGGACACCGGCCCCGCGGAGCCCCGCGGGGGACCCCGTAGAGTACGGGCAGGCAGCCGTACGGAACGGGGGGCGGAGCCGCCGGATGACCACGACGACACCGCGGACCACGATCCAGGGCGAGCCCGACCCGTGGCCCCAGCCGCCCCAGCCCGCGCACACCCCGCCGCGCCGCCACCCCGGACGCGTCCTCGCCTCCGCGCTCTGCCTCCTCCTCGGGGGCGGCCTCGTCGGCGGAGCCGCCGTCACCACCTGGGCGGAACACCGGGCCGCGAGCCGCCCGTTGCCCGCCGACGCCGCCTACCGCAAGGCCGAGTCGCTGTGGCGGTCCGCGCCCGTGGACCACCTCCTGCCGCCCGTCGTCACCGGCCCCGCAGCCGGCCCCGGCGGCTCCGACCGGACCTGGACCCGCATCGCGCTCGCCCCCGACGCCGACTGCGCCTCCGGCCTCGCCGCCGACTGGCAGGGCCTGCTGGCCGCCACCGGCTGCACCCGCGTGCTCCGCGCCACGTACACCGACGCCACCCGCAGCTCCCTGATCACCGTCGGCCTGGTCTTCACCCCCGCCGACGCCCCCGCGATGACCGCCCTCACCGGGCGGATCACCGCCCCGCCCGCGTACGGATTCACGGACGCCCAGCGCGCCGCATGGGCCGCGTCCGTACTCGACGAGGCCCCCGTCGTCGTCTACGCCGTCTCCGCCTTCGCCGACGGCCGCCCCCTGGACGCGCCCCGCCCCGCCGAGGACCTGATGAAGAAGGACGCCACCGGAGCCGCCGCCCAGGCCGGACTCGGCCACGAGGCCAAGGCGGTCGCCGACCGCATCGGGCACACCGTGGCGTTCCTCGCCGCACCGCCCGTCACGCCCGCCCCGAAGGCCCGCCGATGACCATGCACCGGGCGCTCGGGCGGGCCGCCGCCGCCCTGACCGCCGCCGCCCTCCTCACGGCCGCCACCGCGTTCCCGGCCGCCGCCGACACCATCCGGGACCGCCAGTGGGGCCTGCTCGCGCTGCGCGCCGAGGAGGCCTGGGGCACCACCCGCGGCGACGGGGTGACCGTCGCCGTCCTCGACACCGGGGTCGACGACTCCCACCCCGACCTGGCGGGGCAGGTCCTCGAAGGGACCGACCTCATCGGCATGGGCGCAGGCCGCGGCGACCGCTCATGGGCCCGCCACGGCACCGCCATGGCGAGCATCATCGCCGGGCACGGCCACGGCCCCAGCCGCGGCCAGGGCGTCCTCGGGATCGCCCCGCAGGCGCGGATCCTGCCGGTCCGGGTGATCCTCGAAGAGGGCGACCCGGGCCGCGGCAAGGCCCGCGACAGCAAGGGCGGCGCCCTCGCCGAGGGCATCCGCTGGGCCGCCGACCACGGGGCCGACGTGATCAACCTGTCCCTCGGCGACGACAGCGACTCCGCCCACCACGAGGCGGGCGAGGACGAGGCCGTCCAGTACGCGCTCGCCAAGGGCGTGGTCGTCGTCGCCTCCGCCGGCAACGGCGGCGAAACCGGCGACCGCGTGTCCTACCCGGCCGCCTACCCGGGGGTGATCGCCGTCACCGCCGTCGACCGCCGCGGCAAGAAGGCCAAGTTCTCCACCCGCAACTGGTACGCCACCGTCAGCGCCCCCGGCGTCGACGTGGTCATCGCCGACCCCGACCGCTCGTACTACGAGGGCTGGGGCACCAGTGCCGCCGCGGCCTTCGTCTCCGGCGCCGCCGCCCTCGTCAAGGCCGCGCACCCGGACCTGTCCCCGGCCCAGATCAAGAAGCTGCTGGAGGACACCGCCTCCGACTCCCCGGCCGGCGGCCGGGACGACGCCCGCGGCCACGGGACGGTGGACCCCGCCGCCGCCCTCCAGGTCGCGGAGGCGATGCAGCCCGAAGCCGCGGTGCCCGCGGCCGCCGCGGCCGAGCGCCCGTACTTCGGCCCCGGTCCCGAGCCGGTCCGCCCGCCCGAGCGGAGCGCCCGGCTCGGTGCTCCGGCGGCCGCGGTCGCGGGGGCGGTGCTGCTCGTACTGGCCGCCGTACTGGGCCGACGCCCGCGTCGGGGCACCCGGGGCGGGGACCGCGGGCCCCTCACGGCGCCGTCGCACCCGGCACAGTAGGGTCGGGTAACTGTGGCGAACATGGCGAACAAGAACATTCCCGACCCGGGCTTCTCCGACGACGACGGCTCGGCCGATCCCCGGCTGACCGCGGCCCTGGCCGCCTGGTCCGAGGACCGGGCCAAGGAGCCCGAGGTGCTGGCCGCCCTCAAGGGCGCGCGGCTGCTGGTCCCCGTGGTCGCCGTCCTCGGCGAGGTGGAGACCGACCCGGAGACGGGCCTGAAGCGCGAGAAGACGAGCGACATGGCCGTCCCGACCCTGCGGGCGGGCGACCGGCGGGCCCTGCCCGCCTTCACCTCGACCGCCTCGCTCGCCCTCTGGGACCCGGCCGCCCGCCCGGTGGCGGTACCGCTGCACCAGGCCCTGGCCGCCGCCGCCCACGAGAAGGCCGACACCGTGGTCCTGGACCTGGCCGGGCCCGTCACCTACCAGCTGACCGGGCCCGCGCTGCTCGCCCTCGCCGAAGGCCGTACGGACGCGGGCCCGCTGGCCGACCCCGCCGTACGGGAGGCCGTACGGGCCGCCGTGTCAGCGGAGCCGGCCGTGCTCCGCGCCCACCTCGGCCCGGGCGGCGCGGACGCCGACGGCACCCTCGCCATCGTGCTGGCCGGCGGGGCGCAGGCGCCCGCGGCGGCCCGCCGCGTCGCCGAGGCCCTGGCGGCGGACACCACCCTGCGGGCCCGGCTGGTGCGCGGGCTGGACCTGGCGCTGCTGCCGCCGGACGCGCCGGCTCCGCCCGGCGAACCGCTCTTCACCCGCTGACCGGGAGAGCCGGAACAGCGGTAGGAGCCGCAAGCGAGAGCCGCAAGGAAAAAGGAGAGGCGGGTCACACGGGGGATTCCCGTGTGACCCGCCTCTCCTCTTCGTATGTGCGTCGTATGCGCGCGATCAGGCGAAGACGGGACCCGTGAACTTCTCGCCCGGACCCTGGCCCGGCTCGTCCGGGACGATCGACGCCTCGCGGAAGGCCAGCTGGAGCGACTTCAGGCCGTCGCGCAGCGGGGCGGCGTGGAAGGAGCTGATCTCGGTGGCGCTCGCGGTGACCAGGCCGGCCAGGGCCGTGATCAGCTTGCGGGCCTCGTCGAGGTCCTTGTGCTCGGAGTCCGGCTTGTCCAGGCCCAGGTTGACGGCCGCGGCGCTCAGCAGGTGCACGGCCACCGTGGTGATCACCTCGACGGCGGGCACGTCCGCGATGTCGCGGGTCATGGCGTCGTAGTCGGGGGTGGCGCCGTCGGCAGCGGTTTCGGGGGAGGGTGTCGCGTCAGTCATGAGCCCCACGATATGCCGTGCGGCGGGCTTGCAACGCGGGTGCTAGTATGTACTTCGACCGGCCGGACACTTCTGTGCCCGGCCCACAAGTGGAGGCTCCGTTTCTCCCACCTGACCGTCCTCCGGGACGGCGGGTCACCGGTCAGGCGGCATCCATCGTTCCGTACGGACGATGGAAAGCTGCCCGAGTCTACGCCCCGCGGTTCGCACGCGACGGTGTTCCGGTTGTATTGGAGCCCCTGCCTGTGCCCGGCGGGGCTTTTTTGGTTTCCCGCCGTGGTCGGTCTGACGGAAATACACGTCAGCGGCTGTCTGCCAGGCAGTCGTGTGGTGCTACCGAGGAGGATCCATCAGCACCGAGCCCCGCATCAACGACCGGATTCGCGTTCCCGAGGTACGGCTTGTCGGTCCCAGCGGCGAGCAGGTCGGCATCGTGCCGCTTGCCAAGGCGCTTGAGCTCGCGCAGGAGTACGACCTCGACCTGGTCGAGGTCGCGGCGTCCGCACGCCCGCCGGTCTGCAAGCTCATGGACTACGGCAAGTTCAAGTACGAGTCGGCCATGAAGGCCCGTGAGGCGCGCAAGAACCAGGCGCACACGGTCATCAAGGAAATGAAGCTCCGGCCGAAGATCGACCCGCACGACTATGACACCAAGAAGGGTCACGTCGTTCGGTTCCTCAAGCAGGGCGACAAGGTCAAGATCACGATCATGTTCCGTGGTCGCGAGCAGTCCCGGCCGGAACTCGGCTACCGACTGCTGCAGCGTCTCGCTTCGGACGTCGAGGACCTCGGGTTCATCGAGTCGAACCCGAAGCAGGACGGCCGAAACATGATCATGGTCCTCGGTCCGCACAAGAAGAAGACCGAGGCGATGGCCGAAGCCCGCGAGGCGCAGGCCGCCCGCAAGGCCGAGCGCCAGGGTGTCGCCCACGCCGACGACGAGGCTCCTTCCGAGGAAGCCGCCGTCGAGGCTGAGGAGACCACCGAGGTCGCCTCCGCCGACGTCACCGAGGCCCCCGCCGACGGTACGGACGCCGAGGCCTGATCCCGAGACAGCCCGTCTCGGATCACCGACACAACATGACGCTCCCGTGAGCCGGTCCCGCAACGGACCGGTGGGAGCGCCACCGACGAGGAGATAACGGCGCCATGCCGAAGAACAAGACGCACAGCGGTACCAAGAAGCGCTTCAAGGTCACCGGCTCCGGCAAGGTGCTCCGCGAGCGCGCCGGCAAGCGCCACCTGCTCGAGCACAAGTCGTCCCGTGTCACCCGCCGCCTCACCGGCAACGCGGAGATGGCCCCCGGCGACGCCGCGAAGATCAAGAAGCTTCTCGGCATCTGATGTCCTCCGCTTCCCACGCGGGAGCGGGACGTCAAGACCGGGACCCCATCGAATTCGGGCCGTGTGAAGACACCCACGGCCCCGCTACAAGGAGTTAAAAAGTGGCACGCGTCAAGCGGGCAGTAAACGCCCACAAGAAGCGCCGGGCAATCCTCGAGGCGGCCTCCGGCTACCGCGGTCAGCGTTCGCGCCTGTACCGCAAGGCCAAGGAGCAGGTCACCCACTCGCTGGTCTACAACTTCAACGACCGCAAGAAGCGCAAGGGCGACTTCCGTCAGCTGTGGATCCAGCGCATCAACGCTGCTGCCCGCCAGAACGGCATGACGTACAACCGCCTCATCCAGGGTCTGAAGGCCGCCAACATCGAGGTGGACCGCAAGATCCTCGCCGAGCTGGCCGTCAACGACGCCAACGCGTTCGCCGCGCTGGTCGAGGTCGCGCAGAAGGCGCTTCCGGCCGACGTCAACGCCCCCAAGGCCGCTGCCTAAGGGCTAGCCGGCCCAGCTTCACGCGGCCGGCCCCCACGGACCCGCAGGCATTCGCCTGCGGGTCCGTGTGCTTTCGCCCCGCGGGCCCGAAGCCCTGCGAGCACTGCGAGCGCCGCACGTTCCGCGCGCCGCCGCGCCCGCGGCCCTCCTGCCCGCGGCGCCCGCGCACCCGCGGCCCTTGCCCCGCGCCCCCGCTTCCCCGCGCCCCGCGCGCATGGAACCCCGAGAGAGAACCGCTGAGACCATGGGTACCCCCGCCGAGCTGATCTCCCCCCGATCCCCGCGGGTGGCCGCCGCCAGGCGACTGGCGCGGCGCAACTTCCGCACTAAGGAGCGCCGGTTCATCGCCGAGGGCCCGCAGGCGGTCCGCGAGGCCGCCGAGCACCGCGGGCCCACCGGCGCGTCCACCCTGATCGAGCTGTTCGCCACCGTCGAGGCCGCCGAGCGCTACTCCGGGATCATCGAGGCCGCCTTGGACGCGGGTGCCCGCGTGCACTACGCCTGCGACGAGGTGCTCGCCGAGGTCTCCCAGACCGTCACCCCGCAGGGCCTCGTCGGCGTCTGCCACTTCCTGGACTCCCCGTTCGAGGAGATCCTGGCGTCCGGGCCCAGGCTCGTCGCCGTCCTCGCGCACGTCCGCGACCCCGGCAACGCCGGTACGGTGCTGCGCTGCGCCGACGCCGCCGGCGCCGACGCGGTGGTGCTGACCGACGCCTCCGTGGACCTCTACAACCCCAAGTCCGTACGGGCCTCCGTGGGCTCCCTCTTCCACCTCCCGGTCGCGGTCGGCGTCCCGGTGGAGCAGGCCGTCGAGGGCCTGCGCGCGGCCGGCGTGCGGATCCTCGCGGCCGACGGAGCGGGCGAGGACGACCTCGACGCCGAGCTGGACGCGGGCACCATGGGCGGGCCCTCGGCCTGGGTCTTCGGCAACGAGGCCTGGGGTCTGCCGGAGGAGACCAGGGCCCTGGCGGACGCCGTGGTGCGGGTCCCGATCCACGGGAAGGCGGAGAGCCTGAACCTGGCGACGGCCGCCGCCGTGTGTCTCTACGCGTCCGCGCGTGCACAGCGGGCGCCCGGAGGGTGCCGCTCCGTGACCCCCAGCTAGTAATGTGGCGGCCCGGGGGCCCACTGCGCTACTCGGAGATGTGGGGTACGGGGACATGACCGTCGGTACGAACAGCTCACCGGGGGCCGGCACGACGGCCGGTACACCGGTGTCGGCCGGACCCGGCCCCGCCCAGGTCCCGCCGCAGGTCGGCGGTCTGGCCGGTGTCCCGCCGCAGGCTCCGGCCGGCGCCCGTGCGGGCACGCCCGTGGACTCCGTCCCCGGCACCCGCGCCGATGCCGTACCCCCCGGGTTCGCCCCCGGTGAGGGGCTCGGCTTCGGGATCGACCCCGACAACCTGCCCGACGGGCTCGTCGTCGCCGACGACACCGGGCGCGTCATCTGCTTCAACCGGGCCGCCGCCAGGATGACCGCCACCGCCCCCGCGCAGGCCATCGGCACCCGCATCGACCGGGCGCTCCCGCTGGAGGACCTCGAAGGCCGCCGCTGGTGGGAGCTGACCGACCCGTACGGGGGCCTCGCCACCCGCCGCGGGCAGCCCGAGCGGAACCTGCTCCTCCCGGGCGGCCGCGAGGTGCTGGTCTCCGCCAGCTACATCCGCAGCCACCCCACCGGGCCGGTGCGCCGCCTCGTGGTCACCCTGCGCGGCACCGAGGCCCGCCGCCGCACCGAGCGCAGCCACGCCGAGCTGATCGCCACCGTCGCCCACGAGCTGCGCTCCCCGCTGACCTCCGTCAAGGGGTTCACCGCCACCCTGCTCGCCAAGTGGGAGCGGTTCACCGACGACCAGAAACGGCTGATGCTGGAGACCGTCGACGCCGACGCCAACCGTGTCACCCGGCTCATCGCCGAACTCCTCGACATCTCCCGGATCGACTCCGGACGCCTGGAGGTGCGCCGCCAGCCGGTCGACATCGCCACCGCCGTCGGCCGCCACGTACAGGCCCTCACGGCGAACGGCCAGGCCCCCGAGCGGTTCCTCGTGAGCGTGAGCCGTCCGCTCCCCGATCTGTGGGCCGATCCGGACAAGATCGACCAGATCCTCGGCAACCTCCTCGAAAATGCGGTGCGCCACGGAGAGGGAACGGTCACCATCGGGGTGTCGCCGCATGAGAAGGGAACCGCCGTCACCGTGTCCGACGAAGGCCCCGGGATCCCCGAGGAGTCGATGGGCCGCGTCTTCACCCGCTTCTGGCGGGGGAGCAAGCGCGGCGGCACCGGCCTGGGCCTCTACATCGTCAAGGGCATCGTGGAGGCCCACGGCGGCACCATCACGGTCGGCCGCGGCCCCGGCGGCGGCGCCGAGTTCCGATTTATCCTGCCCGTGAGCGCCCCGGCGTACCTCACGCAGTAGCCCTGCTGAGCATCTCGCCAGACGGCCCACGGGCTCCTTCACCCCCAGCGACCTTTAGACTCGTCCTTTGGCACCCTTGTGTCCTTGTGCCGATCGAGTCGTACGGGGACCCACCAGCCAGCCATCGGAAGTACGGGAAGAGATGTCGGCACCGAACAAGTCGTACGACCCTGTCGAGGTCGAGGCACTGAAACCGGAAGAGATCGAGCGCATGCGGGACGAGGCGCTCGCCGCCTTCGCGTCCGCCGGCGACCTCGACGCGCTGCGTGAGGCGAAGACCGCGCACATGGGCGACCGCTCGCCCCTGGCGCTCGCCAACCGCGAGATCGGCGCGCTGCCCCCGCAGGCCAAGGCCGAGGCGGGCAAGCGTGTGGGCCAGGCCCGCGGCGCCGTGAACAAGGCCTTCGGGGCCCGCACCGTCGAGCTCGAAGCCGAGCGCGACGAGCGGGTGCTGGTCGAGGAGGCCGTGGACGTCACACTGCCCTACGACCGCGTACCCGCCGGCGCCCGGCACCCCCTGACCACGCTGATGGACCGCATCGCGGACATCTTCGTGGCCATGGGGTACGAGGTCGCCGAGGGGCCCGAGGTCGAGGCGGAGTGGTTCAACTTCGACGCCCTCAACTTCACGCCCGACCACCCGGCGCGCCAGATGCAGGACACCTTCTTCGTCCGGGGCCCCGAGGGCACCGAGGGCGACGAGTCCGGTGTCGTCCTGCGCACCCACACCTCCCCGGTGCAGGCGCGCTCGCTGCTGGAGCGCAAGCCCCCCGTCTACATCGTCTGCCCGGGCCGGGTGTACCGCACCGACGAGCTCGACGCGACGCACACCCCGGTCTTCCACCAGGTCGAGCTGCTCGCCGTGGACGAGGGCCTGACCATGGCGGACCTCAAGGGCACCATGGACCACATGGTCCAGGAGCTGTTCGGCGAGGGCACCACCACGCGCCTGCGCCCGCACTTCTTCCCCTTCACCGAGCCGTCCGCCGAGATGGACATGCAGTGCTACGTGTGCCGCGGCGAGTCGGTGGGCAACCCCGACCGCCCGTGCCGTACCTGCTCCAGCGAGGGCTGGATCGAGCTCGGCGGCTGCGGCATGGTCAACCCCAAGGTGCTCGTCGCCTGCGGTGTGGACCCCGAGAAGTACAGCGGGTTCGCCTTCGGGTTCGGCATCGAGCGGATGCTGATGTTCCGCCACAACGTTGAAGACATGCGAGACATGGTCGAGGGTGACGTTCGCTTCACCCGGCCGTTCGGGAGTGAGATCTGATGCGCGTCCCGCTTTCCTGGCTGCGGGAGTACGTCGACCTGCCCGCGGGCGAGACCGGTCGTGACGTGGCCGCCAAGCTGGTCGACGCCGGCCTCGAGGTCGAGACCGTCGAGCAGCTCGGCGGCGGGCTCAAGGGCCCGCTCGTCGTCGGCCAGGTGCTGACCATCGAGGAGCTCGAGGGCTTCCGCAAGCCGATCCGTTTCTGCACGGTCGACGTCGGCCAGGCCAACGGCACCGGTGAACCGCAGGAGATCGTCTGCGGCGCCCGGAACTTCTCCGTCGGCGACAAGGTCGTCGTGGTCCTGCCCGGCGCGGTGCTGCCCGGCGACTTCGCGATCGCCTCGCGCAAGACGTACGGCCGCACCTCGCACGGCATGATCTGCTCCGGCGACGAGCTGGGCATGGGCGACGACGGCACGCACGGCATCATCGTGCTGCCGCACGAGCACGAGGTCGGCACCGACGCGATCGAGCTGCTCCAGCTCGTCGACGAGGTCCTCGACATCGACATCACCCCGGACCGCGGCTACTGCATGTCCATGCGCGGTGTCGCCCGCGAGGCGGCCACCGCCTACGGCCTGCCGCTGCGCGACCCGGCGCTGCTCGACGTGCCCCAGCCGAACTCGTACGGCTACCCGGTCAAGATCGACGACCCGGCCGGCTGCGACCGCTTCACCGCCCGCACGGTGACCGGCCTCGACCCCGACGCACGCTCCCCGATCTGGCTGACCCGCCGCCTGCAGAAGGCGGGCATGCGCCCGATCTCGCTCGCCGTCGACATCACCAACTACGTGATGCTCGAGCTCGGCCAGCCGCTGCACGCCTACGACCGCTCCAGCATCGACGGCACCATCGGTGTCCGCCGTGCCGAGCAGGGCGAGAAGTTCACCACCCTCGACGGCGTCAAGCGCACGCTCGACGCCGAGGACCTGGTGATCACCGACAACAGCGGCCCGATCGGGCTCGCCGGTGTCATGGGCGGCGCCAACACCGAGATCGCCGACTCCGTCACCGACCCCTCGACCGGCCAGGTCACGGGGACCACGGACGTCGTCATCGAGGCCGCGCACTTCGACTCCGTGTCGATCTCGCGCACCGTCCGCCGCATGAAGCTCTCCTCCGAGGCCTCCAAGCGCTTCGAGCGGGGCGTCGACCCGCAGGCCGCCGCCGCGGCCGCGCAGCGGACCGTCGACCTGCTCGTGCTCCTCGCGGGCGGCACCGCCGAGGCGGGCGTCACCGAGGTCCTCGCCCCGGGCGCGCCGCGCACCATCGCCATGCCCGCGGACCACCCGGACCGGGTGGCGGGCATGGAGTACGGCCGTGAGACCGTCGTGCGCCGCCTCCAGGAGATCGGCTGCGACGTCTACGGCCAGGACGAGCTCGTCGTCACCGTCCCCTCGTGGCGGCCCGACCTCGCCGCGCCCAACGACCTCGCCGAAGAGGTCATCCGGCTGGAGGGCTACGGGAACCTCCCGTCGACCCTCCCGCAGGTGCCCTCCGGCCGCGGTCTGACCGCCCGGCAGCAGCTGCACCGCCGGGTCGGCCGCGCGCTGGCCGGCGCGGGCTACGTCGAGGCGCTGAGCTACCCCTTCATCGGCGAGGGCGTCTTCGACCAGCTCCAGCTCCCGGCGCACGACGCCACCCGCCAGGTGGTCAAGCTCGTCAACCCGATCTCCGACGAGGAGCCGGCGCTGCGCACCACGCTGCTGCCGGGTCTGCTCGGCGCACTGCGCCGCAACGACAGCCGGGGCAGCCACGACCTCGCGCTCTTCGAGACCGGTTCGGTCTTCCGGGCCGCCGCCCAGCCGGGCGTCGCCGTACGGCTGCCCGTGGACCGGCGTCCCACCGACGAGGAGATCGCCACCCTGAACGCGGCCCTGCCCGCGCAGCCGCGTTACGCCGCGGTCGTGCTGGCCGGTGCGCGCGAGCAGGCCGGCTGGTGGGGCAAGGGCCGCCCGGCCGACTGGGCGGACGCGGTCCAGGCCGCCCGTTCGCTGGCCGTCGAGGCCGGCGCGGAGCTCGTCGTCCGCCAGGGCCAGTACGGCCCCTGGCACCCGGGCCGCTGCGCCGAGCTCGTCGTCACCATCGACGGCGTCGAGCAGGTCATCGGCCACGCCGGCGAGCTGCACCCGCGCGTGGTCAAGGCGATGGGCCTGCCGGCCCGCACCAGCGCCATGGAGCTCGACCTGGACCGCCTCGCGGCGGCCGGCGGCGAGGCCCTGCAGGCGCCCCGGATCTCCACCTTCCCGGTGGCGACCCAGGACGTCGCGCTGATCGTGGACGCGTCGGTTCCGGCGTCCTCGGTGGAGGCGGCCCTGCGCAAGGGCGCGGGTGAACTCCTGGAGTCGCTGCGGCTGTTCGACGTGTTCACCGGTGAGCAGGTCGGAGAGGGCAAGAAGTCCCTCGCGTACGCGCTGCGCTTCCGCGCGGCCGACCGGACGCTGACCGCCGAGGAGTCCACGGCCGCGCGCGACGCGGCGGTGGCGCTGGCGGGCGAGCGGACCGGGGCGGTGCTCCGGGGCGCGTAGCCGCACCCGCGTAAGGCCAGTTGAGGGCGCATCCGGACCACCGGATGCGCCCTCACTCGTTCGGGTGAGAACGGCGGAGGCCCGTGTCCGGGGCGCCGGTCGGTCGACACAATCGATCCGGCCGGAGGGGAGCCAACGGATGATCACGCGCGGGGAGATGCCCCAGCTGCGCCGGGTGTGTGTCGTCGCCTGGGGCGGCGCCGCGGTGTCCTGGGAGCTGGCCACCCCGGGGCGACTGGTGCCGAGCCTGGCCACCTGTGCGGCCTTCCTGCTGCTGGCCACCGGGTGCGCCCTGCACATCCGGCGCGGGCTGCTGGGCGAACTGCGCCGCTCGCAGGAGATCGCGGGCGCCGCGCAGCGGGCGCTGCTGCGGCCGCTGCCGGGGCGGATCGACGGCCTGGCGCCGGCCGCGGCACAGCTCTCGGCGAGCCGGGGCGCGGCGGTGGGCGGGGACCTGTACGAGGCGGTGCCGACGGCGCACGGCGTGCGGGTGGTCATCGGGGACGTACGGGGGCACGGGCTGCCGGCGCTGGGTGCGGCGGCGGCCGTGCTCGGGGCCTTCCGCGAAGCGGCGTACGACGAGGTGTCGCTGGGCGGCGTCCTGCGGCGGATGGAGCGGGCGCTCGGCCGACACCTGCGCGACCGCGCCCGGTCCGAGCACCCTGCCACGTGTTCCGGCGAGCCGGAGTCCCCGTCGGCGGAGGAGTTCGTGACGGTGCTGCTGCTCCAGATCGCCCCGGACGGCACCCTCCTGGCCCTGAACTGCGGCCACCCCTGGCCGTACCTGCTGCGCCCGGCGGCGCTGCCGGAACACTGCGCTGCGCGCAGCCGGGACCCCGCCCCGGACCCCGCGCCTCAAACGCCGGCGGGGCTGGATTTGGCTGAGCTGCGCTCCAGGGTGCCGCCCGGCGGGCTGGATTGCCGCGCAGCGGCAATATCAGCCTCGCCGGCGTTCGAGGCGCGGGCGCGGGGCGCCGTAACGGGTCCGGGGCGGAGCCCCGGTTCCGGGAAGGGGCGGGGGTACCCCCAGCGAAGCGAGGGGGAGGGCGGGGGAGGCTCCGCGCAGCGGCTCACCGACGTGCAGGCACTGGACGGCGAGACCATGCCACCGCTCGGGGTGGTGCCCGTACCCGCGGACGCGCAGCCGCACCCCGTGGGGGAACTGCGGCCCGGGGAGACCCTCTTCCTGCACACCGACGGCGCCGAGGAAGCCCGGGACACCGCCGGCGCGTTCTTCCCCCTGCGGAGCGTCCTCGCAGAGGCACCGCTCACGCCCGCGCGGCTGGTCGCGGGCGTGCACACGGCCCTGCTCCGGCACACCGGCGGGCGACTCGCCGACGACGTCGCCCTGCTGGTGCTCCGCAACGACCGGTCCTGACCGGCCGGGTGCCGGGGGGCCGGCTCCGCCGGGGCCCGGCGACCAACCGGGCGCCGGCGGAGCCGGAACACGCCGCCCGCCTGCCGTGGAGTGTCGGGCAGACAGCAGGACGGGCGGCGCGGTGCGGGTCGTCGCACTGTACGAGGGGGAGCCGACGACCCGAGCCGCCTCTTGGCGAGGCCCTTAAGTGAAGCGCCCACGGGGGCCCGTGCGGCAGAGTGCGCATCGCATTTATGCGCGTACTCGGTTCACACCCCGTGTGAACCGCGCACCCACTAGCCTGAGACCGACGAGCCCTTGGAGCGGCCCATGCAGCCCAATGTCCTGCTCGACGCCCTCCTCGCAGAGGCGGGCATGTCCCATGCCGGACTCGCCGCCTACGTGAACCAGGCGGGCCGCACCCGCGGACTCGCCCTGCGCTACGAACACACCGCCGTGGCCCGTTGGCTGAAGGGCCAGCGGCCCCGGGGCCAGGTACCCGACCTGATCTGCGAGGTGCTCGGCGGCCGGCTGCGGCGCCCCGTCGGGCTGGACGACATCGGGCTCGGGGCGGCCGACCGGCCCGTCTCCCTGCACGCCTCCCCGCTCAACGGGTTCGTGGACCGGGCCGCCGCCCTGTGGCGTTCCGACGGCCAGGCCCGGCCCCAACTGCTCGCCGCCGAGGCGGTCACCGGGACGCCTGCCGTCATCCCGGTCTGGGAATGGGAGAATCCGCCCGAGGACGCGGACGTCTCCCGCGAGGGGCCGAACCGGATCGGTCCCGAACACATCGAGATCCTGAAGGCCGCCCGCGCCCACTACGAGCTGATGTACCGCCGGGCCGGCGGAGTGGCCACCCGGGACCGGATCGTCCGCTTCCTCGGCAGTGAGACGGCGCCCATGCTGCGCGGCAGTTATTCCGACGGCCTCGGCCGCCAGCTGCACCGGGCCACCGGGTCCCTCGTGGCGGTGGCGGGGATCTGCGCGTACGACTCGGACGCCCACGGGCTCGCCCAGCGCTACTTCCACCAAGCGCTGCGCCTGGCCAAGGCGTCAGGGGACCGTGGGCTCGGGGCGTACGTGATCGCGCTGATCGTCAACCAGTCCCTGCACCTGCGCGAGTACCGTCAGGCCGTCGCCTTCGCCGAGGCCGCGCTGCGCGCCGCCGGCCGGCACACCACCCCGGCGCTGGCCACTGACCTGTACGCGATGCAGGCCAAGGCGTACGCCCAACTCGGCGACACCCCGGCCGCGCTGGCCTGCATCCGCAAGGCGGAGGCGGCCGCCGAGCGGATCCGCCCGGGCAGCGAACCGGACGAGACCGGCTACGTACAGCCGGGGCTGGTCAACGTCCAGGTCGCGGAGGCGCTGCTCAGCCTGGGCGATCTGGAAGCCGCCCGGGTCCAGGCGACCGCCGCCGTCGGCACCCCGGCGCACGACCGCGGCCGGGTGCACCGGCTGGCGATGCTGTGCGAGATCCAGCTGCGCCAGGGGGAGGCGGACCGGGCCGCGGCGTCCGCGGCGGAGATGGCCGAGCGGGCCAGGGGCATGGAGTCGCTGCGGCTGCGCGACCGGCTGCGGGCGGTCCGCGAACAGCTTCTGACCAGCGGTTGTACGGGCGCGGAGGAGACCGCGCGGCTCATCGACGGGGCGCTGCGCGTTCCACTGTGACGGTCCGGGATGCTGCCATGTTGCCACCTACTCGAACGGAAGAAGGTGGCACAACCGTGCAGTGGACGAACCTGAGCGAGCAGACCGTGTACAAGAACCGCTGGTTCGACGTGAACCTCGCCGATGTGGAACTTCCCGACGGCCGGCACCTGGACCACTTCGTGATCCGGCTGCGTCCGGTCGCCGTCGCCACGGCCGTCAACGAGGCCGACGAGGTGCTGCTGCTCTGGCGGCACCGCTTCATCACCGACAGCTGGGGCTGGGAACTGCCCGCCGGGGTGGTCGAGGACGGCGAGGACGTCGCGGTCGCGGCGGCGCGGGAGATGGAGGAGGAGTCGGGCTGGCGGCCCGGCCCGCTCCACCACCTGATGACCGTCGAGCCGTCCAACGGGCTGACCGACGCCCGACACCACCTGTACTGGGCGGACGGGGCCACCTACATCGGCCATCCCGAGGACGATTTCGAGTCCTCGCGCCGGGAATGGGTCCCGCTCAAGCTCGTGCCGGACATGATCGCGCGCGGGGAGATCCCGGCCGCCAACATGGCGGCCGGGCTGCTCCTGCTGCACCACCTGCGGCTCGGCCAGCCGTAAGGGACCGGCCGCAGGGACCGGCCGTACGGGATCAGCCGTACGGAATCGGCCGTACGGGATCAGCTGTACGGGATCAGCTGTACGGGTAGAAGCCCGCGCCCGTCTTGCGGCCCAGGCGGCCCGCGTCGACCATCCGCTGGAGCAGCGGGGGAGCGGCGTACAGCGGCTCCTTGTACTCGGCGTACATCGAGTCGGCGATCGAGGCGATGGTGTCCAGTCCGATCAGGTCGGACAGCTTGAGCGGGCCCATCGGGTGGGCGCAGCCCAGCTCCATGCCGTTGTCGATGTCCTCGCGGCTCGCGATGCCGGACTCGAACATCCGGATCGCGGAGAGCAGGTACGGGACGAGGAGCGCGTTGACGACGAAGCCGGAGCGGTCCTGGGCGCGGACCGCGTGCTTGCCCAGCACGTTCCGCACCAGGGCCTCGGCCCGCTTGACGGTCTCCTCACCCGTGGTCAGCGCGGGGATCAGCTCGACGAGCTTCTGCACCGGGGCCGGGTTGAAGAAGTGGATGCCGATGACCTGGTCGGGCCGCGAGGTCGCGACGGCCAGCTTGACCAGCGGGATCGAGGAGGTGTTGGAGGCCAGGATCACGTCCGGGCGGGTGATCACCTGGTCGAGGACCTGGAAGATCTCCGTCTTGACCTGCTCGTTCTCGACGACCGCCTCGATGACGAGGTCACGGTCGGCGAACTCGCCGAGGTCGGTGGTGAAGGTGAGGCGGGCGAGGGTGGCGTCGCGCTCCTCCTCCGTGATCTTGCCGCGTTCGGCGGCCTTGGTCAGGGAGTTGTGAAGCCGGGTCCGGCCGATCTCCAGGGCTTCGCCGGTGGTCTCGGCGACCTTGACCTCAAGGCCACTGCGGGCGCACACCTCGGCGATACCCGCGCCCATCTGGCCACAGCCCACTACGCCGACTCGTGTGATGTCGGAAGGGAGGTCAGTCACTTCGTGCCTTTCGCAGCTCTCCGTCGGCGGGTCCCCCGTACGATTCCGGCGCCCGCCACGCCCCCCGACGTTACTCCCGACCTTGCGCCGGGCGGCGGGCCGGGGCGGGCATGCTGAGCGGACATCGTGCAATGTCACTCAGTGAAACGGAGACATCACATGACGTACATCGGCCGACGGGCACTGCTGGCCGGAGCCGCGGGGGTGATCGCGGCCGCCACGTCCGGGCCGGCCGCCGCGGCGGCGCGGCGGACCTCTTCCGGGCTTTCCCCACGGGCAGCCGCCCCCGACTTCAGGGGGATGTGGATCGCCTCCGTGTCCAACGTGGACTGGCCCTCCCGGAGCGGGCTCTCCGCCGGGCGGCAGCGCACGGAACTGCTCCGACTCCTCGACACCGCGGTCGCGCGACGGCTCAATGCCGTGATCCTCCAGGTCCGGCCGGCGGCGGACGCGCTCTGGCCCTCGAAGCTGGAGCCCTGGTCGCAGTGGCTGACCGGGGAGCAGGGGGTCGATCCCGGCTGGGACCCCCTGGGGACGGCCGTCGCCGAGGCGCACGCCCGCGGGCTGGAGCTGCACGCCTGGTTCAACCCGTACCGGGTGGCCAACCACACCGACCCCGACCGGCTGGCGCCCGCCCACCCGGCCCGGCGCAATCCGGGCTGGACCGTGGAGTACGGCGGCAAGCTCTACTACAACCCCGGGCTGCCCGAGGTGCGGCGCTTCGTCCAGGACGCCATGTTCGACGCCATCACCCGCTACCCCGTGGACGCGGTGCACTGGGACGACTACTTCTACCCCTACCCGGCCGACGGCGAGTACTTCGACGACGACGAGGCGTACGAGGAGCACGGGGGCGCCTTCGCCTCCCGCGCCGCCTGGCGCCGCCACAACACCGACACCCTGGTCCAGGAGATGTCCGCGCGGCTGCGGGCGCTGCGCCCGGCGGTCCGGTTCGGCATCAGCCCCTTCGCGGTCTGGCGCAACTCCGACCGCGACCCGCTCGGCTCCCCGACGCGGGCCGGCCTGGGAACGTACGACGACCTGTACGCGGACACCCGCAAGTGGGTCCGAGAGGGCTGGATCGACTACATCGTGCCGCAGGCGTACTGGCACATCGGCCACCCGGCCGCCGACTACGCCGACATCGTCCCCTGGTGGGCGCGGACCGTCGCGGGCACGGGCGTGGACCTCTACGTGGGGGAGGCGCTGTACCGCTGCGACGCGGACAGCACCACCGCGGCCTGGCGCGACCCGGGGGAGCTGTCGAAGCACGTGCGGCTCGCCGCCGGACACCCGGAAGTCCGCGGCCACGCCTACTTCTCGGCGAAGCAGGTGGCCGCGGACCCCAATGGAGCGATGGCCCGGGTGGTCGCCGACCACTACGGTTCGGCGGCGCCCCCGCGCTGATTCAGTGTTCGGGTTCTACGGGGTGACGGACCACGCAGTCGGGCCCGGGGGCCATCAGGGCCTCGTGCCCGTCCTGGAAGCGGACCCGGTACGGGGGGGTTCCGTTCTCGCCCAGCACCTGGGTGATCTCGCCCACCTTGTCGTGCTGTCCGACGATCCTGCCGTGCTGCACCAGCTGGTCGCCCTCGGTCGCGCGCATAACTGACCTCCTCGGTGGCGGTCCGATCCGGTGCTAGCAGTTTAGGTCGTTCCGGGGCTATTTGACCCGTTGAGTCACCGCGATGCAGACGAGGACCGCGCAGGCGGCGGCCGGCGCGGCGGGGGTGAGGTGCTCGCCCAGCAGTGCCACCGACCAGACCAGGGTCAGCAGCGGCTGGGCGAGCTGGAGCTGGCTCGCCCGCGGCGCGCCGATCTCGGCCATGCCCCGGTACCAGACGTACAGCCCCAGGAAGGTGGAGCCGGCCGCCGCCCAGACCAGGCCGGCCAGCCCGTGCCCGCTGAGGTGCACCGGCTCGTACGCGAGCCCGAGGGCGGAGCCGGCCAGGGTGAGCGGCAGGCACAGGACCAGCGCCCAGCCGATCACCTGCCAGCCGGGCAGGGTCCGCGCGAGGCGCCCGCCCTCCGTGTACCCGGCGGCGCAGACCAGCAGGGCGGCGAAGAGGTAGGCGTCGCCGGCCGAGAAGGAGCCGCCGCTCTGCGCCAGCGTGAAGCCCAGAACGACCGTGGCCCCGGCGACGGCCGCCACCCAGAAGGCGCGCGAGGGGCGGGCGCCGGTCCGCAGCGCGGACAGCGCTGCCGTGGTGAGCGGCAGCAGGCCGACCACGACGGCGGCGTGCGAGGTGGTGGACGTCGTCAGCGCGAGGGTGGTGAGCAGGGGGAAGCCGACGACCACCCCGGCGGCGACCACGGCGAGACCGGCCCGGTGCTCGCGGGCGGGCAGCGGGACCCGGCGGGCCAGCAGGAAGCCCCCGGCGATGGCGGCGGCGAGCACGCTGCGCAGGGCGACGAGGGACCACGGCCCGAAGCTCTCCAGACCCCAGGCGGTGGCGGGGAAGGTCAGGGAGAAGGCGAGGACGCCGAGCGAGGCGAGGGCGGTACCCCGGCCCACCGGACTCTTGACCGCTATCGACTTCGGGAGAGTAGCGCTATTCTGGGCTGTCATGTATGAGCGTAGCAGTGTGGCGGAACTGGCCGAATCCCTGCGGTCCGAACTGAATCGCTACTCGGTGGGTGGAAAGCTCCCGTCGAGTCGAGCCCTGGTCGAGCGCTTCCGGGTCAGCCCCGTCACCGTCTCCCGGGCCCTGGCGCAGCTCGCCGCCGAGGGCCTCGTCGTCACCCGGCCCGGCGCCGGGGTCTTCCGCGCCTCCCCGCGCACGGAGCCCGCCGCGCCCGGGGACACCTCCTGGCAGGAGGTCGCCCTCAGCGCGGAGGCCCCCGGCGAGATCGTGCCGCGCTCGGTGGACGCCTCCGGGGTGCTGGCCTGTCTGGCCGCACCGCCGCCCGGGGTGATCGGACTCAACAGCGGTTACCTGCACGCCTCCATTCAGCCCGAGCGGGCCATGGCCGCCGCGCTCGCACGGGCCGGGCGGCGCCCCGGGGCCTGGGACCGGCCGCCCATGGAGGGGCTGCCCGAGCTCCGCGACTGGTTCGCCCGCGAGATCGGCGGGGCCGTCGCGGCCGCCGACGTACTGGTCACGGCGGGCGGACAGAGCGCGCTGACCACCGCCCTGCGGGCGCTGGCCCCGCCCGGGGCGCCGATCCTGGTGGAGTCCCCGACCTACCCCGGGCTGCTGGCCATCGCCCGAGCCTCCGGATGCCGGCCCGTGCCCGTCCCGGTGGACGCCGAGGGGGTGCGGCCGGAGCTGCTGGCCGCCGCCTTCGAAGCCACCGGGGCGCGGGTGTTCGTGTGCCAGCCGCTGTTCCAGAACCCGACGGGGGCGGTACTGGCTCCCGCGCGGCGGGTCGAGGTGCTGAGGATCGCGCGGGCCGCCGGGGCCTTCGTGGTGGAGGACGACTACGCCCGCGCCCTGGGCCACGACGACGCCGGTCCGCTGCCCGCGACGCTGGCCGCCGAGGACCACGACGGGGTGGTCGTGCACGTCCGGTCCCTGACCAAGGCCACCTCGCCCAGCCTGCGGGTGGGTGCGCTCGCCGCCCGGGGCCCGGTGGTGGACCGGCTGCGCGCCATCCAGGTCGTGGACAGCTTCTTCGTTCCCCGGCCGCTCCAGGAGGCCGCCCTCGAACTGGTCGGTGCGCCCGCCTGGCCGCGCCACCTGCGCACCGTGGCCGCCGAGCTGCGGCACCGGCGGGACGTGCTCGCGGGGGCCCTGCGGCGCGAGCTGCCCGGACTGACGCTGCCGCACCTGCCCTCGGGCGGGTACCAGTTGTGGGTCAGGATGGCCGACGGCGGCGACGACGCGGCCTTCGCGGCGGCGGCCCTGCGCGCCGGGGTGGCGGTGGCCCCCGGCCGCCCGTACTTCTGCGCCGAACCGCCCGGCCCGTACGTCCGGCTGAGCTTCGCCGGAGTGTCGGGACCGGGGGAACTGCTGGAGGCGGTCCAGCGGCTGCGGTCGGGCATGGGCGGCCGGCCCCCTGCGGCCCCGCCGACGGCCTCGTTCCGGAAAGCTTGACCCCCGGGCCGTTCGCGGCTCACCATCACCGCATGCATGTTCGGGTTTCGCTGGTTGCCGCAGCCCGTAGTTCCTCGCTGCTCGCCGAGCGCTTCGACGACGACCGGCCGCTGGACGGAGCGGGCTGGCGGTCGGTGGAGTGCGCCGCCCGGGACCTCGTGCCCCTGGGCTCGGCCGAGCTGCGCTACTGCTCTCCGACTCCGCGCAGCCGGGCCACGGGCGAGGTCCTCGGGTACGCGCCCCTCGCGCAGCCCGCGCTGCGCGAGTGCGACATGGGCCGCTGGCGGGGGCTGACCCTGGCCGAGGTGACCGCCCGCGAGCCCGGGGCGGTGGACCTGTGGCTCGCCGATCCGCGGGCCGCCCCGCACGGAGGGGAGTCCCTGCTCGCCTTCATCTCCCGGATCGGCGGCTGGCTCGACACCCGTCCCGCCGACGACGGCGGCGAGATCGTGGCGGTGGCCGAGCCCTCGGTGGTCCGGGCGGCCCTCGTCTACGCGCTGCAGGCGCCCCCGCTGACCTACTGGCACGTGGACGTCCGGCCGCTGTCCACGCTCACGCTGACGGGCTGGTCGGGGCGGTGGTACCTCTCCCTGCAGGCGCCGGCGTAAACACCTTCGAGACCGCCCGGGACAGTCGTTACTGTGCGGGCATGACCGCGCTCCTCATCACCACGCTCGCCGAGCGGCCCGAACTGGCGGACCGGCTCTGGGACATGAACGACCCGTGGCCGCCGTTCGCCGCCCACGACGCGCTCGCCTGGCTGCTGTACCCGCGGATGACGGCCGAGCTGGCGGACTACGTCATGGTCGCCACGGACGGGGACGCGGTGGTCGCCAGGGGCTTCAGTGTGCCCTTCGCGCTGCACGCCGGCGGCCGTGACGGGGTGCTGCCCGCGCAGGGCTGGGACCGGGTCCTCATGTGGGCCTTCTCCGACCTGCGCCGCGGGGTGCGGCCCGACACGGTGAGCGCGATCGAGATCACCGTGGCCGCCGACCGGCAGGGCGAGGGGCTCTCCGGGCTGATGCTGGCCGCGATGCGGGACAACGCCCGGGCCCGTGGCTTCGCCGAGGTGGTGGCCCCGGTCCGGCCCAGCGGAAAGCCGGCCGAGCCGGACACCTCGATCCACGAGTACGCGTACCGGACCCGCGAGGACGGCCTCCCGTACGACCCGTGGCTGCGCGTCCACGTCCGCGCGGGCGGGGTCGTCCACTCGGTGGCGCCGCTGTCGATGACGATCACCGGCTCGCTCGCCCAGTGGCGCGAGTGGACCGGACTGCCCTTCGACGCCGCCGGCCCCGTGCGCGTACCGGGCGCCCTGACACCGGTGCGCTGCGAACCGGAGCAGGGTTACGCGGTCTACGTGGAGCCGAACGTATGGGTCAGGCACCGTCTCGTCGACGGGACGCCCTCGCCGACGGCCGACGCGACCGGCTGACGCGACCGGCGGAATCGCCGCCGGAGCGGGGCCTTTCCTGCTAGACATCTTCCCTGGGGCGCCGCAGGCGCCGGATCCTCCCGCGCATCCCTCCCGCCGAGATGCAGAACATTGCATAAACGTGCGGACGTACGTATAGTCATGCCATCGATGAGGAGGGTCCGATGGTGGTACGTGTAGCGGTGGCCGGAGCGAGCGGGTACGCGGGCGGAGAAGTCCTGCGCCTCCTGCTCTCGCACCCCGAAGTGGAGATCGGCGCGCTGACCGCCAACTCCAACGCCGGACAGCTCCTCGGCTCCCTGCAGCCGCACCTCGTGCCGCTCGCCGGGCGCATCCTGGAGGCGACCACCCCGCAGGCCCTCGCCGGCCAGGGCCGTCGGCATGACGTGGTCTTCCTCGCACTCCCGCACGGCCAGTCCGCCGCCGTCGCCGCCGAGCTCGGCGAGGACGTCCTCGTCGTCGACATGGGCGCCGACCACCGGCTCAAGGACTCCGCCGACTGGGACGCCTTCTACGGCGCCCCGCACGCCGGGGCCTGGCCCTACGGGCTCCCCGAGCTGCCGGGCGGCCGCGCCGCGCTGGAGGGCGCCAAGCGCATCGCCGTCCCCGGCTGCTTCCCCACCGCCGTCTCCCTCGCGCTCTTCCCCGCCTACCAGGCGAAGCTAGCCGAGCCCGAGGCCGTGGTCGTCGCCGCCACCGGAACCTCCGGCGCGGGCAAGGCCCTCAAGCCGCACCTGCTCGGGGCCGAGGTGATGGGATCGGTGACCCCGTACGGCGTCGGCGGCGGCCACCGGCACACGCCCGAGATGGTGCAGAACCTGAGCCCGCTCGCCGGGCAGCGCGTCTCCGTCTCCTTCACGCCGACCCTCGTGCCCATGGCGCGCGGCATCCTCGCCACCTGCTCGGCCAAGGCCCTCCCCGGCACCACCGCCGAATCGCTCCGCGCCGCCTACGAGAAGGCCTACGCCGACGAGCCCTTCGTCCACCTGCTGCCCGAGGGCCGGATGCCGTCCACCAAGTCCGTCCACGGTTCCAACGCCGTCCACGTCCAGGTCGCCTACGACGCGTCCGCCCAGCGGATCATCGCCGTCAGCGCCATCGACAACCTGACCAAGGGCACCGCCGGCGGCGCGGTGCAGAGCATGAACATCGCCCTCGGGCTCCCCGAGCAGCTCGGGCTTTCCACGATTGGAGTCGCGCCGTGAGCGTTACGGCTGCACAGGGATTCACGGCAGCGGGCATCGCCGCCGGGATCAAGGCCAACGGCAACCCGGACCTGGCCCTCGTGGTCAACAACGGGCCGCGTCTGGCCGCCGCGGGCGTCTTCACCTCCAACCGCGTCAAGGCCGCCCCCGTCCACTGGTCCGAGCAGGTCCTGCGGGGCGCCGCAGTCGGCGCGGTCGTCCTCAACTCCGGCGGCGCCAACGCCTGCACCGGCCCCAAGGGCTTCCAGGACACCCACGCCACCGCCGAGAAGGTGGCCGACGTCCTGAACGGCCTCGGTTCCGGCGCGGAGTTCAACGCCGGGGAGGTCGCCGTCGCGTCCACCGGCCTGATCGGCGTCCTGCTCCCCATGGACAAGCTGCTCCCCGGCATCGAGACCGCGGCCGCCGCCCTGTCCGAGGACGGCGGCGAGGCCGCCGCCATCGCGATCAAGACCACCGACACCGTCCACAAGACGGCCACCGTCTCCCAGGGAGGCTGGACCGTCGGCGGCATGGCCAAGGGCGCGGGCATGCTCGCCCCGGGACTGGCCACCATGCTCGTCGTCCTCACCACCGACGCCGACCTGGACAGCGCCACCCTCGACAAGGCGCTGCGCGCCGCGACCCGCACCACCTTCGACCGGGTCGACTCCGACGGGTGCATGTCCACCAACGACACGGTGCTGCTGCTCGCCTCCGGCGCGTCCGGGCAGGTGCCGGTGTACGAGGAGTTCGCGGAGGCCGTGCGCACGGTCTGCGACGACCTGGCCCGCCAGCTGATCGGCGACGCCGAGGGCGCCAGCAAGGACATCCGCATCGAGGTCATCGGCGCGGCCAGCGAGGACGACGCGGTCGAGGTCGGCCGGTCCATCGCCCGGAACAACCTGCTCAAGTGCGCCATCCACGGCGAGGACCCGAACTGGGGCCGGGTGCTCTCCGCGATCGGCACCACCAAAGCCGCCTTCGACCCGGACCGCCTGGGCGTCGCCATCAACGGCGTGTGGGTCTGCAAGAACGGCTCGGTCGGCGAGGACCGCGACCTGGTGTCGATGAAGGACCGCGAGGTCCGCATCACCGCCGATCTGTCCGCCGGCAGCGAGTCGGCCGTCATCTGGGCCAACGACCTGACCGCCGACTACGTCCACGAGAACAGCGCCTATTCCTCATGAGCGACGAGAAGGCCGGCCAGCCCGGCACCTCCGGCGGCACCGCCCGCAAGCACACCGCCCTGCCCAAGGCGCAGATCCTCATCGAGGCCCTGCCCTGGCTCACCCGCCACAACGGCAAGATCGTCGTCATCAAGTTCGGCGGCAACGCCATGATCGACGAGGACCTCAAGGCCGCCTTCGCCCAGGACGTGGTCTTCCTGCGCCAGGCCGGCCTCAAGCCGGTCGTCGTGCACGGCGGCGGCCCCCAGATCAACGCCCAGCTCGACAAGCAGGGCCTGGTCAGCGAGTTCAAGGCCGGCCTGCGCGTCACGACCCCGGAGGCCATGGACGTCGTACGCATGGTCCTGGCGGGCCAGGTCCAGCGCGAGCTGGTCGGACTGCTCAACCAGCACGGGCCGCTCGCCGTCGGCATGACCGGCGAGGACGCCCACACCATCACCGCGACCAAGCACACCCCGCAGGTCGGCGGCGAGGCCGTCGACATCGGGCGGGTCGGCGAGATCACCGCCATCGACACCGGCGCGATCGAGGCGCTGCTGTCGGACGGCCGGATCCCGGTCATCTCCTCCATCGCGCGCAGCGCCGACGACCACCACGTCTACAACGTCAACGCCGACACGGCGGCCGCGGCGCTCGCCGCCTCGCTGGGCGCCGAGACGCTGATGGTCCTCACCGACGTCGAGGGGCTCTACGCGGACTGGCCGCACAGCGACGAGGTCATCAGCAAGCTCACCGTCAGCGAGCTGGAGAAGCTGCTGCCCGAGCTGTCCAGCGGCATGGTGCCCAAGATGGAGGGGTGCCTGCACGCCGTCCGCAACGGCGTGAACACCGCCCGCGTGCTCGACGGGCGGGTCCAGCACTCGATCCTGCTGGAGATCTTCACGGACTCGGGCATCGGCACGATGGTCGTGCCCGACCCACAGCCCGGACAACAGCCAGGGGGAGCGCAATGACGAAGGGCACCGGCAACCAGGAATACGGCGCGCGCTGGCGGGGTGCGCTGACCAACAACTACGGAACCCCCGCGGTCGCCCTCGTGCGCGGCGAGGGTGCCCAGGTGTGGGACGCCGACGGCAAGCAGTACACCGACTTCGTCGGCGGCATCGCGGTCAACGCGCTGGGCCACGCCCACCCGGCGATCGTGGCGGCCGTGACCGAGCAGATCTCCACCCTCGGCCACGTCTCCAACCTCTTCATCTCGGAGCCGGTCGTCGCGCTCGGCGAGCGGCTGCTGCAGCTCTTCGGCCGCCCCGGCAAGGTCTTCTTCTGCAACTCCGGGGCCGAGTCGATCGAAGCCGCCTTCAAGATCGGCCGGCTGACCGGGCGGACCCACATGGTCGCCACCGACGGCGGCTTCCACGGCCGGACCATGGGCGCCCTCGCGCTCACTGGCCAGCCGAAGAAGCAGGAGCCCTTCCGGCCGCTGCCGGGCGATGTCACGCACGTCCCCTTCGGTGATGTGGAGGCCCTGCGGGCCGCCGTCACCGAGGAGACCGGGCTCGTCGTCATCGAGCCCATCCAGGGCGAGAACGGCGTGGTCGTGCCCCCGGCCGGGTACTTGACGGCCGCCCGCGAGATCACCCGCGCCACCGGCACCCTGCTCGTCCTCGACGAGGTCCAGACCGGCATCGGCCGGTGCGGCCAGTGGTTCGAGCACCAGGCCCACGAGGACGTCGAGCCCGACATCGTCACCCTCGCCAAGGGGCTGGGCGGCGGTCTGCCGATCGGCGCGGTGGCCCTCTTCGGGGCCGCGGCCGACCTGTTCCAGCCTGGCCAGCACGGCACCACCTTCGGCGGGAACCCGGTCGCCTGCGCCGCCGGCCTCGCCGTGATCGACACCATCGACTCCGAGGGCCTGCTCGACCAGGTCAAGGCCCGGAGCGAGCGGCTGCGCGCCGGGATCGAGGCCTCGGGGCACGCACTGGTCTCCCACGTCCGGGGCGCCGGCCTGCTGCTGGGTATCGTGCTGACCGAGCCGCTCGCACCCCAGGTGCAGCAGGCGGCTCAGGATGCCGGCTTCCTGGTCAACGCGCCCGCCCCCGACGTCGTACGGCTCATGCCCCCGTACGTACTCACCGAGGCCGAGGCGGACGCGTTCCTGCGGGCCCTGCCCGGCATCCTCGACGCAGCCAACGGGGACGGATCCGGAGAATGAGACGACGATGAGCCAGCCGCAGGACAACGACCAAGGCGGACAGGCCGTCCCGCAGACCCGCACCGCGCGCCACCGCCGGATCGTGGACATCCTCAACCGGCAGCCGGTCCGCTCCCAGAGCCAGCTGGCCAAGCTGCTCGCCGACGACGGGCTGAGCGTCACCCAGGCGACGCTCTCCCGCGACCTCGACGAGCTGGGCGCGGTGAAGATCCGCAACACCGGTGGCGAGCTGATCTACGCGGTGCCCAGCGAGGGCGGGTTCCGCACCCCGCAGGCCCCGCTCGGCGAGTCCGCGAAGGAGGAGCGCATGCGGCGCCTCTCCGGGGAGCTGCTGATCTCGGCGGAGGCCTCCGCGAACCTCGTGGTCCTGCGCACCCCGCCGGGTGCGGCGCAGTTCCTCGCCTCGGCGATCGACCAGGCCGAGCTCCGCGCGATCCTCGGCACGATCGCGGGCGACGACACCCTGATGCTGATCAGCCGCGACCCGGCGGGCGGCCAGGCCCTCGCCGATCACCTCCTGCGGCTGGCGCAGAAGGAGAGCTGAGCGGGGCGGTCCGGGGCGCCGGAAATCCGGTGCCGGACCCGGCGCCGCCGACATAGCCTCGGGGCGTGCTTCAACTCGTCCTCGCCACATCGGTGTCCGTCGTGACCGCCGCCGTGTACGGGCCGATCGGGTTGCGGTGGCGGGGCCGGGCCCGGATCCGCGGCGAGATCCTCCGGCTCGTCGCAGCCGTCGACTTCGAGCCGTACCACGCCGCCCTGCTGCGGAACGGGGCGACCCAGGCGGCGGCCGCCGAACTCGTCCTCGGCGGGCGCCTGCGGATCGACGGGGAAGGAGCGGCGTTCCTGACCGAGGAGGGCCGCGACCCCGCCCGCCCACCCGCTGCCCGCCGCCCTGTGGGAAGCCGTACGCCGCCACGATCCCGAGCCCGTGTCGATCGGCTGGATCGACCGGTACGACGAGGAAGACGACGGGGACGACGAGTGGCTGGACGACAAGGTCTGGTGGGAGGACGCGTACGAGTACCGGGCCGCCGACGAGGACGAGGCCACGGGACCTAGTAGCGGGTGACGGCGAGCGGCCCCTCCTCCGTGCCGATCGCGATGTGCGGGCGCCGGCGCGGGTCCGCCCAGCGCAGGATCGCCCGCATGGCCCGCTCGGGCACGGACACGCAACCGGCCGTCGCACCCTTGCCGTTGACGTGCAGGAAGATCCCGGCGCCCCGGCCGCGTACGGGCCGCTCGTAGTTGAAGGCGATGAGCAGCGCGTGCGCGTACTGCTTCTCGTACGTCACCAGGTGCTCGGCCTCGCCCGGCGCGCAGTCCGCGGGCAGCGGATCCACCCAGCGGTTGTAGTGCGCGGACGCGTTGTCCTGGCACCACCAGGAGTCGCCCCGCACCCGCCGGTAGCGGTACTCCGTGCCGGCCGGCGCCCGCCGGATCCCGAAGGCGTACGGGAGTCCGTACAGGCCCGTCGGCGTGGTGCTGGTGCCCTGCGTACGGGTCGTGCCCTCGGTGAGGCCGTTCGCCCCGAAGCGGGCGGGCGCGCTCCCGGCCTCGTGCCAGCCCCCGGACCACCGGTCCCACCAGGTCAACCGGCCGGTGGTGGATCCGGGCGCCGGCGCGACGGCGATGATCAGCTGACTGCCGCCGCCGGTGTCGGCGAGCCGGGACGGCAGGGGCGCGGGGGTCTGCGGGAGAAGGCTGGTGACGACGGTTACGCCGATGACGAGAGCGGTACGCAGCACATGTCAGACGGTACGGGGCGGAAGGGGCAGAGGCAGCGCAGGCAGGCCGTCGACGCTCGTTCCGATGAACTCCTTCTTCTCGCAGTACGCGGCGAACTCCTCGTCCGTCTTGCGGCCGAAGTACTCCGCATGGAGGGTGCGCTCGCCCTGGTACTCCATCAGGGGGACGGCGTACCCGCAGACATCGGCGATCCGGCACGCGCGGACGAGGATGATCGCCCGCGCCGCGGGTCCGTCGGCCTCGCCGAACAGGGCGATCAGCTCGGCCCAGCGCGGGTCGTCGCGGAAGACCGCCTCGCCCTCGCCGTGGATGCGCACGATGTTCGGCGGGCCGCTGAACGCGCACCACATGAGGGTGATCCGGCCGTTCTCGCGGACGTGCGCGATGGTCTCGGCGCCACTGCCGCCGAAGTCCAGGTAGGCGAGCGTCTGTTCGTCGATGACCACGAGGGTCCCGGCGCGACCCTTGGGGGACAGGTTGACGTGACCGTCACCCGCCAGGGGGGCGGTCGCGGTGAAGAAGACCGGCTGCTCTTCGATGAACTCGCGCAGGCGGGCGTCTATTCGGTCGTGCAGTTTTCCCATGGTGATCAGTATCCCTCCGTCGTGGTCGCACGGGGGAGCCCGAGCTGTGAGCGCATCCGCTGCAGGACGTGGTCGCTGAACACTCCGGTGCAGCGGTCCAGCAGGGCGCCGACCTCCGGATCCCGGATCGGAAGGGCGGGCGGCCGGTAGGGGGACCACAGGCTCCCGAGGCGTTGCCCGGCGAGCCGCCGCAACCCCGCGTCCTCGTCGGACAGAAGATCCACGGAGGCCCGCAGCCCGTTTATACCGCCCCGCGCGAACAGCAGTCGGTAGGCGGCCCGGCGGGTGTGCAGCGGCTGCTCGGGCGCGACGCGGGCCAGCAGCCAGTCGGCGGGCAGCTGCCCGGCCGAGGGGCCGAGACTGCGGGCGGCCTCGCGGGCCACCGCCGGCGACGGGTCGTCCAGCAGGGGCAGCAGCAGTTCGTCGTCCGCGGTGTCCAGCAGGCGCAGCCCGGCGACGGCGGCGGCCCGCACCGGACCGGCGGGGTGCTCCAGCAGGGTGCGCAGCAGCGGCGCGTCCTCGCGCCTGGCGCACTCGGCGAAGCCGGTCACGGCGTAGGGGGTCACGCGTACGGGGTCGGCCAGCCGTTCGCGGCAGGAGGGGTACGGGTCGCCGCCGTCCTGGCGGACCAGCCAGCGGGCGCAGGCCCGGACGATCCCGGAGCGGTCGGCGAGGTGGTCGGCGGCCTCGGCGGCCCGCCCGGCCCGGCGCAGGGTGGTGATTCCGGCGGAGCGGACCATCGGGGTGCGCGCGCCGATCAGCGTGTCGATCGCCCCGTCGTCCGGCCCGTCGGCGGCCATGGCCGCCAGCGCGGCGTCCGTCCACAGCCGGGCCGCCGCGGGGTCGTGCTCGCCGGCGGCCAGCCGGGCCAGCTCCCGGAGGCCGAGCAGCCCGGCGTCGAGGGTCAGCCGCGCGGCGTACCGCCGGGTCGGCAGGTCGGCGCTGCCGCGCAGCTCGCCGAGGAACTCGGCGGTGTCGCCCAGGAGCAGGATGCCCCGCGACGACCGTAGATCCCACCAGGACGTGTCCGCGGCCACCGGCTCGCCGCGCAGCACGGCCCGGAACAACTCCATCGCCCACGCGCCCTGTTCGCGCCGGCCCAGCCGCAACACGATCGGGGTCAGCCGGCGCAGCGTGCCCGCGGGGTCGCCGGCCAGGGCTGCGACCAGCAGCCGCCGGGCCCGCTTCTGTACGGCCGGTACCCAGTCCGCGCACCGGATCGCGACGAGTTCGGGTACCGGCTCCGGCTCGCGCAGCGCCGCCTCGCGGACCCGGCCGTCGGGATGGCACAGCCGCACGGCCTGCGCCGCCCCGCTGCCGGGGGGCACGTACGACCAGCGGTGGATCCGGCGGACCTCGTGGTCGAAATCGATCCACTCGGCCGCCGCGCCCTCGGGGAGCGGGAACCCGGTCTCGTCCGGCGCCGTGCCCGTCAGCCGCTGCGCGCACGCGCGCCCGGCCCGTCTTTCGCCCTGCGATCCGGCGCTCATGTGTCCCCCTCGTGGTCGTTGCCGCTGATCGTAGGCAATCGCGCTGCCGACTCGCCTCCCATATATCCGCAGGTCAGGCTGGGCGTGTGGACGCCAGTCGCGGCACGCGCACGACTCGATTGACGAAACATACGGAGTAGTGCATAGTTATGCCTGTCGTTGAATGCACCGTAAGGAGAAACCCGTGACCGAGCGCGTCGTACTCGCCTACTCGGGCGGCCTGGACACCTCCGTCGCCATCGGCTGGATCGCCGAGGAGACGGGCGCCGAGGTCATCGCCGTTGCCGTGGACGTCGGCCAGGGCGGCGAGGACCTGGACGTCATCCGCAAGCGCGCGCTCGACTGCGGTGCGGTCGAGGCCGAGGTCGCCGACGCCTCCGACGAGTTCGCCAACGAGTACTGCCTCCCGGCGATCAAGGCGAACGCCCTCTACATGGACCGGTACCCGCTGGTCTCGGCGCTCTCCCGGCCGGCCATCGTCAAGCACCTGGTCGCCGCCGCCAAGAAGCACGGCGCCACGACCGTCGCCCACGGCTGCACCGGCAAGGGCAACGACCAGGTCCGCTTCGAGGCGGGCATCGTCGCCCTCGCCCCGGACCTCAAGTGCATCGCCCCCGTCCGCGACTACGCGATGACCCGTGACAAGGCGATCGCCTTCTGCGAGGAGAAGCAGCTCCCGATCGCGACCACCAAGAAGTCCCCGTACTCCATCGACCAGAACGTCTTCGGGCGCGCCGTCGAGACGGGCTTCCTGGAGGACATCTGGAACGCCCCGATCGAGGACATCTACGAGTACACCTCGAACCCGGCCCTGCCGCGCGAGGCCGACGAGGTCGTCATCTCCTTCAAGGAGGGCGTCCCGGTCGCCATCGACGGCAAGCCCGTCACCGTGCTCCAGGCGATCCAGCAGCTCAACGACCGCGCCGGCGCCCACGGCATCGGCCGGATCGACATCGTCGAGGACCGTCTCGTGGGCATCAAGTCCCGTGAGGTGTACGAGGCCCCGGGTGCGATCGCGCTGATCACCGCCCACCAGGAGCTGGAGAACGTCACCGTCGAGCGCGAGCTGGCCCGCTACAAGCGGCAGGTCGAGCAGCGCTGGGGCGAGATGGTCTACGACGGCCTGTGGTTCTCCCCGCTCAAGCGGGCGCTGGACGGCTTCATCAACGAGGCCAACCAGCACGTCACCGGTGACATCCGGATGACGCTGCACGGCGGCCGCGCCGTCGTCACCGGCCGGAGGTCGGACGAGTCGCTGTACGACTTCAACCTCGCGACCTACGACTCGGGCGACACCTTCGACCAGTCCAAGGCCCAGGGCTTCATCGAGATCTTCGGCCTCTCCTCGAAGATCGCGGCGCGGCGCGACCTCGCCTGACCGATCAGCAGTACGTGACCGCCTCCCCGTTTCCTCCGCGGCGGGGAGGCGGTTTCACATCCGAAAAGCATGCCGTACAGGCCATGCAGTCCTGAGGAGCAGTAGCTGTGAGCAGCAACAAGGGTGACGTCCGGCTCTGGGGCGGCCGGTTCGCCGACGGTCCCGCCGAGGCCCTCGCGAAGCTGTCCGCGTCGGTCCACTTCGACTGGCGCCTCGCGCCCTACGACATCGCCGGCTCGCGCGCCCACGCCCGCGTGCTCCACAAGGCGGGCCTGCTCACGGCCGAAGAGCTCGACCGCATGATCGCCGGACTGGACCAGCTGGAGGCCGACGTGGCCGACGGCTCCTTCACCGGCACCATCGCCGACGAGGACGTGCACACCGCACTGGAGCGCGGCCTGCTGGAGCGCCTCGGCGCCGACCTCGGCGGCAAGCTGCGCGCCGGCCGCTCCCGCAACGACCAGGTGGCCACCCTCTTCCGGATGTACCTGCGCGACCACGCCCGGACCATCGGCGGCCTGATCGCGGACCTCCAGGACGCGCTGGTCGGCCTCGCCGAGAGCCACGCGGACGTGGCGATGCCGGGCCGCACCCACCTCCAGCACGCGCAGCCGGTGCTGTTCGCCCACCACGTACTGGCCCACGTGCAGTCCCTGTCCCGGGACGCGGAGCGGCTGCGGCAGTGGGACACCCGGACCGCGGTCTCCCCCTACGGATCGGGCGCCCTCGCCGGCTCCTCGCTGGGCCTGGACCCGGAGGCGGTCGCCGCCGACCTGGGCTTCGAGCGGGGCTCGGTTGGCAACTCCATCGACGGCACGGCCTCGCGCGACTTCGTCGCCGAGTTCGCCTTCGTCACCGCGATGATCGGGATCAACCTGTCCCGGATCGCGGAGGAGATCATCATCTGGAACACGAAGGAGTTCTCCTTCGTGACGCTGCACGACGCCTTCTCCACCGGCTCGTCGATCATGCCGCAGAAGAAGAACCCGGACATCGCGGAGCTGGCGCGCGGCAAGTCGGGCCGCCTCATCGGCAACCTGACCGGTCTGCTCGCCACGCTCAAGGCGCTGCCCCTGGCCTACAACCGGGACCTTCAGGAGGACAAGGAGCCGGTCTTCGACTCCTGCGACACCCTCGAGGTCCTGCTGCCGGCCTTCACCGGCATGATGGCCACCCTCACGGTCAACCGGGAGCGGATGGAGGAGCTGGCGCCGGCGGGCTTCTCGCTCGCGACCGACATCGCGGAGTGGCTGGTCAAGCAGGGCGTGCCGTTCAGGGTGGCGCACGAGGTGGCCGGCGAGTGCGTGAAGGAGTGCGAGGCGCTCGGCATCGAGCTGGACGAGCTCACGGACGAGCAGTTCGCGAAGATCTCGGAGCACCTGACCCCCGAGGTCCGGACCGTCCTCAACGTCAAGGGCGCCCTCGCCTCCCGCAACGGCCGCGGCGGCACCGCCCCGTCGGCGGTCGCGGTCCAGCTGACCGAGCTGAAGGCGGACCTGGTCATCCAGCACGCCTGGGCCGTCCACAAGCAGTAGTCCCGAGCGTGGCCGGGGGCGGGGGAGCGGATGGGCTCCCCCGCCCCTTCGGCGTTACGGGCAGACGATGCCGAGGGAGAACGGCCGGTCGCTGTCGACGGCCGCGGTGCCGCCCGCGGACGGGGTCGCGGTGCGGATGAAGAGGGTGTTCCCGTTCACCTGGCCGACCAGGATGGACGAGCTGCCCGGTCCGGGGTCGTTCCCGCCGTTGCTGTTGATGGTGCCCAGGAGGGCGCATCCGTTGAGGCCGGACGACGTGGTGATGTTGTAGCGGCCGATGCCGAACTTGTTGATCCCGGTGATGCCCTGCCCGCCCAGGATCTGCCCGTTCGCGGAGACCTTGGCCCAGGCGGTGGTGGTGGCCGCCGCCCGGGCCGCCTGGTGCGGCTCGGCCGACGCCGAGGACACGGCGACCGCGCCGCCGACCGTCAGTGCCAACGCCGTGGCCCCGAGGGCCAGCTTCTTCGATGCGTTCATGGTTCTCTCCCTGCCGAAAAGATGGACTCAGTGCAGGTGAACCCGCCCCGGGTAAGGGCTCACGGGAGAGGAGCCTCCCGCTTCACGCACCGGCCGGGAAAGGTCTTGCGGGCACGGTCACTCCAAATGATCAGGGCCTCCGGAAGGGGGAGCGTTCGTTCGATGGGGGATTTTCCGGCGCGGTCCGTTGACGACTGTGCATCGTCCGGACGGGCACGGGTAGTAGTCATCGAATCACAGTGGGTCCGCCCAGTTCGCCAGGGTGTCGAAGTCCTCCCCGGTCAGGCCGATCTGCTCGTCGATGCGCAGCAGCAGTGCGTGCGCCGGGTGGTGCTGTTCGACGTACTCGTGGTCCATGGCGCCGATGTCGTCGTCGATCCAGGCGAAGGGACGCCCGCCCGCGTACTCCAGGACGTACTGGGTCTTCCAGAAGGTGCCGCGCGGTGCGCGGCCGTGCATCGACGGCCAGTCGATGAAGGGGAGCCGGGGCAGGCCGAGGTGGGGGCCTATCCAGTCGTTCGCCTCGTCCTTCCAGGTCGTGGCCCACACGAGTTCGTACGCGTCCGCCAGTGCGAGCAGTTCCTCCCCGTGGGCGGGATTCAGCCAGACCCGCAGCGGCTTCGCGCTCTCCGCCTCCCTCCAGCCCGTCGGCCTCATCCGGTGGGTGGTGTAGCCCTCGGGGCGGCGCTGGGCCTTGGCCGCGTAGGGGTTCAGCGGTCCGTCGACATCGATCAGCAGCAGTGGCTTCATCGGGTCAGATTCCCTTCCGGCTGCCCGTGAGGCAGCCCATTTTCCGCGAGAATGAGACAGTGATGTCTCATTTGGGGTATGCTTGTCTCATGGCCATGGACCGTGACCAGGTGCTCCGCGACGCCGCCGCCCTGCTCTCCCGCAAATCGACCGCCACGATGGACGAGGTCGCCCGCGCCGCAGGGATCGGGCGCGCGACCCTCCACCGGCACTTCGCCGGGCGCGACGCCCTCGTACGGGCCCTCGAAGAACTCGGCATCCGGGAGTTCGAGGTGGCGTTCGACAACGCCCGCCTCGACGAGGACACGGCCGTGGAGGCGCTCAGACGCCTCGTCGCACAGGCCGAGCCCAACGCCGAACTGCTGGCCTTCCTCGTCACCGAGAACCAGTTGTTCGAAGGCGACGAGATCCACGAGGGATGGGCCCGGCTCGACGCCCGCGTCACCGCCCTGTTCCGGCGCGGCCAGCAAGAGGGCGACATCCGGATCGACCTGAGCCCGGCCTGGCTCACCGAGGCCCTCTACGGCCTCATCGGCAGCTGCGCCTGGGCCGTCATGGACGGCCGGGTCGCAGCCAAGGACTTTCAGTACATGATCACCGAGCTGCTGCTCGGTGGCGTCAGACGGAGTGTGGAGAAATGAGCCGTACCGAACAGCTGAGCAGGCAGACGGGGACGGAGGAGAAGGGCAAGGGGCGCTGGCTCGCGCTCTCCGTGCTCGTCCTGGCCGTGCTGCTGGTCGCGGTGGACGCCACCGTACTCGGCCTCGCCACCCCCTCCCTCAGCGAGGACCTCAAGCCGTCCGGCACCCAACTGCTGTGGATAGGCGACATCTACTCCTTCGTCATCGCCGGACTCCTCGTGTCGATGGGCAGTCTCGGCGACCGCATCGGCCGCAAGAAGCTGCTCCTCGTCGGCGCCACCGCCTTCGGCGCCGTCTCGGTCCTCAACGCCTACGCGACCAGCCCCGAGATGATGATCGTCGCCCGGGCCCTGCTCGGCGTGGCGGGCGCCACCCTGATGCCGTCCACCCTCGCGCTGATCCGCAACATCTTCCACGACCCCAAGGAGCGCAGCCTCGCCATCGGCATCTGGGGCGCCACCGCCTCCGCCGGCGCGGCCGTCGGCCCGGTCGTCGGCGGAGCCCTGCTCCAGCACTTCTGGTGGGGCTCGGTCTTCCTCATCAACCTCCCCGTGATGATCGCCCTGGTCCTCGTCGGCATCAAGCTGCTTCCCGAGTCCAAGAACCCGGTCGCGGGCCCCTGGGACCTGGTCAGCGTCGGCCTCTCGCTCGTCGGCGTCATCGCTGTGGTCTACGCCGTCAAGGAAGTCGCCACCCACGGCCTCACCTGGGAGGTCGTGGCCACCGCGGGGCTCGGCGCGGGCGCCCTGTACGCCTTCGTCCGCCGCCAGTTCACCCTGCCGTCCCCGCTGCTCGACATGCGGCTCTTCAAGCACCGCGGCTTCTCCGGCGCGGTCCTCGCCGACCTGCTCACCGTCTTCGGCCTCTCCGGACTGGTCTTCTTCCTCTCGCAGTTCCTCCAGCTCGTTCAGGGACGCGGGCCGCTGGAGGCCGGCCTCGCGGAACTGCCCGCCGCCGTCGGCGCGGTGGTCACCGGCCTGATCGCGGGCAACTACGCCCGCAGGTACTCCGTACGGTCCGTCGTGGCCGGCGGCCTCGGCGCCATCGGCCTGGCCCTGGCCGTCCTGACCGTGATCCACAAGGAGACCGGCTACCCGCTGCTCGGCGTGGCCCTGCTCGTCGTCGGCCTCGGCGCCGGCTTCTCCTTCACCGTCACCGCCGACGTGATCCTCTCCAGCGTGCCCAAGGAGCAGGCCGGTTCGGCCTCCGCGGTCTCCGAGACCGCGTACGAACTCGGCGCCGCCCTCGGCATCGCCCTGCTCGGCTCCATCGTCACCGGTGTCTACCAGGGCTTCACCGCCCCGGCCGGCGCCGCCGGGCCGGTGGCCGACGCCGCGCACGAATCCCTGGGCGGCGCGGTCGAGGCCGCCAGGTCACTGGACCCGGCCACCGCCACGCAGATGGTGGGCGCCGCCCAGGACGCCTTCGTCGACGGCCTGCGCCTCGCCTCCGGCGTCGGTGCGGCCGTGCTGCTGGTCACCGCCGCGGCCGCCTGGTTCCTGCTGAAGGGCCAGCGGCTCCAGGACGGCACCGAGCACTGACGTCCCGCCGAAGGGGTGCTGTTCCGGCCGGAGTTGACAGTTCGTAGAACTGCGGGACACCATCCCGGCGATGGAGATCAACGATCTGACCCCGGCGGAACGCCGCGTCTGGGAGGCCTTCCCGCGCGGCGACGGGGTCGACTTCCGCGCCGCCCCCGAGGACAGCTCCGTCGACGGAGCCGACTGGGGCCTCGACCGCACCCTGCGCGCGGAGGTGCTGCGGGCCATCCTGCTGGGCGCCTGCCCCGTCGTGGAGGGCCGGGTCCCCGGCCTCAAGGTCAAGGGCGCGAAGATCGTGGGCAAGCTCGACCTGCGCTACGCCGTCATCGACCACCCCATCCGGCTGCGTGACTGCTGGTTCGAGCGCAAGCCCCTGATGTACGGGGCCCAGTTGCGCGCCCTGGTCCTCGGCTACTCCACGCTGCCCGGCCTGACCGCTTCCACGCTGCGCGTCGACGTGGTCCTGCGCCTGTCCAACTGCCGGATCGTCGGCCCCGTCCGGCTGCAGGGCTCCAAGATATCCGGGGGCCTCTTCCTCCAGGGGGCCGTGATCGGCCCCACGGCCGGCGAGGAGGCGGACGAGCCCCCGCTCCAGCTCAACCACGTCGAGGTCGACACCGACATCATCGCGAACGACCTGACCGTGCACGGCCAGCTCCGCCTCAACGGGGCCACCGTCGGCGGCCAGATCCAGCTCGACCGCGCCCGGCTGCTCGCCCCGGGCGGGATCGCCCTGCACGCCGAGAACCTGACTGTCGGCACCGACCTGCGCGCGCACCGGATACAGGCCCGCGGAATGCTCAACCTCACCGGCTCCCGGATACCCGGCCAGGCCAACCTCTCCCGTGCCGACCTCGCCAACCCGGACGGAACCGCCCTGCGCGCCTCCAGCTGCGCCATAGGCGAGCTGTGGCTGCGCCGCTGCGAAACGATCCGGGGCGATGTGAACCTACGCCGGTCCACCGTCGAGCTGCTCCACATCGACCCGGAGGCCTGGCCCGAGCGGATCGCCATCGACGGCCTGACCTACCGCACCCTCGCCCCGCACCTCCCCGCCGAGCAGCGGCTGCCCGCCCTGGAGCGGGAGGAGTCCGGCTACCTCACGTACGCCTACGAACAGCTCGCGGCGGCCTACCGTACGGCGGGCGACGAGGCGGCCGCCCGGACCGTCCAGCTCGCGAAGCTGCGCAGGCACCGTCACACCCTGCCCCGGGCCGCCCGGGCGTGGGGCCTGCTCCAGGACGCGACCGTCGGCTACGGCTTCCGGCCGCTGCGTGCGGCGGGCTGGCTGGTGGCCCTGCTGATGACCGGGTCGATCGCGTACGGGATCGACCCCCCGCGCGCCTTGAAGGCGGGGGAGGCGCCGGACTTCAACGCGGTCTTCTACACGATCGACCTGATGGTGCCGATCGTCAGTTTCGGCCAGGAGGCGGCCTTCGCGCCGGGCGGCTGGCACCAGTGGCTGTCGTACCTGCTGATCGTGACCGGCTGGATCCTCGCCACCACCACGGCGGCGGGCGTCAGCCGGTCACTCCAGCGTCAGTAGCGGGGCGGGCGGGGCTACGCGGCCTTCGCCTTGGTGGCGTACATGTCCACGTACTCCTGCCCCGAGAGCCGCATGACCTCGGCCATCACCGAGTCGGTGACGGCGCGCAGCACGTAGCGGTCGCGGTCCATGCCCTCGTAGCGGGAGAACTCCATCGGCTCGCCGAAGCGGACGGTGACGCGGCCGGGGCGTGGCATGCCGGCGCCGCCGGGCTGGAGCTTGTCGGTGCCGATCATCGCGAACGGGACCACGGGGGCGCCGGTCATCAGGGTCAGGCGGGCGATGCCGGTGCGGCCGCGGTAGAGCCGGCCGTCGGGGGAGCGGGTGCCCTCGGGGTAGATGCCGAAGATCTTGCCCTCTTCGAGGATCCGGCGGCCGGTCATCAGGGCCGCGACCCCGCCGTTGGCCCCGTCACGGTCCACGGGGATCATGCCGGCCCCGGTGAAGAACCAGGCCATGGCGCGCCCCTTGACGCCCTTGCCCGTCACGTACTCGTCCTTGCCGATGAAGTGGACCGTACGGTCGCAGACCAGCGGAAGGATCATGGAGTCGATGAAGGTGAGGTGGTTGCCCGCCAGGATCACCGGTCCGTCGCCGGGGATGTTCTCGACGCCCTCCACGCGGGTGCGGAACATCATGCGCATGACCGGTCCGACAGTGGCTTTGATGAGGCGCGTACGGAACAACGTGGGCCCTCCGGCATCGAAAAGCGGGTTCTCGCACTCACCACACGGCGGTGGTGCAGGTGAGGACGATACTCGCGGGTCAGGTCCGAGCGCACATCGGGTTCACGTGTCGGATACGCAGTGTTGACACACGTTTCCGCCAAGTTCCCCGGATGTGCCGTCGCCGCACCCCCCTCGGCCACCCCCGTTTGCCTACCATCGGCACGCCGATCAGGGCACGACGACGAGGAGTGGCACTCATGACACAGGGTGGGGCAGCGCGGCGCACGGTCCTGGGGGCGGCCGTCCTGGCGGCCGGGGGCGGCATCACCGGATTCGGGGCGGGATCCGCGTCCGCCGCGAGCGGCGGGCACGGCGACGGAGGCCACCGGGACCTCCCCTACCCGACGGTCATCGGGCACCGCGGAGCCAGCGGCTACCGGCCGGAGCACACGCTCGGCTCCTACCAGCTCGCCCTCGACCTGGGCGCCGACGTCATCGAGCAGGACCTGGTCCCGACCAAGGACGGGCACCTGGTGTGCCGCCACGAGAACGAGATCGGCGGTACCACGGACGTCGCCGACCACCCCGGGTTCGCCGCCCGGCGCACCACCAAGTCCGTCGACGGGGTCTCCGTCACCGGCTGGTTCACCGAGGACTTCACCCTCGCCGAGCTGAAGACCCTGCGCGCGAAGGAACGCATCCCCGCCGTCCGGCAGCGGAACACCCTCTACGACGGCCAGTGGGCGGTGCCCACCTTCGAGGAGGTGCTGCGCTGGGCCAACCGGGAGGGCCGCCGGCGCGACAGGCAGGTCTGGCTGCACGTGGAGACCAAGCACCCCAGCTACTTCCGGGCCCTGGGCCTCGGGCTGGAAGAGCCCCTCGCCAAGCTGCTGCGCCGCTACGGACGCGACCGCCACGACTCGGCGGTCTTCCTCCAGTCCTTCGAGCCCTCCAGCATCCAGCGGCTCTCCCGGCTGGTCTCCGCGCCCCGCGTGGTGCTGCTCTCCGCGGCGAACACGCGTCCCTGGGACTTCGAACAGGCCAAGGACCCGCGGACGGTCGCGGACCTGGTCAAGCCCGAGGGCCTGAAGTGGATCGCCGGCTTCGCCCAGGGCATCGGCCCGACCATGGACCTGATCCTCCCGCGCACGGCGGACGGCAGGCTCGGAGCCCCGACCACCCTGGTGAAGGACGCCCACGCGCACGGGCTGGTGCTGCACCCCTATACCGCGCGCAACGAGAACAGCTTCCTGCCGGCCGAGTACCGCAAGGGCACGGACCCTGCCGCCTACGGCGACGCCCTCGCCGCCTTCCGGACGTACTTCGAACAGGGCATCGACGGGATCTTCACCGACAACCCGGACACCGGACTGCTCGCGGCCGAGGCCTTCCGCCCGGGCCGACGCCCCGTCAACGGCTGAGCGCGCCTTCCCGAACGAGTGGGCCGGGCCCGGTGGGGAAACCGCCAGGCCCGGCCCACTCGTCCCGCCCGGCATGGACCTGCTGAAGGCTGACCTCTTTGAGAAGCTCGGCCCGCTGCTCTCCGCGGAGGCGG
Source organism: Streptomyces sp. NBC_01233 (assembly GCF_035989305.1). Classification (NCBI taxonomy): domain Bacteria; kingdom Bacillati; phylum Actinomycetota; class Actinomycetes; order Kitasatosporales; family Streptomycetaceae; genus Streptomyces; species Streptomyces sp. NBC_01233. The sequence continues at coordinate 1,964,598 of NZ_CP108514.1, read as the reverse complement.
CCGCGGAGGCCGCGGGCACCGGAATGGACGCGGCCGACCTGGAACAAGCCGTCTGGGTCAGGCTGCTGGAGAGCGACCGGCGCGCCCCCGATCCCGCCGAGCCGGCGGAGCCGGCGCGCTGGCTGCGCCGGGCGGTACGCGCGGAGGCCCGCCTGGCCCGGCGCCGGGCCCGCCGGGAGGTCCCGTACGACGGCCCGCCGGTCGGCGACAGCGCGGGAGACGAGCCGGCCGTCGGACGCGAACCGGCCGCGGGGACCGAACCGGAAGACGCCCTTCTGCACGGTGAGGTGAACCGCGCACTCCGATCGGCGGTCGCCCGGTTGCCCGGACGCTGTCCCGAGCTGATGAAGGCATTTCTTTCGCCCAGAGACCTCACTTACCGTGAAATCGCAGGAGAGTTGGGTATCTCACAAGGAAGTTTGGGGCCCGTCCGTTCCCGTTGCCTGGGATGTCTGCGCAGAATGCTGGCTGCAGAGGTTGCGGCTCCTGGCCTTCGGGGAAAGGAGCGGTAGACCAACGGGCTACCAGGTGAGCTGGAGGCATGCGCACATGGGCATGAGCGTGACCATTTCGGCGGCGGCTGCCGAGGACGCTGAGCAGATCTTCAAACTGCAGTACCTGGCCTTCCAGCGCGAGGCCGAGCTGTACGGCAACTACCTCATCCAGCCGCTCACCCAGTCCCTGGACTCCCTCAAGGGAGAGCTGGCGGCGGACACGGTCCTGGTGGCCCGGCTCGGCGACGAGATCGTCGGCACCGTGCGCGGCAGCGTGGACGAGGACGGCACCGGCAAGATCGCCAAGCTGTGCGTCCACCCGCGCCTGCAGGGCCACGGACTCGGCGCGCGCCTGCTGCGCGCGGTCGAGGAGGCCCTCGCGAGCCCCGGCACCACCACTCGCTTCCGCCTGCACACCGGACACAAGAGCGAGTCCAACCTGCGCCTCTACCGCAAGGCCGGCTACGTCAAGGTCGGCGGCCGCACGGCCTCCGACGGGGTCCAGCTGGTGATCCTGGAGAAGGAGGCCAAGGACCCGACCGACTTCACGGTCAGCGCGTAGTCGGCAGGTCCGCAGTCGTCCTGTGCCCGGTCGCCCTGGGCCCGTTCGCTCAGCGCTTCGTGCGCAGCCAGAGCATCCCGGTGATCGGCAGGATCACCGGGATGAACAGGTACCCCATCCCGAAGGCCGACCACACGGTCGTGTCGGGGAAGGCGTCGGGGTTCACGAGGGTCCAGGTGCCCACCGCCAGCACACCGGCCAGCTCGGCGGCGCAGCAGACCAGCGCCGCCTTGCGGGCCGTCTCCCCGCCGCGCACCAGCGAGTACGTGATGAAGGCGTAGGCCAGCGCCGCCACGGCGGACAGCGAGTACGCGAGCGGCGCCTTGTCGAACTCGGTGGAGATCTGGAAGGCGGAGCGCGAGACCGCGCCCACCACCATCACCCCGTAGAGCCACACCAGCAGCAGCCCGGGCCCGGAGACCAGCCGCTTGCGCCCGGCGGGAGTGGCGGTCGTCGTCTCAGCGTCAGGCACCGGTGGTTCCCCAGATGTCGTGGAGCCGCACTTCGAGGACGGCGAGGACGACCGCGCCGGCGGCCACCGTCACCGATCCCCACCTGGTCCGCTCGGTCAGCGAGAGCATTCCGGCCGCCGGCACCGCGGCGAACGCGCCCACCAGGTACGCCACGAAGATCACCGTGCCCTCGTCGGGCTTCTCGCCCTGGCCCAGCTTGACCAGACCGATCACCAATTGGACCAGGACCAGCACGGTCACGACGGCCATGCCGATGAAGTGCCAGTCCTTGGTCGGCTGGTCGCGCCATGCGGCGTGGCCGCACCAGGCGGCGAGTGCGAGTGCGGCCACGCCTATGGCGACCGTCAGGGCGTCGAGCATGCAGCGAGGGTATTACGGGCCGGAAGACCCGATGCGCGCGCCCCTTCCGGCCGGCTTCGCGCTCCGGTGGCCGCGTGCGCTGCGGGGACCGTGGTCTTGACCACATAGGCCCTCCCGCCGGGCTCCGGGCTGGTGCCGCCGTACGGGCCCGTGAGTCGCGTCAGCGCAGGTCAGGGGCAGGAGCAAGGCAAGGGGCACGGGCGGATGTCGTCCGGTATGCGGGCAGAATGCGTCCGCTATCCGGACATTGTTGATCGGTCAGGGGAGGCGTCTGCTTTACTTGGGCCCATGACCACGACGAGCAGCCGCACCCTTGCGACCGAGGCGACGATGACGCCCGGTGCTCGTTGTATGTGTCGAATGTGCGCCTTCTGAGGGCCCCTTCCTGAGCCTCGCGCCCCGAAGCGAGACCAGCCGCGCCAGAGCGTCACCAGCTGATGAACGGCACGGCTCACTCCTGCCCCGCGCATGCGACCAAGCCATCGTTTTCTGACGGTTCGTCCCGTATCGCGTCCCCAGATGTTTGCCCCGTGCCCGGCACCCCGCTGCGCCGTGCACTCGACAGCGACGGAAATCCTGTGATCACCACATCGGGCCTCACGAAGGTCTACCAGTCCCGTGGCCGCGAGGTCACCGCCCTGGACGGCGTCGATCTCCACGTCCGTGAGGGCGAGGTGTACGGAGTCATCGGCCAGAGCGGCGCCGGCAAGTCCTCCCTGATCCGCTGCGTGAACCTGCTGGAGCGCCCCACCACCGGCACCGTGAGCGTCGACGGAGTCGACCTCACCGCGCTCGCCGGCCGCGGCCGCCGCGCCGGCAAGGAGCTCCGCGAGGCCCGCAGCCGCATCGGCATGGTCTTCCAGCACTTCAACCTGCTGTCCTCGCGCACCGTCCAGGGCAACGTCGAACTGCCGCTGGAGATCCTCGGCGTCTCCGGCCGCGAGCGCTCCCGCAAGGCGCTCGAACTCCTCGACCTGGTCGGCCTCGCCGACAAGGCCAAGGCCTACCCCACGCAGCTCTCCGGCGGCCAGAAGCAGCGCGTCGGCATCGCCCGCGCCCTGGCCGGCGACCCCAAGGTGCTGCTCTCCGACGAGGCCACCAGCGCCTTGGACCCCGAGACCACCCGCTCCATCCTCAAGCTGCTGCGCGACCTCAACCAGCAGCTCGGCCTCACCGTTCTGCTCATCACGCACGAGATGGACGTGGTCAAGACCGTCTGCGACTCGGCCGCCCTGATGAAGAACGGCCGGATCGTCGAGTCCGGCACCGTCGCCGAACTGCTCGCCACCCCCGGCTCCGAGCTGGCGGGCGAGCTCTTCCCGGTCACCGGCGCGGCCACCGGCCCCGACCGCACCGTCGTCGACGTCACCTTCCACGGCGAGGCCGCCGCCCAGCCGGTCATCTCGCAGCTCTCGCGCACGTACAACATCGACATCTCGATCCTCGGCGCCGCGATGGACACCGTCGCCGGCCGGCTGATCGGCCGCATGCGCATCGAACTGCCCGGCCGCTACGAGGACAACGTCGTGCCGGTGGGCTTCCTGCGTGAGCAGGGCCTCCAGGTCGACGTGATCGACGAGGCCGACGAGATCGACGACGAACTGGCCGCGCTGGTCAAGGATGGTGCGAAGTGACCTGGTCCGAAATGCAGCCCCTGCTCACCCAGGGCACCTACGACACCCTCTACATGGTGCTGTGGTCCACCCTGGTGACCGTGCTCGGCGGACTGCCCATCGGCATCCTGCTGGTGCTCACCGACAAGGGCGGCCTGCTGCAGAACCAGCCGCTCAACAAGGTCCTCGGCGTGATCGTGAACATAGGCCGCTCGCTGCCGTTCATCATCCTGCTGATCTTCCTGATCCCGGTCACCACCGCGGTCGTCGGCACCTTCATCGGCCCCACCGCCATGATCGTCCCGCTGGCCATCGGCGCCGTCCCCTTCTTCGCCCGGCTCGTCGAGACCGCCGTCCGCGAGGTGGACCACGGCCTGATCGAGGCCGTCGAGTCCATGGGCGGCGGCATCCCCACCCTCGTCGGCAAGGTGCTCCTGCCGCAGGCCCTGCCCTCGCTGGTCGCCGGTGTCACCACCACCGTCATCACCCTCGTCGGCTACTCCGCCATGGCCGGCGCCGTCGGCGGCGAAGGACTCGGCTCCAAGGCCATCACGTACGGCTTCCAGCGCTTCGAGACCGGCTTCATGGTCGCCACCGTCGCGGTCCTGATCGTCCTCGTCACGGTGGTCCAGCTGGCCGGCGACGGCGTGGTCCGCCTCCTGGCCCGCCGCGGCCGCACCGCCTGACCGGCCCACGGGCCGCCCCCGACCTTCCCACCCCACAGAGCCCGCACTTGTCGTGCTTGGGCCACCACCAGCAAGTCTTCGGTACTTGTTCAGCAAGAAAGGCACTCTTCGTGCGTAAGAACATCAAGCTCACCGCCCTCGCCGCCACGGCCACCGCGCTCGCCCTCGGCCTCACCGCCTGCGGCAGCTCCTCGGACCCGTCCTCCGGCAAGGCCGACGGCGGCAAGACCGACGAGAGCAAGCCGCTCGTCATCGCGGCCTCCCCGAGCCCGCACGCCGACATCCTGAACTTCGTCAAGGACAACCTCGCGGCGAAGGAGGGCCTCAAGCTCGACGTCAAGGAGTTCACGGACTACGTCCTGCCGAACACCGCCACCGAGCAGGGGCAGGTCGCCGGCAACTTCTTCCAGCACAAGCCGTACCTCGACGACTTCAACAAGAAGAACAACACGCACGTCGTGCCCGTCGTGAACGTGCACCTGGAGCCCCTCGGCCTCTACTCCAAGAAGGTCAAGGCGATAGCCGACATCAAGGCCGGCCAGACCATCGCCGTGCCCAACGACACCACCAACGAGGGCCGCGCGCTCCAGCTGCTCGCCGCGAACAACCTGATCACCCTCAAGGAGGGCGTCGGCACCAGCGCCAAGCTGTCCGACATCACCGACAAGAAGGGCCTGGAGTTCAAGGAGCTGGAGGCCGCCACGGTCCCGCGCGCCCTGAACGACGTGGACGCCGCCGTCATCAACGGCAACTACGCCATCGAGGCCAAGCTGTCGCCCGCCAAGGACGCCCTGATCCTGGAGAAGGCCGAGGGCAACCCCTACGCCAACTTCCTCGCGGTCAAGGAAGGCAACCAGAACGACCCGCGGATCCAGAAGCTCGCCAAGCTGCTGAACTCCGACGAGGTCAAGAAGTTCATCGAGGAGAAGTACCAGGGCTCGGTCATCCCGGCCTTCGGCACCCCGGCCTCCTGAGCCGGGGCCGGTCAGCCCCCGGGCCCGGCCCCGCAGTCAGGAATCTCGGCCCCGCACGCCCCTGACGGCGCGCGGGGCCGAGCTCTGCCCGCTTCCGGGCAACCCGGCCCTGCACATCCCCCGGTCGATGCTGCATGCTGTGGCCTACGACCCGTGGAGGCGGCCGCGTACGAACGGTCCCTCACCACGGTCGCATCGCACCACGGTCGCACCACGTTTCTCAGGCATGGAGCTGCGCATGACTACCACCTTCCCGGACGTCACCATCAGCACGGAACGGCTGGTGCTGCGCCCCTTCGAGGAAGAGGACGTCACCGCGCTCACCGAGATGATGAACGACGAGTACGTCACCGCCTGGACCACCGTGGCGCACCCCTACACCCACGCCGACGCGCACGGCTGGGCCACCCGCGACTCCCACACCGAACGCACCGAGGGCCGCGGCATCGTCTTCGCCGTCACCGAGTTCCTCACCCAGCGCCTCGTCGGCATCGTCCACCTCCGGAACACCAACTGGCGCACCCGCGCCACCGAGGTCGGCTACGTCACCGCCCCCTGGGCCCGCGGCGAGGGCTACGCCAGCGAATCCGTCCTGGCCGTCGCCCAATGGCTCTTCCGCGACCAGGGGTTCGAGCGCCTCGAACTGCGCACCGCCGCCGACAACACCGCCTCCCAGCAGGTCGCCCAGAAGATCGGCTGCATCAGCGAAGGCGTGCTGCGCAACGCGTGGATAGTGCGCACGCAGACGCCCGACGGAGCCTGGACCGACACCCGCACCGACCTCATCGTCTGGAGCCTCGTCCCCGAGGACCTCGACGAAGGCGACGGATACGATGGCTACGACTCCTACGACGGGTACGCGGGCAGCACCGCCTTCGGGCAGCGGGCCGACGCGCACGGCCGCGCCGTCGGCGCCGACTGGAACTGAACCGATGACCGGGTAGTCTCACCGTGCCCGCCCCCGACGAAGCTTCGCCCGCCCCCACACCAGGAGACTGACGACGATGGCCGACCGGGTCACGGTGATCGGCTGGGACGGTTCGCCCCTGACCGCGGCCGCCCGGTCCGCGCTCTCCGCCGCCACCCTCGTGGCCGGCGCCGCCCACCACCTCGCCCTCCCCGAGGTCCCGCCCACCGCCGAACGCATCCGCCTCGGCAGCCTCGGCCTCGCCGCCCGCCGCATCGCCGGCCACCGCGGCACCGCGGTGGTCTTCGCCGACGGGGACCCCGGCTTCTTCGGCGTCGTACGCACCCTGCGCGCCCCCGAGCACGGCCTGGAGGTCGAGGTGGTCCCGGCCGTCTCCTCCGTGGCCGCCGCCTTCGCCCGCGCCGGCATGCCCTGGGACGACGCCCAGGTCGTCGTCGCCCACCCCCGCACCCTGCGCCGCGCCGTCAACGTCTGCCGCGCCCACGCCAAGGTCGCCGTCCTCACCTCGCCCGGCGCCGGCCCCGCCGAACTGGCCCTGCTCCTCGACGGAGTCCACCGCACCTTCGTCGTCTGCGAGGAACTCGGCACGGACCGGGAGCAGGTGAGCGTCCTCACCTCCGACAAGGCCGCCGACCACAGCTGGCGCGACCCCAACGTCGTCATCGTCATCGGCGGCGCAGGACAGACCCCGGCCGCCGACCCGGGCTGGCTGCTCGGCCAGGGCGCCGCCCACTCCGGCGACCGGGGCTGGGCGCGCCCGCAGCCCGACGCGGGCGAAGGGGAGTCGGCGCAGCTGCGCGCGGCCCAGCTCGCCCGACTCGGCCCGCGCACCGGCGACCTCGTCTGGGACATCGGCGCCGGCTCCGGCGGCGTGGCCGTGGACGCCGCCGTCCTCGGCGCCGCCGTCATCGCGGTCGACGCCGACCCGCGCGCCTGCGAACGCGTAACTGCCGCCGCCCGCAAGCGCGGAGTGCAGCTCCAGGTCGTCGCCGGGCGGGCACCGCACGTACTGGAGAACCTGCCCGAGCCCGACGTCGTCCGCGTCGGCGGCGGCGGGGCCGAGGTCGTCGCGGCCGTCGCCGACCGCCGCCCCGAACGGATCGTCAGCCACGCCTCCACCCGCGACGAGGCGGAGGCCATCGGCCGCACCCTCACCGAACACGGTTACGCCGTCGAGTGCGCCCTGCTCCAGTCCGTCGCCCTGGACCCCCGCACCTGGGCCGAACAGGACCGTTCCGTGGTGTTCCTCCTGTCGGCAGAACGTCCTGTGACCCGCTGAGACGAGGGCCGGGGTAGGCTGGCCGATCGTCGTACTGCCCCGGCGTTCCGGGCATCGCGACACCGCCGGAACGCGCGACGTGGCGCAGTCCACAGAGGACCGTGGCGGTTATGGCCGCCACGATGGCTAACGGGCGCGACAATGCTTACTGGTTGTCGTGCAGGCGTATGTGGGACGGAGTCGTCGCACGCCGGCCCCGCACGGCAACTCCGCTTGGAGGCCTCGTGGGCGACCGGGCGACCGACGAGGCAGAACCGATGGGCGAGGGGTAAGCATGACTGACACCGGCCAGGTACCGGGCGAGGGTCTCCCGGACAGTGCGGGCATGGTGGATCAGCAGGGCATCCCCGCTCCGGTCCAGATCCCGGCACCGATTCCCGGCGGCTACGCCTTCCAGGACCTCATGGACAACCCGGCCGAGCCGGAGGACGAGGAACTGCTGCTGATGCCGAGCGGCCAGGGCGCGTGGAGCGACCCCCAGGTCGTCCCGCCGGCCCCCGTCTTCCCCGTGGACCCCCAGCTCCCCGAGCCGCAGCTGTTCACCGACGCGTCCTTCGGCGCCGAGCCCGCGTACCCCGGGGCCCCGGTGGCGTACACCGAGCCGGCCGCGTACCCCGAGTTCCCCCAGCCCTCCTTCCCCGACACCGGCTACAGCGCGGGCGCGCACGAGGCGGGCGGCCGTGACTCCGGCGCGCTCGACCTCGGCGGGCTCGTCGTACCCCAGCCCGCCGCCCCGGCCGCTCCCGCGGCCCCCGTCCGGCGCCCGCTGCACATGGGCCCGCCCGTGCCCGAGGCCACCGGCGGAGTCGTACGCTCCCTCGCCGACCGCGGCCCGGCCGCGCCCCCCGCTCAGGCCGCTCCGGTGGGCGCCGTGCCGAGCACCCCGGTGGTGCCCGCGCCGCTCCGCCAGGAGGGGCCCCCGACCACGGGCCCGGAATACCTGGACGTCCCGCGCGCCGAGGCCGTCGCGGCCCCCGTCCCGCAGCCGGGCGGGATCCCGCCGCAGGCCGGTGGGCCGTGGGCGGCGGAGCCGGTCGCCGCGCCGGAGCCGGTCGCCGCGCCGGAGGCCGAGCCCGCGCAGCCGCCCGTGGAGCCGGAGCCGCTCGCGGTACCCGCAGAAACGGTGGCTCAGCCCGAGCAGCCGGGACAGCCCGAGCAGCCGGGACAGCCCGTGCAGCCCGAGCAGCAGCCCGTGGTCGCCGAGGCGCCCGCGGCAGTCGAGGCCCCCGAGCCGCAGCCGATCGAGGTCGGGCCCGTGCCCGTGGCCGCGGTCGAGGCCGTCGTGGCCGAGCCCGTCCAGCCGGAGCCGGCCCCGGCGCAGCCCGAGCCGGCCGTCCCGGTCGAGGCCGTTGCAGTCGAGCCCGTGCAGCCCGAGCCCGTCGAGCCCGTCGCCGTCGCGCCGGAGCCGGCCGAGGTCGCGCCGGAGCCGGTCGTGCCGGTCGAGGCCGTCGTGGCCGAGCCGGTCCAGCCGGAGCCGGCCCCGGCGCAGCCCGAGCCGGTCGCCCATGAGGAGCCCGTCGCGCCGGAGCTGATCGAGGTCGCGCCGGAGCCGGTCGTCCCGGTCGAGGCCGTCGTGGCCGAGCCGGTCCAGCCGGAGCCCGCCGCGGCGCAGCCCGAGCCGGTCGCTGCGGCCGAGGCCGAGCCCGAGGCGCTGGCCCCGGCCGAGCCCGCCGCAGGCGAGCAGGCAGGCGAGCACGCCGGCGACCCGGCCCCCGCCTACGCCGACGCCGAGCGCGAGGCCGTCCTGCGCGTCATGCGCGAGCGCCGCGACATCCGCAAGGGCTTCCGTACCGACCCGATCCCGCACGAGGTGCTGCTCCGCGTCCTGGAGGCGGCCCACACCGCCCCCAGCGTCGGCCACTCCCAGCCCTGGGACTTCGTCGTCATCCGCTCGGCCGAGACCCGCCGGACGATGCACGAGCTCGCCCAGCGCCAGCGCGAGGCCTACGCGAAGTCGCTGCCCAAGGGCAGGGCCAAGCAGTTCAAGGAACTCAAGATCGAGGCCATCCTCGACACCCCGGTGAACATCGTCGTCACCGCCGACCCCACCCGCGGCGGCCGCCACACCCTCGGCCGGCACACCCAGCCGCAGATGGCCCCGTACTCCTCGGCCCTCGCCGTCGAGAACCTCTGGCTCGCCGCCCGCGCCGAGGGCCTCGGCGTCGGCTGGGTCAGCTTCTTCGACGAGCGCGAGATGGTCCGCGAGCTCGGCCTGCCGGAGCACCTGGAGGTCGTCGCCTACCTGTGCGTCGGCTACGTCGACGAGTTCCCCGAGGAGCCCGAGCTCGCGCAGGCCGGCTGGTCCCAGCGCCGCCCGCTGTCCTGGGTCGTCCACGAGGAGACGTACGGGCGCCGCGCGCTGCCCGGCGAGGAGCCGCACGACCTGCTCTCGGAGACGGTCGCCAGCATCCGCCCGCTCGACGCGAAGGCGCTCGGCGAGGCCTGGGAGCGCCAGAAGCGCATGACCAAGCCCGCCGGGGCCCTGGGCATGCTGGAGATCATCTCGGCGCAGCTCGCGGGCCTCTCCCGGGTCTGCCCGCCGCCGATCCCGGAGCCGGCAGCGGTTGCGATCTTCGCGGGTGACCACGGGGTCCACGCCCAGGGAGTCACCCCGTGGCCCCAGGAGGTCACGACCCAGATGGTCGCCAACTTCCTCGGCGGCGGCGCGGTCTGCAACGCGTTCGCGAACCAGGTGGGCGCGGAGGTCTGCGTCATCGACGTCGGCGTCGCGGGCGACCTCCCGTCCACGCCGGGCCTGCTCCCGCGCAAGGTCCGCCCCGGTACGGCCGACCTCTCCACCGGCCCGGCGATGACCCGTGAGGAAGCGATCGCGGCGATCGAGGTGGGCATCGAGACGGCCCGCGACCTCGTCGCGGCCGGCAACAAGGCGCTGCTGACCGGCGAGATGGGCATCGCGAACACCACGGTCTCCGCCGCCCTGATCTCGGTCTTCACGGGCGTCGACCCGGCGGAGGTCACCGGCCGCGGCACCGGCATCAACGACGAGACGCACGCCCGCAAGGTCGAGGTCGTACGCCGGGCCCTGGAACTCCACCAGCCCGACCCGGCGGACCCGATCGGCGTCCTGGCCGCCATCGGCGGCCTGGAGCACGCGGCGATCGTGGGCCTCCTCCTGGGCGGAGCATCCCTGCGCACGCCGGTCATCCTGGACGGCGTCAGCGCCGGCGCGGCCGCCCTGGTGGCCCGCGCCATCGCCCCCGAATCCCTGTCGGCGTGCATCGCGGGTCACCGCAGCGCGGAGCCGGGCCACGTGGCGGCCCTGAACAAGCTCGGCCTGCGCCCCCTGGTCGACCTGGACCTCCGCCTCGGCGAAGGCACGGGCGCCCTGCTGGCCCTCCCGCTGGTCCAGAGCGCGGCCCGCGCGATGCACGAGGTGGCCACCTTCGACTCGGCGGGCGTCACGGAAAAGTAGCCCCGGGCCGGGGGGTCCCCCCAGACGCCGTCCGGGGGGACCCCCACGCCTCAATCGCCGGCGGGCCGGGGAATCCAGCCGTTCTCGGCAGGCGGCCCCAGCCCGCTCCAGCCTCGCCGGCGTTTGAGGCGCGGGGTCTGGGGCGGAGCCCCAGGAGCCCCGCGCAGCGGGCCCGGCCCGCCCCGCGCCACCGCCGGGCCGTATCGTGGACCCGCACAGGAAAGCCGCACGTCAGCACCGCGCCACACGACACCGCACACGCACCCCGCCGCTCCAAAGCCGCAGCGGCAAGACAGAGCGACCGCCGCATCAGGAGCCGCACCGCCATGGCCGAACACCCCGCGTACCCCGTCGGTCTCCGACTCGCCGGCCGCCGCGTCGTCGTCATCGGCGGCGGCCAGGTCGCCCAGCGCCGCCTCCCCGCGCTCATCGCGTCCGGCGCCGACGTCCTGCTCGTCTCGCCCTCCGCCACCCCCTCCGTGGACGCCATGGCCGAGACCGGCGAGATCCGCTGGGAGCGCCGCCGCTACGAGGACGGCGACCTGGCCGGTGCCTGGTACGCCCTCATCGCCACCCGGGACCGCGAGGCCAACGACCGTGCCTCCGCCGAGGCCGAGCGCGAGCGGGTCTGGTGCGTCCGGGCCGACGACGCCGAGGCCGCCACCGCCTGGACCCCGGCCACCGGCCGCGTGGAGGGCGTGACCGTCGCCGTGCTGAGCGGCAACGACCCGCGCCGTTCCGCCGCCGTCCGGGACGCGGTCGTCGAGGGGCTGCGCGACGGCACCCTCACGGCCGCCCGCACCCGCACCCCCGGCGTCTCCCTCGTCGGCGGCGGGCCCGGCGACCCGGACCTCATCACCGTGCGCGGCCGCCGCCTCCTCGCCGAGGCCGACGTCGTCATCGCCGACCGCCTCGGCCCCCGTGACCTGCTCGACGAGCTTCCGCCGCACGTCGAGGTCATCGACGCCGCGAAGATCCCGTACGGCCGTTTCATGGCCCAGGAGGCCATCAACAACGCGCTGATCGAGCACGCCAAGGCCGGCAAGGCCGTGGTGCGGCTCAAGGGCGGGGACCCGTACGTCTTCGGCCGCGGCATGGAGGAGCTCCAGGCGCTCGCGGAGGCGGGGATCCCGTGCACCGTCGTGCCCGGCATCTCCAGCTCCATCTCGGTGCCCGGCGCCGTCGGCATCCCGGTCACCCACCGCGGTGTGGCCCACGAGTTCACCGTGGTCAGCGGGCACGTCGGGCCCGACGACGCGCGCTCCCTCGTGGACTGGGCCGCCCTCGCCAAGCTCACCGGCACCCTGGTGATCCTGATGGGCGTCGACAAGATCGGTCTGATCGCCGAGGCGCTCGTACGGCACGGGCGCGCGGCCGACACCCCGGTCGCGGTCGTCCAGGAGGGCACCACCGCCACCCAGCGCCGGGTGGACGCCACCCTCGCCACGGTCGGCGAGCGGGTCCGGGCCGAGGAGGTCCGCCCGCCGGCCGTCATCGTCATCGGCGAGGTCGTCCGCGTCAACGCCCCCAGCACCAGCGCCTGACAGGCCGTTGGCACCGCACCCAGGACAAGGCAGTATCACCCTGTGGCTGATCTCATCACCGTCGAGGACCCCGACGACCCGCGCCTGCGCGACTACACGGGCCTGACCGACGTCGAACTGCGGCGCCGGCGCGAGCCCGCCGAAGGCCTCTTCATCGCCGAGGGCGAGAAGGTCATCAGACGCGCGAAGGACGCCGGGTACGAGATGCGCTCGATGCTGCTCTCCGCCAAGTGGGTCGACGTCATGCGCGACGTCATCGACGAACTCCCGGCCCCGGTCTACGCCGTCAGCCCCGAGCTCGCCGAACGCGTCACCGGCTACCACGTGCACCGCGGCGCCCTCGCCTCCATGCAGCGCAAGCCGCTGCCCACGGCCGAGGAACTCCTCGCCACGACCCGCCGCGTGGTCGTCATGGAAGCGGTCAACGACCACACCAACATCGGGGCCATCTTCCGCAGCGCCGCCGCCCTCGGCATGGACGCGGTGCTGCTGTCGCCCGACTGTGCGGACCCGCTCTACCGCCGCTCGGTCAAGGTCTCGATGGGCGCGGTGTTCTCCGTCCCCTACGCCCGCCTGGAGGCCTGGCCCAAGAGCCTGGACTCGGTGCGGGAGGCGGGCTTCAAACTGCTCGCCCTCACCCCGCACGAGAAGGCCTCGCCGATCGACGTGGCCGCCCCGCAGTCCCTGGAGCGGGTCGCGCTGATGCTCGGCGCCGAGGGGGACGGCCTGTCCACGCCGGCGTTGGTCGCCGCCGACGAGTGGGTAAGGATCCCGATGGCGCACGGCGTGGATTCGCTGAACGTGGGCGCGGCGGCCGCCGTCGCGTTCTACGCGGTGGCCCAGGGCCGCTAGACCGTCTCCTGCGATCCCGCCCGGGCACGCGGGTCCGGCGGGATCCGCAAGACGCGCCCTAGAGCTTCTGTGCCGCGGCGATGCCCAGCGCCACGATCAGGGTCACCAGGACGAACACGATCAGCCGCTGCCGCATCAGCCGCGGGTCCGGCCGTGAGGGGCGCCGTCCGGTCCCCGTCGTCCTGGGCGCCGGGCGGCCGCCCGTACGGCCGGCGGTCGGCCGGGAGGACGGACCGCCGGGGTTGCGCGGATTGCGGGAGGACGAGGGCCGCGAGTGCGGCCCGCCCGGGGCCTGGGGCGTGGTGGAGCCGCCCGTACGACGCTCCGTGCGCTGCTCCGCGTAGTCCTCGGGGAGCCGTCCCGTCGGCCGCTCGGTGCGGGCCCGCTGCGCCGGCGGGCGGGACTCCGAGAGTCCCTGCGCCTCGCGGGCCGCGATCTCCTTGAGCCGCATCGACAGCTGGAGCGTGCTGGGCCGCTCCTCGGGATCCTTGGCCAGGCAGGCCCGTACGAGCGGTGCCAGCGCGTCCGGGACCCCCTGCAGGTGCGGCTCCTCGTGCACCACGCGGTAGAGCATGACCTCGGAACTGCCGTGCCCGAAGGGCGAGTCGGCGGTCGCCGCGTAGGCGAGGGTGGCGCCGAGGGCGAAGACGTCCGTGGCGGGGGTGACGGCCGCGCCGCGCACCTGCTCGGGCGCGAGGAAGCCGGGGGAGCCGACGGCCGTACCCACGTGGGTGAGCGTGCTGGCCCCGGTGGCCCAGGCGATCCCGAAGTCGATGATCCGCGGGCCCTTGGGGGAGAGCAGGATGTTCGAGGGCTTGAGGTCCCGGTGGACGACCCCCGCCTCGTGTACGGCGACCAGGCCCTCGGAGAGCGCGGCGCCGACGGCGGCGATCTGCGCGGCCGTCAGGGGGCCCTCCTCGGCCACCTTGTCGTGCAGTGAGGGTCCGGGCACGTACTGGGTGGCGAACCACGGCTGCTCGGCCTCCAGGTCCGCCGCCACCAGCCGTGCGGTGCATCCGCCCCGGATCCGCCGGGCGGCGGACACCTCGCGCGCGAACCGCGAGCGGAACTCCTGGTCCTCGGCCAGGTCCGGCCGGATGACCTTGAGCGCGACGCGCTGCCCGCGCCGGTCCGATCCCAGGTAGACCACGCCCATGCCGCCGGCGCCGAGCCGCCGGTGCAGTCTGAACGAGCCGACGACACGCGGGTCCTCGCGCCGGAGCCGCATCATCGCCATGTCCACCCCGCTGACCGGTCGTCCTGTTGACCTGCCACAGCTTACGGACCATCCGGCATGCGTGCTCAGAGGCCGCGCCCTCGCCGTGGGATTCGATTGTCAGTGCGACACAGCACACTTGAGGGAGCCTCAGGGATTCCGGACGGCAGCGCGAGGCGAATGCTCCACACGCCCAAGCGGCCTTCGGCGTAAGGGGATTGAGGCCTCGGAGCGGGTCCGGGACCTCCCCGGTGCACGCGTACGCCGCCCACGCGCGAGTGGATCTTGCCGAGGGGCGGCGGGCGGACACGCATCAACAGGGAGTGACGCAAGTGAGAGAAGTCACTACCCTCCGGTCATCCCCTCCGGGAAGACCCCGATACCGGGGGAGCGGCCTCCACCCAGGGGAGTACGCGGAGGAGGCCCCGTCATCCTCCTGGAGGCCCGGCAATGGGTACGAAGGCATGAGGCCAGGGGCCGTCCGCCCGCCTAGTGTTGAAGACAAGCGGCGGGTGGCGCACTCGTCCCCCGAGGTCACAAGCCCGCCGCTGCCAAACGACAGGGAGAGGGCCATGGCGGACATCGCGCGGCAGGGACGCAAGGCATTCGCGTTCAACGGCCACGAGTCCGGCACCCGCCACCCACTGGTGGCCGCGGCCATGGTGCTCCCCCTGGCCGCCCTGCTGCTCTTCCTCTTCGGAGGCTTCGACCAGCTGGTGGCACAGGCGTCGTCCGTGGGTCTGATGCCGGGGCGCTGAGCGGCGCCCCGGGCCCGGGAGAGCGGTCCGGGCCGGGACATCGGCTGTCGAACCCCGTGGGGACGGGGGAGCGACGGACGGACGGCAGGTGAAGGGTGCTGCCCGTACGACTGGGGAGTCGGACGGGCAGCACCCTTTTTCATGCCCGCGCGGGAACGTGAAGGGGGAACGCGAAAGCCCCGGCCGAAGAGACGGCCGGGGCTTTCGTTCGGTGCGCGATACTGGGATTGAACCAGTGACCTCTTCCGTGTCAGGGAAGCGCTCTCCCGCTGAGCTAATCGCGCGGGAACCACGGCTCGGAAGCCGCAGGTCAGGCAAGTGATGCCAGGTGCTGCGTGCGCGATACTGGGATTGAACCAGTGACCTCTTCCGTGTCAGGGAAGCGCTCTCCCGCTGAGCTAATCGCGCGGGGATCCTTGCGGATCAGTGGACGATACTGGGATTGAACCAGTGACCTCTTCCGTGTCAGGGAAGCGCTCTCCCGCTGAGCTAATCGTCCTTGGAGGTGGAGACGGGATTTGAACCCGTGTAGACGGCTTTGCAGGCCGTTGCCTCGCCTCTCGGCCACTCCACCATGGAGCTGCAGGGGTTCTCGGGAAGATCCCCCACTTCGAGCGGACGACGAGACTCGAACTCGCGACATCCACCTTGGCAAGGTGGTGCTCTACCAACTGAGCTACGTCCGCAGGTCACCGTGCTCACTCCGGGGTTTTCCCCCTTCGCTCCCTGGCGACGAGTTGAACTCTAGCGGATTCCCGGGCCAGCTCAAAAACGCGTTTCCGCAGCGTGCTGCCACCCGATCACCACAGGTCACCTCTTCGTCACCCCACCGGCGCCGCGTCGTCACCGGTCATAGACTCGCAGCCGTGCACGACCTGCCCCCCATGGCCCGCTTCGGCGGCCTCCTCGCGACCGACCTCCGGGACGTCACCAGTGATCCCGCCGCCCTCGACTCCACCGGCTTCTGGGCGGTGGCCGCCGACTTCGAAGGGCGGCTGGTCTGCGCGCGCTTCGGTGACGTGCGCCCCGACCCGGTGCCCGCGCCGGTCCCCGGCGCCTGGCGCGGGCCGGACGCCGACCAGTGGACCTCCTCGCTCGACCGGGCCGCGTACGTCGCCGGCGTGCGCCGCATCCGTGAGCACATCGCCGCAGGCGAGGTCTACCAGGCCAATCTCTGCCGGGTGATGTCCGCGCCGCTGCCGCACCCGGACCGCGCCGACGTCGACGCGCTCACGGCGCTCCTCGCCCGCGGCAACCCCGCACCCTATGCAGGAACGATTCGGCTGGCCGCCCGCGGCGTGGAGATCGCCACCGCCTCCCCGGAGCTCTTCCTGCGCCGGACCGGCCGCCACATCGAGTCCGGCCCCATCAAGGGCACCGGCCGCACCGTCGCCGACCTGCTCCCCAAGGACCACGCCGAGAACGTGATGATCGTGGACCTCGTACGCAACGACCTCGGCCGGGTCTGCGCGACGGGCTCCGTCACCGTGCCCGAACTGTGCGCCGTCGAGGAGCACCCGGGCCTGGTCCACCTCGTCTCCACCGTCAGCGGCGAGCTGGCCGACGGCGCCGGCTGGCCCGAGCTGCTCGCCGCCACCTTCCCGCCCGGCTCCGTCACCGGTGCCCCCAAGTCCTCCGCCCTGCGGATCATCGAGGCGCTGGAGACCGCCCCGCGCGGTCCCTACTGCGGAGGCATCGGCTGGGTCGACGCCGACCGGGGCACCGCCGAGCTCGCCGTCGGCATCCGAACCTTCTGGATCGACCGCGAGACCCCGGGCGGCCCCAGCCTGCTCTTCGGCACCGGCGCCGGCATCACCTGGGGCTCGGACCCCGACCGCGAGTGGGCGGAGACCGAGCTGAAGGCCGCCCGCCTGCTGCGGGTGGCGTCGGGCCTCGAAACCACCGGTGGCCAGGGCAGCAACGGGACGATCGGAAGGACCGCACCATGAAGATCTGGCTCGACGGAGTGCTGAAGGACGTCGGCAGCGCGCACGTGTCCGTCCTCGACCACGGGCTGACCGTGGGAGACGGCGTCTTCGAGACGCTGAAGGCGGAGCGCGGCCGGGCCTTCGCGCTCACCCGCCACCTGGAGCGGCTGACCCGCTCCGCCCGGGGACTCGGCCTGCCCGACCCCGACCTCGACGAGGTGCGCCGGGCCTGCTCCGCCGTACTGGAGGCCAACCCGATGGAGCACGGGAGGCTGCGCGTCACCTACACCGGCGGAGTCGCCCCGCTCGGCTCCGACCGCGGGGACGCCGGCACCACCCTGATCGCCGCCGTCGCGCCGAACGTCCGCCACGCGGACACCACCGCCGTCGTCACCGTCCCCTGGGTGCGAAACGAGCGCTCCGCCGTCGCCGGCCTGAAGACCACCTCGTACGCCGAGAACGTGGTCGCGCTCGCCGCCGCGCACCGGGCCGGGGCCTCCGAGGCGCTCCTCGCCAACACCGTCGGCCGGCTCTGCGAGGGCACCGGCTCCAACGTCTTCGTCGTCCTCGACGGGGAACTGCACACCCCGCCACTGAGCTCCGGCTGCCTGGCGGGCATCACCCGGGCCCTCATCGTCGACTGGGCCGGCGCCAAGGAGACCGACCTGCCCTTCGAGGAGCTGGAGCGCGCCGAGGAGGTCTTCGTGACCTCCTCCCTGCGCGACGCCCAGGCGGTCGTCCGGATCGACGACCGCGAGCTGGGCACGGGCCCCGGGCCCGTCACGGCCGAGGTGATGCGGATCTTCGAGGTGAAGGCCGCTTCGGACATCGATCCGTGAACCCTGGTGACGCGGGGCCGCCGGGCAGGTAGAACTCGAAGTGATGACCACCACCCTGCGGCCCGCACAGCCGCTCCAGCAGAACAGTGACGGAACCCGCTCGCGGACCTACGAGGTGCGGGTCAACAGCCGGCACGTCGGCGCCCTCGAACTGGCCACCCGGTCCGCCGCAGAGCCCCGGATCGGTGTGATCCGCGACCTGTGGATCGACGAACAGGACCGCCGGCGCGGGCGCGGCACGGTCGCCGCGCTCGCCGCCGAGGAGGTGCTGCGCTCCTGGCGCTGCACCGGCGTCGCCGTGTCGGTGCCCGCCGGCGCCGGGCCGGCGCTGCGGATGGCCACGGCCCTCGGCTACCGGGAGACCGGCCGGGTCATGGTCAAGGAGCTGCCGGCCGAACCGCCCGCGCTCCCGGCGGGCAGCACGGGCCGCCCCATGACCCAGGCCGAGTTCGAGGCCTGGCTGGAGGTGGCGACCGTGGAGTACGCCCCCCGCCTCGTCGCCCCGGGCATGACCGCGGAGCAGGGCGTGGCCGCGTCCCGCGCCGAGCACGCCCGGATGCTGCCGGCCGGGCGGGAGACCCCCGGCACGGCCTTCCACGTGGTGGAGAGCCCGCAGGGCGCGATCCTGGGCAGCGTGTGGGTGGGGGAGCGCGAACTGCCCGGCCTCGGCTCCGTCCCGTACGTGTACGACGTCCGGGTCGAGCCCGGACACCGCGGCCAGGGGCACGGCCGGACCCTCATGCTGCTGGCCGAACACAGCGCACTGGCCGCCGGCGCCCGCCGCCTGGGGCTGTACGTGGTCGAGGGCAACACCCCGGCCCGGCGGCTCTACGAGTCGCTCGGGTACCGGGACACCACGGTGAACGCCGTCAAGGAACTGATCTAGGACCTCAGGCGCCGAGCAGGCGGTCGGCGATCTCCTCGATGCGGGCGCGCAGGCCGTCCTGGCTCTTGCCGCCGTCGAGGCGCTCGCCGTCGATCACGTACGTCGGGGTGCCGGTCACGCCGATCGCCTTGCCCTCGGCCTGGTCCGCGTCGACGATCAGGATGTGCCGCCCGTCGATCAGGGCGGTGTCGAACTCCTCGACGTCCAGACCCAGTTCGCGCGCCACGTCCAGCAGCACCGGCTCGCCGCGCTCGGCCAGCTCGGCGGTGCGCGCCAGGACGGCCTCCGCGTAGGGCCAGCCCTGCCCCTGCTCGGCGGCCTCCTCGGCGGCCTGCGCCGCGGCGAAGGAGTGCTTGTGCTTCTCCAGGGGGAAGTGGCGCAGCCGGATGTCCAGCCGGTCGCCGTAGCGGGCCCGCAGGGCGCGCACGTCGTCCAGGGCGCGGTGGCAGTCCGGGCACTGGAGCTCGCACCAGACGTCGAGGATCACGGAATCGGTCATACGGACAGTCTCCCAGCCCCCGCCGGGCCCACCGACCGGGACCCAGGGAGGAGGCGCGACCCGGAGATGTCCCGGAGATCCGTCCGGGGGCGGCTGCGGGCCTGGCCCCCGCGGCGACGGGCGGTGCAGGATGGATAGGGACAGATCGCCTTGCCGCCGACAGCCCGGAGGACCGCATGCTTGCCGAGACCATTTGCTCTGCGGTGTCCGCGGCGGGCCTGGGCATCGCCGCGCTGACCGCCTACCGCAAGCGCTTCCTGGCCGCCGCGCGGATCACCGCGTACGCGCTGGTGCCCATCGGCCTCGTCCTGACCGGTGTCGTGGAGTGGGTGTCCGGGATGGTCTTCAACCCGTCCGTCTGGGCCGGCTTCGGGCTGCTGGCGCTGGCCTGGCTGCTCCTCTTCACCACCCGGGCGATCGAGCGCCGCCGCCTCGGCGCGTCCGGGGAGCCCGCGAAGAAGAAGGTCAAGGGGAGCCGGGCCCCGGAGGCCGTGGCCCCGGCCGCCTCCGCGCCGTCCCTCGGCGCCGCCGGAGCCGGTGCGCAGCGCGAGCCCGCGCCGAGCCGCAAGCCGGCCGCCGCCCCCGCCGACGACTTCTCCGACATCGAGGCCATCCTCAAGAAGCACGGCATCTGACTCCGGGGCTTCCGGAGGGCACCCCTGGAACGGGTCGCAGGGCGCCCCGTACACGAGATCGGGCGAACTGCCGCGCGGTTGTTGGCGTGTTGAGGCGCGGACGGCCGTCCACTGCGTCATCATCGCCCCGACATGCTCGAGACATCGCAGAGTGAGCCCTCGGTGCCCGTGCCGGTACCCGCCCCCGTCGTGGAGGAGCCGCGAGGCTGCCTCTTCGCGCTCTCCCAGCCGCCCCTGATGATCTTCCTAGCGGTGATCGGCATCCTGCTGCTGCTCGCCGCCGTGCACGACCTCTTCATGCTCTGACAGCCCCGCGTCGGCCTCCTTGCGCCGGGCCCGGTACGCCGCCACGTGCAGCCGGTTCCCGCAGGTCCGGCTGTCGCAGTAGCGCCGGGAGCGGTTGCGGGACAGGTCCACGAAGGCGCGCCGGCAGTCCGGTGCCTCGCAGCGGCGCAGCCGCTCCTGTTCGCCGGAGACCACGATGAAGGCCAGGGCCATGCCGCCGTCGGCCGCCAGGTGGTCGCCCACCGACGCGCCCGGCGCGAAGTAGTGGACGTGCCAGTCGTAGCCGTCGTGGTCGGTCAGCTGCGGGGTGGTGCCCGCGGTGGCCACGAGCTCGTTGATCAGCGCGGCCGCCGCACGCGGGTTCGGTGCTCCGAAGACCTGGGCGAATTTGCCGCGCACGGTCCGGACGCCGGCCAGGTCGCGGGCGCCGAGCTCGCCGACGTCACTGATCGCGTACTCCTGGACGAAGCCGCGCAGCGAGCCGACGTCCGAGAGTCCGTCGGGCTGGTCCGCCTCGGCCACGGTGTTCACCAGCGCGACGACGACGTCGAGCGCGCGACGGGTGTCGTGGGGGATCTGCACGGGGTCTCCCTAGGGGCCGGGCCTGCGGCGACGGGAGGCGCCGCCGCTGCCGCCCGACTCTAGCGGGTACCCCGACGCACACCGGCGCCGTTCTCGCGGGTGGATTCCGCGGGAACAGCGCCGGCACTGCCGTATGTGGTTGTCCGACCCGCACCGTCGCCCCGAGTCGGACGGTGTCGAGCGGCTGTAGGCCTGGCTCAGCTTTCGGCCAGGATGTGGGAGAGCTCCTTGTCGAGGTCGAAGTGCCGGTGCTCGGTCCCGGGTGGAACCGCGGCGTCCGTCCGCTTGAGGAACGACTCGAGTGCTCGGGCGGGTGCTTCGAGCAGCGCTTCTCCCTCCGGTGAGCTCAGGGCGATGCAGGCGACGCCCTGACCGTGGCTGCGGGACGGCCAGACGCGGACGTCGCCGGTACCGGTGGGCCGGTGGAGACCCTCCGCGAGGAGGTCGCGGGCGAATACCCATTCGACCGTCTCCTCGGCGCCGGTGTGGAAGGTGGCGTGCACGGCGTAGGGGTCGGCCGTGTCATACCGCAGGCCCGCGGGAACAGGCAGTGAGGACTCGCTCGACACAACGAGGCGCAGGTGCAGCTCGCAGCTGACCGTGGTGTTCATAAGCGCCAGGGCCTTTCGCTCAGTGTGCGCTCGGGGATTCGCACGTCGGCGAAATCGACATGCCACCTACGGTGCCGTTGTAAACCCCTCTGACCGTTTTGCGGACCTCTGGGTCCCTCGGACGGCGGATCCAAACGGTCATTCACGTGTGCTTCCGGCTCCGGTAGATTCGACCCCATGAATACGGGGAGTGACCGCGGAACGAACGAGTCCGCCGCCGACGAATCCGCCGTGCGCGCCACGGGAGCCGCCGAGGGCACGGGAGCCGCCGAGGGTGCGGAAGCCGCCGAGGGTGCGGAAGCCGCGGCCGAGGCGCCGCACGTGTCGAAGGCGCCCGCCTTCATCAAGGCCAGCAAGGGCCTGCACCTCAGCTGGCAGGTCGGCGTCTTCGTCGTCGGCCTCGCCGTGATCGCCGCCGGTGTGGCCATGCTCATCCTGCCCGGCCCCGGCTGGGTCGCGATCTTCGCGGGCCTGGCGATCTGGGCGACCGAGTTCGCCTGGGCCCACCTCGTGCTGCGCTGGACCAAGCGCAAGGTCACCGAAGCGGCGCAGAAGGCGCTCGACCCGAAGGTCCGCCGCCGCAACATCATCCTGACCAGCGTGGGCCTCGTCATCGCGGGCGTGCTGATCGGCTTCTACCTGTGGAAGTACGGGCTCGTCCTGCCCTGGAACCTCAAGGACCAGTGATGGTCATGGAGCACCGCTGACATGCGGTAATGTTTGCGGTGCGTCCGGGCGATTAGCTCAGTGGGAGAGCACTTCGTTCACACCGAAGGGGTCACTGGTTCGAACCCAGTATCGCCCACCCGGACCAGAGGCCCGGAGACTTTCACAGTCTCCGGGCCTCTGGCGTTACCGCAGCCGTCCGATCGCGTCCCGCAGCCGACGGGCGTCGCGCAGCCGCTTCTCGTACGTCGCCCCCACCGCCAGCAGCAGCAGGCCCGCCAGGGCCGGCGGCACCCAGCGCGGCAGCGCCCCCGCGACCTGCACGGCGGGTTCTAATGATCCACGCAACACCCTGGAGTTCAGGGAGTTGCGGGGATCGTGGATTTCGAGGTGCTGAAGGCGAGGTTCTTCGAGGCGCTGGACAGGGAGAACGGCAGCATCACTGCTGCGGCTCGTGCAGTCGGAGTGAACCGCAACACGGCGTTCGGGTGGGCACGCCGGGCCGGAGTCCGTGGTCGCGGCAAGCCTCGCAGGCCCGGCCACCCCGGTCGGGCGGAGTACGAGCGGCTGCGTGCTGCGGGAGTCCGGCGCCGTGATGCCGCCGCGCAGGCCGGCGTCCATGAGCGCACCGCTGAGGACTGGGACCGCGGTATCCGGCAGATCGGCCACTCGCGCCTGCATCCTGACGGGCGCCGCATCGACTACAAGACCGGTGTGACCACCATCGCCGCCACCTCTTCAAGGTCGTCCCTCGCAACGGTCGAGGCCGAACTGCACCCCAGGTTTCTCACGGTGACCGAGCGAGAGCTGATCGCTGATCTGCACCGTGAAGGCCGGTCGCTGCGCGCGATCGGACGGGCACTGGGCCGACCGGCGTCCACGATCAAGCGCGAGATCGACGCCCGGTCGGTCGATGGCGTCTACCGGCCGCACCGGGCCCAGCGGGCATGGGCGAGGAGCCGGTCGCGCCCCAAGGACTCCAAGCTCGCCCAGGACAGCCCGCTCCGCCGGTTCGTCGCGGAAAAGCTGCAGGAACAGTGGTCACCCGAGCAGATCTGCCACGCTCTGGTCATCGAGTTCCCCGACGACGAGAGCATGCGCGTGAGCCCGGAAACGATCTACCAGGCGGTCTACGTCCAGGCCCGTGGCGGACTGCGCCGCGAAGTCGCGGCCGCGCTGCGCACCGGGCGCACTCGCCGCAAGCCGCACCGCAGCCCGGACCAGCGCACGCGCCGGTTCGTCGACGAGATGGTGATGATCTCCGAGCGTCCTGCCGAGGTCGAGGACCGGGCAGTGCCCGGTCACTGGGAGGGCGATCTGATCGTCGGCCCCCGCAGCGAGAGCGCGATCGTCACCCTGGTCGAGCGCTCCACCCGCTACGTCATGCTGGGGCATCTGCCCGGCGGGCATACGGCCGAGGAGGTCCGCGACGTGCTGGTGCCCTTGATCCAGACCCTGCCCGGGCACCTGCGCGGCTCGCTGACCTGGGACCAGGGCTGCGAGATGGCCGCGCACAAGCAGTTCACCGTGGCCACAGGCGTGCCGGTCTACTTCTGCGACCCGCACTCACCCTGGCAGCGCGGATCGAACGAGAACACCAACGGCCTGCTACGGCAGTACTTCCCCAAGAGCACCGACCTGTCCGTGCACAGCCCCGAAGACCTCGAACACGTCGCCCAGCAACTCAACGGCCGGCCCCGCAAAACGCTCGGCTGGAAAACCCCAGCCGAGCGCCTGCGTGATCTACTGACGAGCACGTAGACCGTCAGGTGTTGCGAGGACCCCAAGAATCCGCCCACCACGTACGGGGCCAGCTCGTGCACCGCCACCACCGCCAGCACCGCGCCGCCCAGCAGCAGCGGGGCCTGCAGCCGGCGCTGGGCGCCGATCAGGGTCAGGGCCAGCGCGGCCAGCCCCAGCAGCAGCGGGCGCACCCAGTTCCGGTCGTCCAGGGCCACCAGCAGGCTCGGCAGCAGCGTCGCCGCCAGCCCCGGGCCGTACGCCGTCCAGGACGAGGCCTGCGGGTCCTTGCGGCGCCGCAGGAAGCCCACCACGAGGGCCGCCGCCGTCACCGGCAGCGTGTAGGCCTCCGGCGTCGTGACCCCGGCGTCGGCCAGCCGCACCCAGGTGGCCGCCGCGAACAGCGCCCCCGCCGCCCAGCCCACCGCGCGCCGCTCCGGGCGCACCGCGGCGCCCGCACAGACCACCCCGGCCAGCGCCAGGACCAGCGCCAGCGTCCCGGCCCGCCCGGCCGACAGGGCCACCGCAAGGGCACCGGCCACGGCCGCCGCGATCTCCACGGGCACCCGCACGCCGCCCAGCCGCGGCCCGGCAGCCGCCGCCAGCGCCGGGACCGCGAGCACCGGCAGCGCCCACCAGACCACCGCCAGGTCCGTCACCGCGGCCGCCGCCACCAGCACCGCCGTGGCGTATCCGACGGCGCACACCGCCGCCGCGGCGCGGACCCGGCGCGGAGCGGGCCCGTACGCCGCCCCCGCCGCGCAGGCCGTGCCCAGCAGCCCCCACACCGCGAAGGTGGCCACGCGGCCGTCCAGCGCGCCCACGGACACGTTCGCGGCGCCGGCCAGCGCGCACACGGCCGCCGCGATCCCGGCGCCCCGCGCGGGGGAGCGCAGGGCGAACGCCCCGGCCGCGCCCGTGACCGCCAGCTGGGCGGCGAACACCGCCGCCGCCGGGAACCCGAGCAGCACCGGAGCCGTGAACAGCCCCGCCCAGGCCAGGACCACCGCCACCACCCCGGGCTCCGGCCGCGCCAGCACCCGGGACAGCCACCAGGCCGCCCCCGCCGCCGTCAGCAGGATCACCACACCCGCCGCACCCGGCGCGTACGGAGCCGGGGCCGGAGTGGTCACCGCCCACACCTCCTCCAGCACCCGCAGCCGGGCCAGCAGCGTCGGAACCACCGCGGCACCGGCCGACAGAGCCACCAGGGCGGTCACCGCCACCCCCGCCCGCACCAGGCCCCGCCGTACCGCCGCCGGGAGCGCGCAGACGCGTACCGCCGCCAGCAGCGGCAGCGCCACCAGCAGGTGTGCCAGTGCCACCCACGCGCCGTCCCGGACCGAATCCGTCAGGGCCGGCCGGGCCAGCCCGCCCAGCGCCACCACCGCCGCCAGACCGGCCGCCAGCGCGGCGCCCCAGGCGCGCGGCTCCCGCCAGGCCGCCGCCGTGCCCAGGGCCGCGCCCGCCAGCAGCAGCGCCGCCGGAGCCAGCGCCTGCGCCACCGAGCCCGCCGACCACGACTCGGCCACCCCGATCAGCAGCGCCGCCGCCGCGAGCACGGCCGCCGGGGCCGCCGCCGCCCGCGCCCGCAGGGCGAGCGCCGCGTCCAGCACCGCCGTCGCCAGCAGCGCCCAGCCGAGCTCCAGCGGGCCCGCCTGCGCGGCCAGCGCCGCCAGCGGCAGCGGGAACTGCGCCGCCAGCACCGCCGCCGGCAGCGGGAGCCGCAGCTTACGCAGGGCCGAGCCGTACCCGGCCCACACCGCCGCCAGCACCGCGGCCGCACCCGCCGCGTACCCGGTGCCGTCGGCGTCCGGCATGCCGACCGCGTACAGCGCGTACGCGTCCAGCACCGTCAGCAGCAGCCCCACCGCGGCGACCGACTCCGCCGTCGACCGCAGCCCCCGGCGCAGCAGCGGCACGGGCGCGGCCAGCGCCGCCGCCGTCACCGCGGCCAGTACCGCCGAGCGCCCGGCGATCCCCATGGACCCCCAGCTGACCAGCGTGAACGCCAGCGCGGCCACGGCCAGCAGGACGGCGCCCAGGGTGAGCAGCACGTTCTGCGCGCTCGGGGCCGAGGTCTCCTTCGGCGGCCCGGCGGGCACGGCGGCTCCCCAGCTGGCGGGGGCGGTGGCGGGTCCGGGCTGCTGGAGGATGCGCAGCAGCCAGTCCCGGCGGGTCAGCAAGTGGAGCCGCCGGGCATCGAGTTGCACCAGCTCACGGTCGATGAGCGCCAGCTCTTCGGCCGGCGGCAGAGGGGTGTTCATACCGGGAGTGTGGCGCCGGTCACGCCGTCAGGACATGGGCGGACGTACTCAGATCCGCTCTGAGTACGCAACGGGAGGCAAGCGGTTTGAACCAGCCCCGGGGCTTCTGTATTGTTCGGTGCGTTCCCGGGCGATTAGCTCAGCGGGAGAGCACTTCGTTCACACCGAAGGGGTCACTGGTTCGATCCCAGTATCGCCCACCGGGACAGGCCGGTCCGTCGCAAGACGGACCGGCCTTCCGCATGTACGGGGCCGTGCGCCCTAGGCCGCCGTCGACAGGTCCGGCCGCAGCGGCCAGTGCGGATCCACCGGCTCCGGCGTCCCCTGCCGCGCGAACCACGCCTGCAGGCCCCGCGCCTGCGCCGCGTGCCAGACCGCCTGCAGCGTGTGCAGCTCCGCCGGCGACAGCCGCTCCAGCCGGGCCGCGAACCGGCGCCCCACCGCCCGTACGAGCTCCAGCGAGGCCATCGCGTCCGCCGCCGCGTCGTGCGCGCCCTCCAGCTCGATCCCGTAGTGCGCACACAGGTCCGTCAGCGTCCGCCGCCCCTTGCGGTACCGGTCCAGGTGCTTGTCCAGCACCCGCGGATCCAGCACCGTCAGCGGCCGGTTGTCCAGGTAGCGGGCCAGCGACGAGGCCCGGTGCCGGCGCAACTCCCGGTCCAGCAGCGTCAGATCGAACGGCGCGTTCATCACCACCACCGGCCGGCCGGCCACCTGCTGCTCCCCGAGCGCACGGGCTATCTCCTCCACCACGGGCGCCGGCCAGCGCCCGTGACGCTGCAGGTGCTCGTCAGTCAGCCCGTGCACTTCCGTCGCCCCCGGGGGCACCGGAACGCCGGGATTGACCAGCCAGCGCGTGGTGCGGACCCGGCCTCCCGCACACTCCTGCACGATGAGCGCGGCGGACACGATCCGGTCCTGCTCGACGTCCACCCCGGTGGTCTCCGTGTCGAATGCGGCCAGCGGGCCCTCGTACCAGCGTGTCATGGCGAACTCCTCGTCCCCGGTCGGCAGATGGGGCGCACCTGGATCACGCCACCTTCGCCCGCATCGGTGATACCCGGGCTGTTTGCCCCGTACGCCGTTTGCGGGGACCCGGGTGCGGAGACAACATCCATGGGGGGCCGTACACATGACCGGTCGTCACCCCACCCACCACCGACGGCAGAGCCCGGAAGGCATGGGGAGCCGGCCATGGCGCTCGCGCAGCCCGAACCGGGCGGGGTGCTGGCGGGGCAGATCGATCCGCGGACCGGAACACCGGACGACGCGCGGACCGGACCGCTGCGCGGCACACTCGCCACCACCGCCTGTATGGAAACCCTTCAGGTGGGATACCTGCACGCCGTCGCCGCCGCGGCCGGCTGCTCGCTCTCCCAGCCCTTTCCGGACAACGGCATCGACTGGCACGTCAGCCACGGCGCCCCCGAGCACGTCGTCGACGACGAGGTCACCATCAAGGTGCAGTTGAAGGCGACCTACCAGATACCGCCCCGGCCGGCCGGGCCCACCTTCGCCTTCACCCTCGACAACGAGCACTTGGTGAAACTGGCCCGCACCCCGGTCGCCGTGCACAAGATCCTCGTCGTGATGATCGTCCCGCGGGAGCGCGACCAGTGGCTCGCCGCCGGGCACGACCGCCTAGACCTGCGGCACTGCTGCTACTGGACCAATCTCGCCGGACACCCGGTGACCGGCCGCCGCCGGACCACCGTACGAATCCCGACCACGCGGATCTTCGACGACCGGGCGCTGTGCGAGATCATGACCCGGGTCGGGTCGGGAGGGACACCCTGATGCACTGGCACTCGCCGAACCTGGAGCCGCTGCCGTCCCCGGACTACGGCGGATTCACGGACTCCGCGCAGCCCGCCGCCCCCGATCCCGCGCAGGTCGATCCGGCCGTGCTCGGCGCGCTGCTGCACCGCCACGGCTGGCTGCGCCGGGGCGGGGCCGCCGGCCGGTACGGGCGCTGGACCCCGCCCGCCACGCACTCGACGGCCCGCGCCGCCACCAGCGTGCTCGTCCCCGAGAGCCGCACCTTCCCCGACTGCGCCGACCTGCTCGAAGAGGCCATCACCGCCCTCTCGCGCAGCGGCCTGCCCTCCGCGCGGGAGGTGCTCTACGGGCTGAGCGTGCCCAGCGACGAGATCCACTGGGACCGGGAGATCCCGCAAGGGGCGTACGGGCTCCAGGGCGAGGCCGCGTGGACGGTGCAGGAACAGCTGCGCTCGGCCGCCCGGCAGCTCCTCCTCGCCGGGGCCCTGGCCGAACGGGCCCGTGCCGGGTACTACGGGGCCCGGCACCGGGCCAAGGCCGAACGGGCCCTGGACGGGGTTCTGGTGGGCCCGCACCCGGGCGGCCGGCACCTGACCGCGTACGTACCGGTGGACGGCGGCCGGGGCATCGTGGCCCGGCTCCACCACGCCCTGCACGCGGCCCGCGAAGCCGTGGACTACCAGCGGGCCACCGGCGGCATGGAGGCCTTCGACGCCGCGGTGCGGGCCGGGGTCAGCCGGGAGCTCGCCGAGGCACTGATCGCGCTGGTCCGGGGCTCGGAGGGGGCCCGGATCGCGCTCGCCTGGGCGCCGGCGGCGGGGGTTCCGGCGGGCTGCGCGGCCCGGCCCGAGCCGGTGGAGTTCTCGCCGGGCGACCTGCCGGTGCTGCGGGAGGCGGCGGCGCGGTACACCCGGGACGAACCGGCCGTCCAGGTCCGCATCGCGGGGGCGGTGGTCCGGATGCGGCGCTCGGCCCCGGGGGGCGGGGGCACGGTCCGGCTGCGGGTCCTCGCCGGGGCGGAGGTCCCGTACATACGCGTCGCGCTGGACGAGGAGGCGTACCGGGTGGCGGGGCACGCGCACCTGGTGGGCCTGCCGATCCGCGTCGGCGGGCGGTTGCAGCGGCGGGGCGGCTTCCGTCGCCTGACGGATGCGACGGACGTGACGCCGGTGCCGTTGGACGAGGTCGAGCGGGACCGGCTGATGAAGTCGCTGGACGACGCGTTCGATCCGGCGGATGTGCTCGCGGCGGATGAGTAGGGCGCGGCGCCGCTGCCGGGGCTCCGCCCCGGACCGCGCGCCTCAAACGCCGGCGGGGCCGGATTCGTGCGGCGGGGAGGGTCGGGTGGTGGCGAGGCTGAACGAGGCCATGATCAGGTCCGGGGCCGGGGAGAAGTCGGGGCCGCGGGTGAAGCCCAGGCGTGCGTAGAGGGAGACCGCGGGGGTGTTGGCGGCGCCCGTGGTGACCGTCACGGGGCGGCCGGGGAAGAGGTCGGTCAGGGCGTGGCGGAGCAGCAGGGAGGCGATGCCCCGGCGGAACCAGGCCGGGGCCACGCAGAGACGGTCGATGGAGATGCCGCCGTCGGCGTCCTCCCAGGCGAGGAAGCCGGCGAGCTCCCCGGCGTCCGAGACGGCGCCGACCCAGTCCAATTCCTGCGCGCGCATCTGCGCGAGGCTCTCGCTCAGCGCCGGGATGCCGTCGAAGCCGATCAGCTCCGCCTCCACCGCGTACGCCGCCCGTCCGATCCGGTGCGTGGCCCTCGCGGTGGCGTCGTCGGTCAGGTCCAGCGGGCGTATCTGCGGGCTCGGCATACGAGCCAGGCTACCGACTACCAGCCTCGCCGGCGTTTGAGGCGTGGGGTCCCCCGGACGGAGTCCGGGGGAGGGGCTGGGGCGGAGCCCCGGCAGCGGCGCCGCACCCTCGGCACCGGGGCGGGGCTTCGGGTGGGGCAGGGGGCAGGGGGCAGGGGGCAGGGGGCCGTGACCGCGGGCTCGGGAGACGTGTCCGGCGGGACCGCCGAGTAACCGTTTAGCGGCGCAGCCACTCCGCTCGGTACGATTCAGGCGCGCAGTGTTCGCTCGCGCACCCCCAGAGTTCAGGAGAGACCGGTGTCAGACGTCCGTGTGATCATCCAACGCGATTCCGAGCGGGACGAGCGCGTGGTGGCCACGGGCACTACGGCGGCGGAGCTCTTCGCCGGCGAGCGCACCATCGTCGCCGCGCGTGTCGCAGGCGAGCTCAGGGACCTCGCGTGCGAGGTGAAGGACGGCGAGACCGTCGAGCCGGTGGAGATCTCCTCCGAGGACGGCCTCAACATCCTGCGCCACTCGACCGCGCACGTCATGGCGCAGGCCGTGCAGGAGCTCTTCCCCGAGGCCAAGCTGGGCATCGGCCCGCCGGTCCAGAACGGCTTCTACTACGACTTCGACGTGGCCCGGCCCTTCACCCCGGAGGACCTGAAGGCCGTCGAGAAGAAGATGCAGGAGATCCAGAAGCGCGGCCAGCGCTTCTCCCGCCGCGTCGTCACCGACGAGGCGGCCCGCGAGGAGCTCGCCGGCGAGCCGTACAAGCTGGAGCTCATCGGCATCAAGGGTTCCGCGTCCACCGACGACGGCGCGAACGTCGAGGTGGGCGGCGGCGAGCTGACCATCTATGACAATCTGGACGCGAAGACCGGCGAGCTGTGCTGGAAGGACCTCTGCCGAGGCCCCCACCTGCCCACCACCCGCAACATCCCGGCCTTCAAGCTCATGCGCAACGCCGCCGCCTACTGGCGCGGCAGCGAGAAGAACCCGATGCTCCAGCGCATCTACGGCACCGCGTGGCCGTCGAAGGAGGAGCTGAAGGCCCACCTCGACTTCCTCGCCGAGGCCGAGAAGCGCGACCACCGCAAGCTCGGCAACGAGCTGGACCTCTTCTCCATCCCGGACGAGATCGGCTCCGGCCTCGCCGTCTTCCACCCGCGCGGCGGCATCATCCGCCGGACCATGGAGGACTACTCGCGCCGCCGGCACGAGGAGGAGGGCTACGAGTTCGTCTACTCCCCGCACGCCACCAAGGGCGCGCTCTTCGAGAAGAGCGGTCACCTGGACTGGTACGCGGAGGGCATGTACCCCCCCATGCAGCTCGACGGTGGTACCGACTACTACCTCAAGCCCATGAACTGCCCGATGCACAACCTGATCTTCGACGCGCGCGGCCGCTCCTACCGCGAACTGCCGCTGCGCCTGTTCGAGTTCGGCACCGTGTACCGGTACGAGAAGTCGGGCGTCGTGCACGGCCTGACCCGCGCCCGGGGCTTCACCCAGGACGACGCGCACATCTACTGCACCCGTGAGCAGATGGCGGAGGAGCTCGACCGCACCCTCACCTTCGTGCTGAACCTGCTCCGCGACTACGGTCTGACCGACTTCTACCTGGAGCTGTCCACCAAGGACCCGGAGAAGTTCGTCGGCTCGGACGAGGTCTGGGAGGAGGCGACCGCCGTCCTCCAGCAGGTCGCCGAGAAGCAGGGCCTGCCCCTCACCCCCGACCCGGGCGGCGCGGCCTTCTACGGCCCGAAGATCTCCGTGCAGGCGCGCGACGCCATCGGCCGTACCTGGCAGATGTCGACCGTGCAGCTGGACTTCAACCTGCCGGAGCGCTTCAACCTGGAGTACACCGCCCCGGACGGCTCCCGCCAGCGCCCGGTCATGATCCACCGCGCGCTGTTCGGCTCGATCGAGCGGTTCTTCGCCGTGCTGCTGGAGCACTACGCGGGCGCCATGCCGCCGTGGCTGGCCCCGGTCCAGGCCGTCGGCATCCCGATCGGCGACGGGCACGTCGAGTACCTGCAGGAGTTCGCCGCGGCGGCGAAGAAGCAGGGTCTGCGGGTCGAGGTGGACGCCTCCTCCGACCGCATGCAGAAGAAGATCCGCAACCACCAGAAGCTCAAGGTCCCCTTCATGATCATCGTCGGTGACGAGGACATGGCGGCGGGCACGGTCTCCTTCCGCTACCGCGACGGTTCGCAGGAGAACGGCATCGCCAAGGACGAGGCGCTGGCCAAGCTGGCCAAGGTCGTCGCGGACCGCGTCCAGGTCTGATCCGCACCCGCGGCATCCGTACCCGCGCAGCACCGAGGAAGGCCCCCGGAGTGATCATTTTCCGGGGGCCTTCCTCGTACGCGAGGCCGAGGTCATATGCTTGCCGCCATGACGATTGAGCCGGAGCAGCAGATCGGTGTGGGCACGCAGGACGCGTTCCAGCGTCTGTGGACGCCCCACCGGATGGCCTACATCCAGGGGGAGAACAAGCCGACCGGTCCGGAGGCCGGCGACGGCTGTCCCTTCTGCGGGATTCCGGAGATGTCCGACCAGGACGGCCTGGTCGTGGGCCGCGGCAAGCACGTCTACGCGGTGCTGAACCTCTACCCGTACAACGGCGGCCACCTGATGGTCGTCCCGTACCGGCACGTCGCCGACTACACCGAGCTCGACGCCCTCGAGACGGCCGAGCTCGCGGACCTCACCAAGCGGGCGATGGTCGCGCTGCGCAAGGCCTCGGGTGCGCACGGTTTCAACATCGGCATGAACCAGGGCGTCGCGGCCGGAGCCGGCATCGCCGCGCACCTGCACCAGCACATCGTGCCCCGCTGGGGCGGGGACACGAACTTCATGCCGGTCGTCGGCCACACCAAGGTGCTGCCGCAACTGCTCGCGGACACCCGTCAGATGCTCGCGGACGCCTGGCCGGTCGGCTGATCAGTCGGCCGATCGGCCCGCACGGCTCTCGCGCCACGTCTCCAGCACGGCCTCGACGTCGAATTCGGTCAGGCCCAGGGGCGGTCCCGGCGGGGGCCTGAGCAGGGCGGCGCGGATCTTCTCGTTGACCGCCGCGAGGACGTCCCGCACCTGGCGCTCGGAGCGGGCCGCGAGCGCGGCCTCCCGGGCGTCCTCCGCCTCCTTGCGCAGCGCGAGCGCCGGAGGCAGGACGGCGAACCCCTCGCGGTGCAACTTGCCCTTGATCCACCACAGCTCGTCGTACGGCGCGTCGAGGGAGGCCAGCGGCTTGCCGTAGCCGGGCAGGTTCTCGAAGTCGCCCCGCTCGGCGGCCTGTCGGATCTGCCGGTCCACGAAGGACTCGAAGCTGACGCCAGGCGGTTTGCGCTCCGTCACGGCCGCTCCTCCGGATCATAGGGATGCCCCTGCCCCTGCCCGCGCCTCCAGCCTACCTACGCGTCGTAGACGTCGGCCTTGCGCGGCGACGGCTCCTGGATGAGCCCGCTCATGATCGAGGAGCGGTTGGTGAAGCGGTCGGTGTCGACGCCGTTCTCCTCCAGCACCTTGAACGTCGCGGCGTGGATCGAGCGCAGGACCGGAGCCACCGTGCGCAGCGCGTCGTCCGCCATGAACCGGTGGCGCCACATCGAGCTCGCCCAGACGTGGCGCAGGCCGAACGGCTCGGGCAGGACCAGCTTGCCGCCGAAGAAGTCGAGGATCGGCGGGTACCAGGTCAGCGGGGCCCGCACGGCCAGGCGTACCACCTCCTGGGCGTTCACCAGCGGCAGCGGGCGCTCCACGGTCTCCCAGAAGCGGATGCTCTTGGGGACCTCCACCACCGGGGCCGCGGACTTCGTCGTGAACAGGCCGTGCACGGGGCCCAGGGCGTGGGCGGTGACGTCCACGCGCAGGGTCTTGTAGAGCACGGTGACCGTGACCAGCATGTTGATGACGAGCTGGCCGTCCCAGAGCGGGTACTGGATGCCCAGGTAGTGCCGGTTCCCGGCGCTGAACTGCTGCTCGTTGCAGATCCGGGTGATCTCGTGCGGCTTGATGAGGAAGGCGTCGACGTTCTCACCGGTGGGGCGGGCCACTTCGCCGGCGCCCTCGCCGATCGGGGTGACGATCCAGTGCTGGATCGCGGCGGGCGGGAACCCGCCGGTGTGCAGGGGGCCCCGCTCCAGCTTGCGGAGGTGGGCGTCGATCGCGCGTATGACGTCCCAGCTGCGGAAGGGGTGGATCTCCATCCCCTCGTTCTTGGGGGCGAGCTCCTCGGCCATCTGCCAGCTGCCCCAGCGGGTGCCCATGCCGAGGATGCCCTTGGGCCCCGCGTAGAAGACCTGGTTGCTGCGGTCCTCCGCGGTGAGCTTGGCGAGCTGGTGGCGCAGGTCCTCGCGCGCCTTCTCGTCGGGGTTGCCGGGCACGGCCTCCGGGATCTTGGCGCCGACCCCGCCGCCGGACAGCAGCCCGTCCCAGCGGGCGCGCAGGTCCTTGGCGGTGGCCTCGCAGGTCCGGCGGGCCAGCAGCCAGCCCAGGGCCGGGGCGATGATCAAGCCGCGCACGTAGAGGCCGAGGAAGCCGGTGAGCGGCAGCCGGAACATCAGGACGGCCACCACGAGCGCGACGCCGACCAGGACCGCGGTGCTGATCCAGGAGCCGCGCTTGCCCTCCTTGGAGGCCAGGCTCTTGCGGAGCTGGAACAGGCCCAGCCACAGCAGCAGACCGGGCAGGAACAGCACGCCGCAGACCAGCATGATCAGCCGGAGCCTGCGGTCGCGTTCCTTGCGGATGTGGGAGG
Organism: Streptomyces sp. NBC_01233; assembly: GCF_035989305.1. NCBI lineage: Bacteria > Bacillati > Actinomycetota > Actinomycetes > Kitasatosporales > Streptomycetaceae > Streptomyces > Streptomyces sp. NBC_01233. Next base: position 1,930,151 of record NZ_CP108514.1, on the reverse strand, counting down.
CGGCCAGGCAGTGCTCCACCACGGTCTGCGGATCGGCGCCGAAGGACTGGATCAGCGGCTTGCGGCCCGGGCCCAGGGTGCGGGCCTCGACGGCGCGGCAGAAGGCCTCGCCGAGGCTGGGCTCGAAGAGGGAGAGCTTCGGGGGCTTGACCGTCGCGGGGTGGTTCTCGCTGTTGGCGGTGAGTATCTTCTCCAGTCTGCTGTCCTGGCCGCCGTCGCGGTACGCGGCCGAGGCGAGGGCGTTGGTCGCCGCCGTCTGCCCACCGCCACCCAGGAGAGGAATCTGCGCTCCGGGCCTGAAGTCGAATCCGTCGTCCGCCACCGCTGCCCCCATCGCTGTGCGTTCGTGCTCTTTTGGTGCGCCGATGAGCCTATCGGCGGATCTCGCCCCATGGTCATGGGACAGGGAAATGCCGCCCACCGCAAGCTGGTTGGGTGGGCGGCCTTCCCCGACGCTATGTCAACTAGCTTCCCTTCTCAGGCTGTTCGCGGACCTTTTCCGCGATCTGAGGTGGCATGGGCTCGTGGCGGGCATAGGCCCGGGCGAAGCGTCCCGTGCCGTGCGAGACGGAGCGCAGCTCCACGGCGTAGCGGCCGATCTCGATCTCGGGGATCTCGGCGCGGACCCGGGTGCGCCCGGGGCCGGCCTGGTCGGTGCCGACGACGCGGCCGCGGCGGCCCGCGAGATCGCTCATGACCGGGCCCACGTACTCGTCGGGGACGAGGACGGCGAGCTCGGCGACCGGTTCGAGGAGGTCGATGCGGGCCTCGGCGGCGGCCTCGCGCAGTGCGAGGGCGCCGGCCGTCTGGAAGGCGGCGTCGGAGGAGTCCACCGAGTGGGCCTTGCCGTCGAGGAGGGTGATGCGCACGTCGACCAGCGGGTAGCCGGCCGCGACCCCGCGGGCGGCCTGGCCGCGTACGCCCTTCTCCACGGACGGGATGAACTGGCGGGGCACGGCGCCGCCGACGACCTTGTCGACGAACTCGATGCCGCTGCCCGGCGGGAGCGGCTCCACCTCGATCTCGCAGATGGCGAACTGGCCGTGGCCGCCGGACTGCTTGACGTGCCGGCCGCGGCCGGCGGCCTTGGCGGCGAAGGTCTCGCGCAGGCTCACCTTGTGCGGGACGGGGTCGACCTGGACGCCGTAGCGGGTGCGCAGCCGTTCCAGGGCGACGTCCTGGTGGGCCTCGCCCAGGCACCACAGGACGACCTGGTGGGTGTGCGGGTTCTGCTCCAGCCGCATGGTCGGGTCCTCGGCGACGAGCCGGGCCAGGCCCTGGGAGAGCTTGTCCTCGTCGGCCTTGCTGTGGGCCTCGATGGCGAGGGGGAGCAGCGGGTCGGGCATGGTCCAGGGCTCCATGAGGAGCGGGTCGTCCTTGGCGGAGAGGGTGTCGCCGGTCTCCGCGCGGGTGAGTTTGGCCACGCAGGCCAGGTCGCCGGCGATGCACTGGGTCAGGGCGCGCTGATGTTTGCCGAAGGGGCCGGTGAGGGTGCCGATCCGCTCGTCGACGTCGTGGTCCTCGTGGCCCCGGTCGGCGAGCCCGTGCCCGCTGACGTGGACGGTCTCCTCGGCCTTCAGGGTGCCGGAGAAGACGCGGACGAGGGAGACGCGGCCGACGTAGGGGTCGGAGGAGGTCTTGACGACCTCGGCGACCAGGGGGCCGGCGGGATCGCAGGTGATGTCGGGGCGGGCGGAGCCGTCGGGGCGGGTGACCGTGACGGCGCCGCGTTCCAGGGGGGTGGGGAAGCCGCCGGTGACCAGTTCGAGGAGTTCCACCGTGCCGAGCCCCTGGCGGGCGCCGTCGGTGGCGGGCGCGGCCATCAGGACGGGGTGGAAGGTGCCGCGGGCGACGGCCCGCTCCAGGTCGTCGACGAGTGTCTTGACGTCGATGTCCTCGCCGCCGAGGTAGCGGTCCATGAGGCTCTCGTCCTCGCTCTCGGCGATGATCCCCTCGATGAGGCGGGAGCGGGCGTCGGCGATGAGCGCGAGCTCGGCGGGGTCCGGGTCGCGCTCCACGCGCTCGCCGGAGGAGTACTCGTAGACGCGCTGGGAGAGCAGGCCGAGCAGACCGGCGACGGGGGCGTGGCCGTCGGGTCCGGCCGGGCCGTGCAGGGGGAGGTAGAGGGGGATGACCGCGTCGGGGTCCTCGGCGCCGAAGATCTCGCCGCAGACGGTGGTCATCTGCGCGTAGTCGGAGCGGGCGGCCTCCAGGTGGGTCACGACGATGGCGCGGGGCATCCCGACGGCCTCGCACTCGTCCCAGACCATGCGGGTGGCCCCGTCGACGCCGTCCGAGGCCGAGACGACGAAAAGGGCCGCGTCCGCGGCACGCAGACCGGCCCTGAGTTCCCCGACGAAGTCGGCGTATCCCGGGGTGTCCAGGATATTGATCTTGATCCCGCCCCATTCGACGGGGACGAGGGACAGCTGGACGGAGCGCTGCCGACGGTGCTCGATCTCGTCGTAGTCGGAGACGGTGGCGCCGTCCTCGACGCGGCCGGCCCGGTTGACCGCTCCGGCGGTCAGGGCGAGGGCTTCGACGAGCGTGGTCTTGCCGGATCCGCTGTGGCCGACCAGCACGACGTTCCGGATGGAGGAAGGGCGGTCGGCCGTCAGTGCCCTGCCGGCGGCTCCGGCTTGGTGTGATGTGGCTCCCATGGTGCTCGTGCCTCCCGGTGGTGACGGTGAGGAGGGTGGGTTCCATGATCGATTCCTTGCGCGGCTCCTCGGATGAGGAACACGGGGTTCTTCGAGCTTTGCACTGGTGTCACACCGCGTCCATACGTCGTACCGGGCACGTACCCGGGGCGCACCGGAGGCGGTCCGTGACGTGAAGTACGTCTTACGCGGCACGAACCGGTGGGTGCGCGGCGTTCGGGCGGCGGCGTGCTGGCTACGATGGGCCAGCCGGTGGCCGTGGTGGCCGTGCGGCCCAGCGACCCTCCGGGAAGGCCATGCTGAACAAGTACGCGCGTGCATTCTTCACGCGTGTTCTCACGCCATTCGCCGCTTTTCTGCTCCGGCGGGGGGTGAGCCCGGACGCGGTCACCCTGATCGGCACGGCCGGAGTGGTGGCGGGAGCGCTGTTCTTCTTCCCCCGGGGCGAGTTCTTCTGGGGCACGATCACCATCACCCTCTTCGTCTTCTCCGACCTGGTGGACGGGAACATGGCCCGCCAGGCCGGCATCTCCAGCCGCTGGGGAGCCTTCCTCGACTCCACCCTCGACCGGGTGGCGGACGCGGCGATCTTCGGCGGTCTCGCGCTCTGGTACGCGGGATCCGGGAACGACAACGTCCTCTGCGCGGTGGCGATCTTCTGCCTGGCCAGCGGGCAGGTCGTCTCGTACACGAAGGCGCGCGGCGAGTCGATCGGGCTCCCGGTGGCCGTCAACGGGCTCATCGAGCGGGCCGAGCGCCTGGTGATCTCGCTGGTCGCGGCCGGCCTGTCGGGGCTGCAGACCTTCGGCGTGCCGTCCTGGATCGGGGTGCTGCTGCCGATCGCGCTGTGGATCGTGGCCGTGGGCTCGCTCGTCACGCTGATCCAGCGGGTGGTCACCGTACGCCGCGAGTCGGCCGAGGCCGAGGCTGCCGCTGCCGACGGCGGCGCAGCCTGATGGGCAGCGCACAGGACAAGCTGGTCAGCGGGCTGTACGGGCTCGGCTGGGCCGGGGTCAAGAAGCTGCCCGAGCAGGCCGCGGTGGCCCTGGGCCGGCGGATCGCGGACTTCGCGTGGAAGCGGCGAGGCAAGAGCGTGCTGCGGCTGGAGTCGAATCTGGCCCGCGTGGTGCCCGACGCCGGTCCGGAGCGGCTGCGCGAGCTGTCCAAGGCGGGCATGCGCTCGTACATGCGGTACTGGATGGAGTCCTTCCGGCTGCCGACCATGGACCCGGAGCGGTTCAGCACGGACGTCGAGTTCAAGGACGAGCACCTCCTGCGCGACGCCATCGCGTCCGGGCGCGGGGTCGTCGTCGCACTGCCGCACCTCGCCAACTGGGACCTCGCCGGGGCCTGGGCCATCGGCCACATCGGCGTCCCGTTCACCACGGTCGCCGAGCGGCTCAAGCCCGAGACCCTCTACGACCGCTTCGTGGCCTACCGGGAGAGCCTGGGCATGGAGGTCCTGCCGCACAGCGGCGGCGCCGCCTTCGGCACCCTCGCCCGCCGGCTCCGCTCCGGCGGCCTGGTCTGCCTGGTCGCCGACCGGGACCTGTCGGCCTCCGGGGTCGAGGTGGAGTTCTTCGGCTCCACGGCGCGCATGCCGGCCGGGCCGGCGCTGCTGGCCCAGCAGACCGGTGCGGTCCTGCTCCCGGCCACCCTGCACTACGGGGACACGCCGAAGATGTACGGCCGCATCCACCCCGAGGTGGAGGTGCCGAAGAACGGCACGCGGATCGAGAAGACCGCCGTCATGACGCAGGCGGTGGCGGACGCCTTCGCCTGGGGGATCGCCGAGCACCCGGAGGACTGGCACATGCTGCAGCGACTGTGGCTGGACGACCTGGAGGAGCGCGCGTAGTGAAGATCGGCATCGTGTGCCCCTACTCGTGGGACGTGCCGGGTGGCGTCCAGTTCCACATCCGGGATCTGGCCGAGCACCTGATCCGTCTCGGCCACGAGGTGTCGGTCCTGGCCCCGGCGGACGACGAGACCCCACTGCCGCCCTACGTGGTCTCGGCGGGACGGGCGGTGCCGGTGCCCTACAACGGCTCGGTGGCCCGCCTCAACTTCGGGTTCCTCTCCGCCGCGCGCGTACGGCGCTGGCTGCACGACGGCACCTTCGACGTGATCCACATCCACGAGCCGGCGTCGCCCTCGCTGGGGCTGCTGTCCTGCTGGGCCGCGCAGGGCCCGATCGTGGCCACCTTCCACACCTCGAACCCGCGCTCGCGCGCCATGATCGCGGCGTACCCGATCCTCCAGCCGGCGCTGGAGAAGATCAGCGCGCGGATCGCGGTGAGCGAGTACGCGCGGCGCACGCTGGTGGAGCACCTCGGCGGCGACGCGGTCGTCATCCCCAACGGGGTCGACGTGGACTTCTTCGCCAAGGCCGACCCGAACCCCGACTGGTCCGGGCAGACCCTGGGCTTCATCGGCCGCATCGACGAGCCGCGCAAGGGCCTTCCGGTGCTGATGGAGGCCTTCCCGAAGATCGTGGAGGCCTGCCCGGACGTCCGGCTGCTCGTCGCCGGCCGCGGCGACGAGGAGGAGGCGGTGGCCTCGCTGCCCGCGGAACTCCGCCGACGGGTCGAGTTCCTCGGCATGGTCTCGGACGAGGACAAGGCACGGCTGCTGCGCAGCGTGGACGTGTACGTCGCCCCGAACACCGGCGGCGAGAGCTTCGGCATCATCCTGGTCGAGGCCCTGTCGGCGGGCGCCGCGGTCCTGGCATCGGACCTGGACGCCTTCGCGCAGGTCCTGGACCAGGGCGGGGCCGGAGACCTCTTCGCCAACGAGAACGCCGACGCCCTGGCGACGGCGGCGATCACCCTCCTGCGCGATCCGGCCCGCCGGGCCAGGCTCAGCGCCAGCGGCTCGGCGCACGTCCGCCGCTTCGACTGGTCCACGGTCGGAGCGGACATCCTGGCGGTCTACGAGACGGTCACGGACGGCGCGGCGGCGGTGGCCGAGGACGACCGCAGCACCAGCCTGCGCACCCGCCTGGGCTTCTCCCGCGACACCTCGTCCTGACCTCCCGGCCAGGACCCGCCGGGGCGCTACCCGACGGAGACGACCCGGTCGGGCCGGCCGCCGGGGGTGACGGTCACTTCGTGGACCGCGCCCTCCTCCGTGGTCATGCGGATCCGGTCGGGGGAGGTCCACACGGTCTCGCGGAGCGCGTTGGCGTCGGAGTCGCCGTTGAAGGAGCCGACACGCCAGCGGCGTTCCAGGAGTCGGCTCCCCTGCTGGACGTAGACGTGCCAGACGGGGTCGAGGAGGCTGCTGTCCCTCTCGACGACCAACCGGCGGTCGCCGCGTCCGGGAGCCGGCTCGGTCGTCTCCTCCGTGCTCGAGGCGCCGAAGGTCGCGGAGACGAAGCCGGCGAGAAGCATCATCGGGACGCCGACGACGAGCAGGGCGGTGACCAGGGGCAGGCGCAGCGGGGACCTCGCAAGCCCCAGCAGGACCGCCCCCGTGAGCGTGGCCACGGCCAGCCACCCCAGCGGGACGAGGTACTCGTGGAGGTCGGTCAGCAGGACCAGACCGCCCTCTTCGCCCGATTCGATCCCGGCCACGACCGCGGCGGCGCAAGCGATCCCCACGGTCAGCAGCAGGAGGGCCGACGGTCTGCGGTAACGCGTGTGATTCATGATCCCCCGAACGATGTGGATCACGCAGCCTAAGGGAACGGGCCGGGCAGGGGCGAGGCCGATGGGGGTCGGCGCCTCGCGGAGCGGTAGGGTCGCGCAGCGTGATCGAAACCCTTGTCTGGATCGCCCTGGCTCTCGGAGTCGTCGGGGTCTACCTCAGCTGGACCGCCGGCCGGCTCGACCGGCTGCACTCGCGGATGGACGCCGCGCGGGCCGCGCTCGACGCGCAGCTCGTACGGCGGGCCTCGGTGGTGCTGGAGGTGGCCACCTCCGGGGTGCTGGATCCGGCCTCCTCGCTGGTGCTGTACGAGGCCGCGCACGCCGCCCGGCAGGCCGAGGAGGAGCACCGCGAGGTCGCCGAGAGCGAGCTCAGCCAGGCGCTGCGGGCGGTCTTCGTCGACGCCGACCACGTCGAGGTGCTCAAGGCGGCCCCAGGCGGGGTGCAGGCCACGGAGGAGCTGGCGGCGGCGGTCCGCCGGGTGCCCATGGCCCGCCGGTTCCACAACGACGCCGTACGGGCCGCCCGCGCGCTGCGTCGCCATCGCAAGGTCCGCTGGTTCAGACTGGCCGGGCACGCGCCGTTCCCGCTGGCCTTCGAAATGGACGATGAGCCACCGGTGGATCTTGCCGATCGGCCCACCTAGGGCCGTGAGGGACAAATGAAGGAGCCACAGGCTCCACATTGGCCCTTGTAGTGGACTGACCCCGTGGGGTTTCCTCGGGCAGGTAGTACCCGTCTTCCTTTCGAGTTCCCTTCGAGTGAGGTCAATCCGTGAGCACGCTTCCCACCTCCCCCCAGTCCGCCGAGTCGGCGATCGGCACCTCGCGCGTCAAGCGCGGCATGGCCGAGCAGCTCAAGGGCGGCGTGATCATGGACGTGGTCAACGCCGAGCAGGCGAAGATCGCCGAGGACGCGGGCGCCGTCGCCGTCATGGCCCTGGAGCGGGTCCCGGCCGACATCCGCAAGGACGGCGGGGTCGCCCGCATGTCCGACCCCAACATGATCGAAGAGATCATCGAGGCCGTCTCCATCCCGGTCATGGCCAAGTCCCGCATCGGCCACTTCGTCGAGGCCCAGGTCCTGCAGTCCCTCGGCGTCGACTACATCGACGAGTCCGAGGTCCTGACCCCGGCCGACGAGGTCAACCACTCCGACAAGTGGGCGTTCACCACCCCCTTCGTCTGCGGCGCCACCAACCTGGGCGAGGCCCTGCGCCGCATCGCCGAGGGCGCGGCCATGATCCGCTCGAAGGGCGAGGCCGGCACCGGCAACGTCGTCGAGGCCGTCCGCCACCTGCGCCAGATCAAGAACGAGATCGCCCGCCTGCGCGGCTACGACAACAACGAGCTGTTCGCCGCCGCCAAGGAGCTGCGCGCGCCGTACGAGCTCGTCAAGGAGGTCGCCGAGCTCGGCAAGCTCCCGGTCGTGCTGTTCTCGGCCGGTGGCGTCGCCACCCCCGCCGACGCCGCGCTGATGCGCCAGCTCGGTGCCGAGGGCGTCTTCGTCGGCTCCGGCATCTTCAAGTCGGGCGACCCGGCCAAGCGCGCCGCCGCCATCGTGAAGGCCACCACCTTCTACGACGACCCGAAGATCATCGCGGACGCCTCCCGCAACCTGGGCGAGGCCATGGTCGGCATCAACTGCGACACCCTCCCCGAGGCCGAGCGCTACGCCAACCGCGGCTGGTAGTACCGACATGACGAACACCCCCGTCATAGGTGTCCTGGCTCTTCAGGGCGACGTACGGGAGCACCTGATCGCCCTGGCCGCGGCGGACGCCGTGGCCAGGCCGGTCCGGCGTCCCGAGGAGCTCGCCGAGGTCGACGCCCTGGTGATCCCCGGCGGCGAGTCCACGACCATGTCGAAGCTCGCCGTGCTGTTCGGCATGCTGGAGCCGCTGCGCGAGCGCGTGGCCGCCGGCATGCCCGTGTACGGCACCTGCGCCGGCATGATCATGCTGGCCGACAAGCTCCTGGACGGCCGCGAGGACCAGGAGACCCTGGGCGGCATCGACATGATCGTCCGCCGCAACGCCTTCGGCCGCCAGAACGAGTCCTTCGAGGCCAAGATCGACTTCGCGGGCATCGAGAGCGGCCCGGTCGAGGGCGTCTTCATCCGCGCCCCGTGGGTCGAGTCCGTCGGCGCCGCCGCCGAGGTGCTCGCCACGTACGACGGCCACACCGTCGCCGTGCGCCAGGGCAACGTCCTCGCGACCTCGTTCCACCCCGAGCTGACCGGAGACGACCGGGTTCACGCCTACTTCGTCGACATGGTGCGCGCGGGGCTGTAATCAGGTCCCGGTAGGATCGGAGACGAACACTGTTGGTGACGCGAAGGAGACAGGCAGATGTCCGGCCACTCTAAATGGGCTACGACGAAGCACAAGAAGGCCGTGGTTGACGCCAAGCGCGGCAAGCTCTTCGCGAAGCTGATCAAGAACATCGAGGTCGCGGCCCGCATGGGCGGCGCGGACATCGACGGCAACCCGACGCTCTTCGACGCCATCCAGAAGGCCAAGAAGAGCTCGGTCCCGAACAAGAACATCGACTCCGCGGTCAAGCGCGGCGGTGGTCTTGAGGCCGGTGGCGCCGACTACGAGACGATCATGTACGAGGGCTACGGTCCGAACGGTGTCGCGGTGCTCATCGAGTGCCTCACCGACAACCGCAACCGCGCCGCCTCCGACGTCCGCGTCGCCATGACCCGCAACGGCGGCTCGATGGCCGACCCGGGCTCGGTCTCGTACCTGTTCAACCGCAAGGGTGTCGTCCTCCTGCCCAAGGGCGAGCTCTCCGAGGACGACGTCCTGGAGACGGTGCTCGAGGCCGGTGCCGAAGAGGTCAACGACCTCGGCGAGAGCTTCGAGATCATCAGCGAGGCCACCGACATGGTCGCCGTCCGTACCGCTCTCCAGGAGGCGGGCATCGACTACGACTCGGCCGACTCCAACTTCCTTCCGACCATGCAGGTCGAGCTGGACGAAGAGGGCGCGCGCAAGATCTTCAAGCTGATCGACGCGCTGGAGGACAGCGACGACGTGCAGAACGTCTTCGCCAACTTCGACGTCTCGGACGAGGTCATGGAGAAGGTCGACGCCTGACCGGCAGACTGTGCAGCAGCGGGCCGACGGGGACACACCCCCCGTCGGCCCGCTGCTTTGATGCTGAACGGAAAATCGAACCTCAGCCGGGCAGGCGGCAGCGTCCGTTCCGCGGAGCGGGACGGACGTCGGGAACGAGGAGTGCGGTCAGGCCGCAGTAGTGGGGGCGGCGAGGGTGACCTGGTGGCCGAGGGCCTGGAGCTGGCGGACGAGGTCGCGGGTCTTGCGGGCGGGGTTGAGATGTCGCTGGTGCCAGTCGGCGCCGAGTTCCTGGTAGCGGGCGTCGGGGTCGTTGATCAGGTGCCAGGTGATGACGAGTATCGAGCGGGCGACGGCGACGAGGGCTTTGGCGTGGCCGCGGCGTTTGACGATCCTGCGGTAGCGGGCGCCGAGGAAGGTGTCGGTGCGGGCGGCGGCGTTGGCGGCCTCGCCGAGGGCGCCCTTGAGCCAGGGGTTGCCTTTGCCGGCTGGGCCGGTGGTGTTCTTCGCTCCGGACTGGATCGTGCGGGGGCACAGCTTCGCCCAGGAGACCAGGTGCTCGGGGGTGGGGAAGCGGCTCATGTCCAAGCCGATCTCGGCGAGGATGATCTGGGCGGTGGCCGGTCCGATGCCGGGGACCGCGTCCAGACGCTCGGCCAGTTCCCGCGCGGTCACAGCGTCACGGGCTGACGACGTGCTGGTGTCGTCTGTGCGGGGCGGTCCGGTTCCGGTGCCGTCGTGCGGGGCCCTGGTCTGTTCCATGAGGTCGGCGATCAGCCGGTCGAGTTCCCGGACCTGCGCGGTGAGGTGGTCGATGGTGCCCAGCAACACTCCCAGCAGGCGGCCGTGATGTTCTTCGAACTGCCCGGTGAGTGCCTCGGCCAGGGCCGGCTTCTTCTTCACCAGGCTCCCCTTGGCGAGATCCGCCAGAGCTCGGGGGTTGCGTTCACCGGCGGCCAGGGCGTCGAGCATGGCCCGGCCGGAGAGGCCGAAGAGGTCCGAGACAACGTCGGACAGCTTGATCTGCGCGTCCTGCAGGGCCTTGTCCACCCGGTGCTTGTGCCGGGTGCGTTCCTGGATGAAGACCGTGCGGGTGCGGGTGAGGTCCCGTAGCTGCCGGACCGGCTTGGGCGGTACGAACGAAGCGCGGACCATGCCGCGTTCGGCGAGCTTGGCCAGCCAGACCGCGTCCAGCTTGTCGGTCTTCGGCCGGCCCGGGACGTTCTTCACATCGCGGGCGTTGACCAGCCAACATTCCAGGCCACGGGCCTCCAAGAGGTAGAAGAAGGGCCGCCAGTACGAGCCCGTCGCCTCCATCACCACCCGCTGGACACCCTGGCAGACCAGCCGGTCGCCGAGCTCGAGGATCGCGTTCGTGGTGGACGCGACCGTCCAGACCTGCTGGACGCGCCGGCCTTCAATGGTGTCGTGCGGGACGCGCAGACACACCATCCCGGACGCCTTGGCGATGTCGATCGCCGCGACCCGGGCAACACTTCCGTCGTCGTGGTCCTCCCTGGACTCCTCCATCGTCTTCCTCCCCTTGCGCAAGGTGCGGGCGGGGGCTGCCCGGGAAGCCTGAGGGGAGACAGAGAAGCTGAACGGCGTGCTCGAGACGACAGTGTGCGGCCCCTCGGACGGCTCCCTCACCAGACTCCTATGCGGGCTCACAGCCCAAACATCAAGCGGCGTCGGCGGACAGCCCCCGTACCGATTTTCACGCTCGCGAGGCGTCAACCGCAGGTGAACGGCTGACTCCTATGAGGTCATGCTCCGCCCGGCCGGAGCCCTGGGGAACCGGGCCCCGGCGGTCGGACAGATCAAGGCAAGGACAGTCCAGCAGGACGTCAGTCAGTGATTGGGTCACGACCACCGGGGACCCGTGTACCACTATGACTGTCAGTGGTGCCCGATAACCTGCACCGACACGGACGGACGAGTGGACGAGGGGGGGCGAAGGTGCGCGTACTCGGTGTGGACCCGGGGCTGACGCGATGCGGTGTCGGCGTCGTCGAGGGTGTCGCCGGCCGCCCCCTGACCATGCTCGGGGTGGGGGTCGTACGCACCCCCGCGGACGCGGAGTTGGGCCACCGCCTCGTCGCCATCGAGCAGGGGATCGAGGAATGGCTCGATACGCACCAGCCCGAAGTCGTCGCCGTGGAACGGGTGTTCAGCCAGCACAACGTCAGCACCGTGATGGGCACCGCCCAGGCGAGCGCCGTCGCGATGCTGTGCGCCGCCCGCCGCGGGATACCGGTCGCCCTGCACACCCCCAGCGAGGTCAAGGCCGCCGTCACCGGCACCGGCCGCGCCGACAAGGCCCAGGTCGGGGCGATGGTCACCCGGCTCCTGCGGCTGGCCGCACCGCCCAAACCGGCGGACGCCGCCGACGCACTCGCCCTCGCCATCTGCCACATCTGGCGGGCCCCCGCCCAGAACCGCCTCCAGCAGGCGGTCGCCCTGCACGCCTCTGGCTCGAAAGGCCGTACCCGATGATCGCCTTCGTCAGCGGCCCCGTCGCCGCACTCGCCCCCACCCTCGCCGTGATCGAGGTCGGGGGAGTGGGGATGGCCGTGCAGTGCACGCCGAACACCATCGCCGGCCTGCGGACGGGGGAACAGGCCCGGCTGGCCACCTCCCTGGTCGTACGGGAGGACTCGCTCACCCTGTACGGATTCGCCGACGACGACGAACGCCAGGTCTTCGAGCTCCTGCAGACCGCGAGCGGGGTCGGGCCGAGGCTGGCGCAGGCGATGCTCGGCGTGCACAGCCCCGACGCGCTCCGGCTGGCCGTCTCCACGGGGGACGAGAAGGCGCTGACGGCGGTGCCGGGCATCGGCAAGAAGGGCGCGCAGAAGCTGCTGCTGGAGCTCAAGGGCAAGCTGGGCGCACCACTGGGGGCGAGCGGGCTGGTGGGTGCGCAGCGCGCCGTCGCGGCGGGGCCGGCGCCGTGGACGGAGCAGCTGTCCGCCGCGCTGATCGGGCTGGGCTACGCCTCGCGGGACGCGGAGGAGGCCGTCTCGGCGGTGACGCCGCAGGCCGAAGCCGCGATCGCCGCCGGCGGTTCGGCCCCGGTCCCGCAGCTCCTGCGAGCCGCCCTCCAGTCCCTGAACCGCGCCCGCTGACCGCCCGCGCCGCCCGGCTGCCGGGGCTCCGCCCGCGGGGGTTCGGGGGCAGGGCCCCCGCAGCGGCGCCGCACGCGACCGACCACCGTACGAACCGAGAAGGCAGACTGACACCGTGAACTGGGACGACGAGACCAACGCAGACGAGAGTGAGCGACTCGTCGCGGCCTCGGCCGACGGGGAGGACACCGCCGTGGAGGCGGCCCTGCGGCCCAAGGACCTCGGGGAGTTCGTCGGCCAGGAGAAGGTCCGCCAGCAGCTGGACCTGGTCCTGAAGGCGGCCAGGCAGCGCGGAGCCACCGCCGATCACGTCCTGCTCTCCGGCGCGCCCGGCCTCGGCAAGACCACGCTGTCGATGATCATCGCCGCCGAGATGGGCGCGCCCATCCGCATCACCTCCGGCCCGGCCATCCAGCACGCCGGCGACCTCGCCGCCATCCTGTCCTCCCTCCAGGAGGGCGAGGTCCTCTTCCTCGACGAGATCCACCGCATGTCCCGGCCCGCCGAGGAGATGCTCTACATGGCCATGGAGGACTTCCGCGTCGACGTGATCGTCGGCAAGGGGCCGGGGGCCACCGCGATCCCGCTGGAGCTGCCGCCCTTCACCCTGGTCGGCGCCACCACCCGGGCCGGACTGCTGCCCCCTCCGCTGCGGGACCGTTTCGGCTTCACCGGGCACATGGAGTTCTACGCCCCCGAGGAGCTGGAGCGCGTCATCCACCGCTCCGCCCGCCTCCTCGACGTGGAGATCGACACCGACGGCGCCGCCGAGATCGCCGGGCGCTCCCGCGGCACCCCGCGCATCGCCAACCGCCTGCTGCGCCGCGTACGCGACTACGCCCAGGTACGGGCGGACGGCGTGATCAACCGCGAGGTCGCCAGTACCGCCCTCCAGGTCTACGAGGTGGACGCGCGCGGGCTCGACCGGCTGGACCGGGCCGTCCTGGAGGCGCTGCTCAAACTGTTCGGCGGTGGCCCCGTCGGGCTGTCCACCCTCGCCGTGGCGGTCGGCGAGGAGCGGGAGACCGTGGAAGAGGTCGCGGAGCCGTTCCTGGTCCGCGAGGGCCTGCTCGCGCGCACCCCCAGGGGACGGGTGGCGACGCCCGCCGCATGGGCTCACCTGGGGCTTGTGCCGCCGCAGCACGGTGGAAGTGGATCAAGCGGACAACAGGGCTTGTTCGGGGCCTGACGGCGCGGAGGTTCGCCCCCTCAGGAACTGCGGTGCCATGCTGGGCGTTGTTCCATCGGTGCGGACTCGCCTAGACTCCGCCGATGCCGACCCTTCGGGTCGGTATGCCCACCCCCCGTAGAAAAGGCCGCCGTCCGCGTGCGGTCGTGCGAAGGATCTCCGTCCCGTGAATCTCGTGACACTCCTCCCGTTCATCGTGCTCATCGGGGCGATGTTCCTGATGACCCGCTCCGCGAAGAAGAAGCAGCAGGCAGCCGCGCAGATGCGCGACCACATGACGCCCGGCACCGGGGTCCGCACCATCGGCGGCATGTACGCCACGGTGAAGGAGATCGGTGACGACACCGTCACCCTCGAGGTGGCTCCGGGTGTCCACGCGTTCTTCGCGAAGAACGCCATCGGCGCCGTTCTCGAGGACGCGGAGTACAACCGCATCGTCCACGGCATCACCGAAGACGTGACGACCGACACGCCGGTCATCCCGGACGACGCCTCCTCCCTCACCGGGGAGCCGAAGACGGACCTCGCCAAGGACAAGGGCGAGGACGAGGCTCCCAAGCTCGACCTGGGCAAGAAGGACGAGGCCGAGGGCGACGACGAGCCCAAGGACGGCAAGGCCGACGGCGAGGCCGGCGCGAAGTAGCGCGCGGCGGGGGACCGTGGAGGCGCCAGACCGGCGGCCGCCGCGGTCCCCGGCAGTGACACTTCTGCGGGGGGCAGGGGTCCCCACCACACATTTCGTGGCCGTCCGCGCGCTGACCCGGCGCGGGGCGGTTGGACAGGGAGAAACGACAAGGTGGCAGCACCGAAGAAGGGCCGGCGGCCCACGGGGGCTCAGGGGAGGCCGGGGCGCGCCCTGGCGATCATCCTGATCGCGATGGTGGCGCTCACCGCGGGGATGTTCCTCTCGAAGCAGACGACTCCCCGGCTGGGCATCGACCTCGCCGGCGGCACGAGCATCACGCTCAAGGCCAAGAGCGAGCCCGGCAAAGAGAACGCCGTCAACGAGACCAACATGAACACGGCGGTCGGCATCATCGACCGCCGCGTCAACGGTCTCGGCGTGTCCGAGGCGGAGGTCCAGACCCAGGGCCGCGACCACATCATCGTGAACATCCCCAAGGGGACGAACGAGCAGCAGGCGCGCGAGCAGGTCGGCACCACCGCCCAGCTCTACTTCCGCCCGGTCATCGCGTTCGCGGACGGCGCCCCCGCCGCTCCCGAGGGCACCCAGAGCCCGAGCCCGAACCCGTCCGCGAGCGGTTCCGGTGCCCCCAAGGCCGAGGACGGCAAGAAGGCCAGCCCCTCCGCCACCCCGTCGTCCAGCGCCACTTCCCAGGGCCGTGCGCTCAGCGAGGCCCTCAAGGCCCCGACGGCCCCCACTCCCTCGCCCTCGGCGAGCGAGTCGAAGAAGGCAGACGACACCAAGGCTCCGTCGCCGTCCGCGTCCGCTCCCGCGACGGCTGACGAGGCGGCCGCCGCCGACCTGCAGGCCAAGTTCGCCGCGCTCGACTGCACCGACGAGGCGCAGCGCGCCGCCGTCGGCAAGGGCGTCAAGCCCACGGACCCGACGCTCGCCTGCGGCCAGCGCGGCAACGCGTGGGGCAAGTGGGTGCTCGGCCCGGCAGCGGTCGAGGGCAAGGACGTGAAGAGCGCCAAGGGCGTCATCGACCCGCAGACGGGTCAGTGGATCGTCACGATGGACTTCAACGACCGCGGCTCCGACGCCTTCGCCAAGGTCACCGGCGAGCTCGCGGCCAAGCAGATGCCGCAGAACCAGTTCGCGATCGTGCTCGACGGCGCCGTCGTCTCGGACCCGTCGGTCAGCACCGCGATCACGGGCGGCAACGCCCAGATCTCCGGCGGCTTCAACCAGCAGTCCGCGCAGGACCTGGGCAACATGCTCTCGTACGGCGCCCTGCCGCTGTCCTTCCAGGAGGACAGCGTCACCACCGTCACCGCCGCGCTCGGCGGTGAGCAGCTGCGGGCCGGCCTGATCGCCGGAGCCATCGGTCTGCTGCTCGTGGTGATCTACCTGCTGGTGTACTACCGGGGCCTGGCGTTCGTCGCCATCCTCAGCCTCCTGGTCTCCGCGGTCCTGACCTACACGATCATGTCGCTCCTCGGGAAGGGCATCGGCTTCGCGCTGAACCTGCCCGCCGTCTGCGGCGCGATCGTGGCGATCGGCATCACGGCGGACTCGTTCATCGTGTACTTCGAACGCATCCGGGACGAGATCCGCGAGGGCCGCACCCTGCGTCCGGCCGTCGAGCGGGCCTGGCCGCGCGCCCGGCGCACGATCCTGGTCTCCGACTTCGTGTCGTTCCTCGCCGCCGCGGTGCTGTTCATCGTGACCGTCGGCAAGGTGCAGGGCTTCGCCTTCACGCTGGGTCTGACGACCCTGCTCGACGTGGTCGTGGTGTTCCTCTTCACCAAGCCCGTCATGACGCTGCTGGCGCGTACGAAGTTCTTCGCCAGCGGTCACCCGTGGTCCGGGCTGGACCCGAAGCGGCTGGGTGCCAAGCCCCCGCTGCGCCGGTCCCGCCGTACCGGTTCCGCCCCCGCCCCCGTCGAAGCAAAGGAGGCGTGAGAGATGTCGAAGCTGGGAGATCTCGGCGCCAAGCTGTACCGCGGTGAGGTCGGCTACGACTTCGTCGGCAAGCGTTTTCTCTGGTACGGCGTTTCCATCCTGATCACCATCACGGCGATCGTCGCCCTGGCCGTTCAGGGCCTCAACATGGGCATCGAGTTCAAGGGCGGTGCCGTCTTCACCACCCCGAAGACGGCCGTCTCCGTCGCCAAGGCGACGGAGGCCGCGGAGAAGGCCTCGGGCCACGACGCGATCGTCCAGGAGCTCGGCACCGGCGGCCTGCGGATCCAGATCTCCGGTCTGGACACCGACGCGGCGACCGACGTCAAGAAGGTCCTCGCCGCCGACCTCAAGGTCACCGAGGCCGATGTCAACGCCGACCTGGTCGGCCCCAGCTGGGGCGAGCAGATCGCGAACAAGGCGTGGACCGGCCTCGGGGTCTTCATGGTCCTCGTGGTGATCTACCTGGCCATCGCCTTCGAGTGGCGGATGGCGGTCGCCGCACTGATCGCCCTGATCCACGACCTCACCATCACCGTCGGCGTGTACGCGCTCGTCGGCTTCGAGGTCACCCCCGGTACGGTCATCGGTCTGCTGACGATCCTCGGCTACTCCCTCTACGACACCGTCGTCGTCTTCGACGGTCTCAAGGAGGGCTCGAAGGACATCACCAAGCAGACCCGCTGGACGTACAGCGAGGTCGCCAACCGCAGCATCAACGGCACCCTGGTCCGCTCGATCAACACCACGGTCGTGGCGCTCCTCCCGGTCGCCGCGCTGCTCTTCATCGGCGGCGGCTTCCTGGGCGCCGGCATGCTGAACGACATCTCCCTGTCGCTGTTCGTCGGCCTCGCGGCCGGTGCGTACTCCTCGATCTTCATCGCGACCCCGCTGGTCGTGGACCTCAAGGAGCGCGAGCCGGCGATGAAGGCGCTGAAGAAGCGGGTGCTCGCGAGGCGGGCGGCCGCGGCGGCCAAGGGCGAGTCCCCGGACGACGGCTACGCGTCCGAGGACGAGCCGCAGGTCGTGGCGCAGGGCCGGCCGGGGCGGCGACGTTGACCGCGCCGCTGTCCGAGGACGTACGGGCCCTGCTGCTCGGCCGGATCAAGGACGTCCCGGACTACCCGAAGCCGGGCGTGATGTTCAAGGACATCACCCCGCTGCTGGCCGACCCGAAGGCCTTCGCGGCGCTGACGGACGCGCTGGTGGAGCTGGCCGGGCGGTACGGGGCGACGAAGATCGTCGGACTGGAGGCGCGGGGGTTCATCCTGGCGGCTCCGGTGGCCGTGCAGGCCGGGATCGGCTTCGTGCCGGTGCGCAAGGCCGGGAAGCTGCCGGGTGCGACGCTCGCGCAGTCGTACGAGCTGGAGTACGGCACCGCGGAGATCGAGGTCCACGCGGAGGATCTGGCGGCGGGTGACCGGGTCATGGTCATCGACGACGTGCTGGCCACCGGTGGCACCGCCGAAGCCTCGCTCTCGCTGATCCGGCGGGCCGGCGCGGAGGTCGCGGGCGTGGCGGTCCTGATGGAACTGTCGTTCCTGCCGGGGCGGGCCAAGCTGGCCGACGCCCTGGGCGAGGCTCCGCTGGACGCGCTGATCTTGGTCTGACGCCTTCGCTTGCCGAGCGGCGGGTATCCGGGACGTCCCGGGTGCCCGCCGCTTTCGTGTGCGGCGCCGCTGCGGGGCCGGCCCCCGCACCCCCGCGCCGGGGCGGAGCCCCAGGAGCGGACCCGCACCGGAACGGTCGAGGCGCAGGCTCGGGGAACGGGGTGGCGCAACCCTCGCTACGATGGGTTATCCGGACCGGACACGGGCACCGGATCCTCCCCCGGACTCCGTCTGGGGGGACCCCCGTGAGGAGCGCTCTTGCCAGACGAGGTCCAGCCAGTCTCCGCCCCGCAGCCCGACCCGCAGGCCGAGCAGGCCGCGGCGGCCGCCGCCACGCCCCCGCCGGCCCCGCCGGTCAAGCCCGCGCCGGTGAAGTCGGCCGGGTCCTCGAACCGGGTGCGCGCCCGTCTCGCCCGGCTCGGCGTGCAGCGCTCGAACCCGTACAACCCGGTGCTGGAGCCCCTGCTCCGCATAGTCCGCAGCAACGACCCGAAGATCGAGACGTCGACGCTGCGCCAGCTCGAACAGGCCTACCAGGTCGCCGAGCGCTGGCACCGCGGCCAGAAGCGCAAGAGCGGCGACCCGTACATCACCCACCCGCTCGCGGTGACCACCATCCTCGCCGAGCTCGGCATGGACCCGGCCACCCTGATGGCCGGTCTGCTGCACGACACCGTCGAGGACACCGAGTACGGCCTGGAAGACCTGCGCCGCGACTTCGGCGACGCCGTGGCCCTCCTCGTCGACGGCGTCACCAAGCTGGACCGGGTGAAGTTCGGCGAGGCCGCCCAGGCCGAGACGGTCCGCAAGATGGTCGTGGCGATGGCCAAGGACCCGCGCGTCCTCGTCATCAAGCTCGCCGACCGGCTGCACAACATGCGCACCATGCGCTACCTCAAGCGGGAGAAGCAGGAGAAGAAGGCCCGCGAGACGATCGAGATCTACGCCCCGCTGGCGCACCGGCTGGGCATGAACACGATCAAGTGGGAGCTCGAGGACCTCTCCTTCGCGATCCTCTACCCGAAGATGTACGACGAGATCGTCCGCCTGGTCGCCGAGCGGGCGCCCAAGCGCGACGAGTACCTCGCCGTCGTCACCGACGAGGTGATGGTCGACCTCAGAGCCGCCCGGATCAAGGCCACGGTCACGGGCCGCCCCAAGCACTACTACAGCGTCTACCAGAAGATGATCGTCCGCGGCCGCGACTTCGCGGAGATCTACGACCTGGTGGGCATCCGCGTCCTCGTCGACACGGTCCGGGACTGCTACGCGGCCCTCGGCACCGTACACGCGCGCTGGAACCCGGTCCCCGGCCGGTTCAAGGACTACATCGCGATGCCCAAGTTCAACATGTACCAGTCGCTCCACACGACGGTCATCGGGCCCAGCGGCAAGCCCGTCGAGCTGCAGATCCGCACCTTCGACATGCACCGCCGCGCCGAGTACGGCATCGCGGCGCACTGGAAGTACAAGCAGCAGACCGTCGCCGGCACCTCCAAGGTCCGTACCGACGTCCCGCAGGCCGCCAAGGGCAGCGCCGGCCAGGACACCGTCAACGACATGGCCTGGCTGCGCCAGCTGCTGGACTGGCAGAAGGAGACCGAGGACCCGGGCGAGTTCCTCGACTCGCTGCGCTTCGACCTCTCTCGCAACGAGGTCTTCGTCTTCACCCCCAAGGGCGACGTCATCGCGCTGCCCGCCGGTGCCACCCCCGTGGACTTCGCGTACGCCGTCCACACCGAGGTCGGCCACCGGACGATAGGGGCCAGGGTCAACGGCCGCCTGGTGCCGCTGGAGTCCACGCTCGACAACGGCGACCTGGTCGAGGTCTTCACCTCCAAGGCCGAGGGCGCGGGCCCGTCCCGCGACTGGCTGGGCTTCGTCAAGTCCCCGCGGGCCCGCAACAAGATCCGCGGCTGGTTCTCCAAGGAGCGCCGCGACGAGGCCATCGAGCACGGCAAGGACGCCCTCGCGCGGGCCATGCGCAAGCAGAACCTGCCGATCCAGCGCATCCTCACCGGCGACTCGCTCGTCACCCTCGCGCACGAGATGCGCTACCCCGACATCTCCTCCCTGTACGCGGCGATCGGCGAGGGCCACGTGGCCGCGCAGGGCGTCGTACAGAAGCTGGTGGCGGCCCTCGGCGGCGAGGAAGCGGCCAACGAGGACATCGAGGAGTCCATCCCGCCCGCGCGCGCCCGCAGCAAGCGGCGCAGCAACGCCGACCCGGGTGTCGTGGTCAAGGGCGTCGACGACGTGTGGGTCAAGCTGGCCCGCTGCTGCACCCCGGTGCCGGGCGACCCGATCATCGGGTTCGTCACCCGCGGCAGTGGCGTATCGGTTCACCGCGCGGACTGCGTCAACGTCGACTCGCTCTCCCAGCAGCCCGAGCGGATGCTGGAGGTCGAGTGGGCGCCCACCCAGTCCTCGGTCTTCCTCGTCGCCATCCAGGTCGAGGCGCTGGACCGGTCCCGGCTGCTGTCGGACGTCACCCGGGTCCTCTCGGACCAGCACGTCAACATCCTCTCGGCGGCCGTCCAGACCTCCCGCGACCGGGTGGCCACGTCCCGGTTCACCTTCGAGATGGGCGACCCCAAGCACCTGGGCCACGTCCTGAAGGCCGTTCGGGGTGTGGAGGGCGTCTACGACGTCTACCGTGTTACCTCTGCAAGGAGGCCCTGACCCAGGGCTTGTCTCAAGGCCCCTGACAAGGGCTGACCGCCGCTCCGATGCCACCCCGGGGGGACCACGTGGCCGGCAACGACGTCTTCCCCGCGGGGCTCGCCCGCCGCTACCGTCCGATCGACGTGCTCGGACGGGGCGGCATGGGCGTGGTGTTCGAGGCGGAGGACACCCGGCTGCGGCGCCGGGTGGCGGTGAAGGTGCTGTCGGCCGTCGGCGCGAGCCTTCCGCACGAGATGCAGCGGAGGTTCGTGGCCGAAGCCATCGCGCTGGCCCGGATCCGCCACCGGGGTGTGGTGGGCATCCACGACTCCGGGTTCGACACCCTCAGCGGCACGCCGTACCTGGTGATGGAGATGCTCGACGGGGCCGATCTCTCGCTCCTCGGCGCCACCGGCGCGCTGTCCGTCCCCGCTGCCTGCTGGATCGCCGCCGAGACCCTCGACGCGCTGGACTCCGCCCACAAGAGCGGGGTGCTGCACCGCGACGTGAAGCCGGGCAACATCCGGGTGAGCCGGACGGGCCACGTGATCCTCTACGACTTCGGGCTCGCCGTGGTGACCGAGCAGCCGCGCAGCACCAGAGGCGACGACCGGCTGATCGGCACTCCGCAGTACATGGCGCCGGAACGGATCGAAGGACTGACTCCCGTGGAGGCCACCGACCTCTACGGGGTCGGTGCCTGCATGCACTTCATGCTCACCGGCCGGCCCCCGTTCGAGAGCGATCCCGAGGAGTTCGGTGACCTCGTCCTGCGGGCCGCCAAGGGAATTCCCTCGCTGCGCAGCCGGGGAGTGGCCGGGCTGCCGGACGGCCTGATCGAGGCCGTGGACGCACTGTGCGCGAGGGACTTCCGCGACCGGCCGACGGACGCGGGCACGGCCGCGGCACTGTTGCGGCGCTGGGCGGACGGCGGGAAGGAACACGTCGAACAGCTCATCACCCGGCACCTGCTGCAGGGGGCACCCGAACCCGCGCACCCGGCGGGGGCACCCGAGTACGACTGGTCCGAGGTCGACGTCACGGACGTCCCCGTGCGCCGGCTGCTGCCGGACGTACTCCACCGGGAGAGCGCTCCCCCGGCGCCGGACGAGGAGCTCTGGGAGCGGCCTCCGGGGCGCCGTCCGGGCCCGATCACGCTGAGCGAGGTCACCCGCAAGCTGGTGCACAGCCGGATGACCGCGAGCACCGCCCTGTCCCGCCAGCGCGAGGCGGTCGGCCTGGTACTGCGGGGCGAGCTCCAGGAGGCCGCCCAACTCCTCTCCGGCGTCACCCCCTTCTGCGAGGAGACGCTGGGCCCGGCCCATCCGACCACGCTCGCCTGCCAGTACTGGCAGGCTGTGTGCCTGGCCCGGATGGGGAAGGCGAAGAAGGCGCTGGAACTGTTCGCGTGGGTCAGCGCACACCACGGACAGGGGAGGGACACGACGGATGCGTGAGTACGACTTACGGGTGGATCCGTACAGACCGGGGCTGGGACCGGAGACCGAACTGCGGTCGCTGCTGCTCTGGCTGCGCGAGGACGAGACGGTGCGCCGCGAGGCGCGCGGGCGGATCCGGAGCAGCGCGGCGATCACCGCGCCCGGCGGCACGCCCATGGGGTCCCCCGGCTTCGACCTCCTCCAACTGGCCGTCGGATCCAGCCTGTCCACCGGATCGCTGGTGTTCTCCGTGCTCCAGTGGCAGGCGTCGCGCCGCCGTCCTCCCGCCCTCACCGTGCGCCGCGGCCCGTACGAGATCACGCTCACCGGGGACGAGGCCGGCGACCCCGAGGCCCTGCACCGCATCGTCGCGGCGCTGGAGAACCGGAGCGGGGACGCCGACCCGGACGGGGCCGATGACGGGACTGCCTGACCCCGCGGCCTCCCGGGCGGTCGTCATCGGCAGCGCCGCGTACCGGCACCTCGCGGCGCTCCCGGCCGTCGAGGCCAATGTGAAGGACCTGGCCGCCGAGCTGTGCGACGCGACCGTCTGGGGGCTGCCCGAGCAGCACTGCACGCTCGTGCTCGACCCGCAGCACCCCGCCGAACTCCTCGACCCCGTCAACCGGGCGGGGGAGGAGGCCACCGACACGCTGCTGGTCTACTACGCCGGGCACGGCATGCGGGACGCGGCGACCGCCGACCTCTACCTCGCCCTCCAGGGCTCGCGCGAGCACGTCGGCTACACCGCCGTCGCCTACCAGCACCTGCGCTCCGCCCTGCGCGACTCCGGGGCCCGGCGCAAGGTGGTCGTCCTCGACTGCTGCTTCAGCGGCCGGGCCGCCTCCACCCTCGCGGGGGAGCAGGACGGGCTCGCCGCGCAGGCCGCCGTGGAGGGCGCGTACGTCCTCACCGCATCCCCGCGCGACAGGGTCGCACTGGCCCCCGACGGCGAACGGCACACCGCCTTCACCGGCGAACTGCTGACCATCCTGCGCGACGGGATCCCCGACGGACCCGAACTGATCGACCTGGAAACCCTGTGCCGCACCATGGAGGGCCGGCTGCGCGCCAAGAACCGTCCGCTGCCCCAGCACGCCCAGGAGATGGGCATGGGCCGACTGCGGCTGGTACGCAACCGGGCGCGCGCCGTGCGCGGCACCCCGGCCGGCCCGGTCCTCGCAGCCGACGTCCGCTCCGCCATGGTCGTGGCCGGACTGGGGCTCGCCCGTACGCTGCGCGCCGCAGGCCGCACCCGCGACGCGCTGCCCGTGCTGCGCCTCGCCCTGCAGGAACGGGCGCCGGACGGGGAGAGCGACCTCCTCGCCGTCCAGCTCGAACTCTCCGACATGCTGGAGGAGACCGGACAGACCCGCGAGGCCATCGAGGTACTGGAGCAGGCCTTCCAGCAGGTGCACCGGTTCTACGGGCCCGAGGCCGTCCAGGTGTGCAGGCGGCTGGCCGCGCTGCTCCAGGAGTCCGGCAACCACATCCAGGCCTGCGCGGTCCTGGAACACGCGCTGGACCTGCTCCAGGACGGCAGCCGGGTCCGCCCGTGACACGAAGGCGGGCGGGCACCACCGCTGTCGCGGTGGTGCCCGCCCGCCCCGGTCCTTCGGCGGCGTCAGCCCCCGAACTCCTCCAGGCCCTTCAGCGCCTGGTCCAGGAGGGCCTGGCGCCCCTCCAGCTCCCGGGCCAGCTTGTCGGCCTTCGCGTTGTTGCCGGCGGCGCGCGCCGCGTCGATCTGCTCACGCAGCTTGTCGACCGCCGCCTGGAGCTGACCCGTCAGACCGGCCGCACGCGCCCGCGCCTCCGGGTTCGTACGACGCCACTCGCCCTCCTCGGCCTCCTGGATCGCCCGCTCCACCGTGTGCATCCGGCCCTCGACCTTCGGCCGGGCGTCCCGCGGCACGTGGCCGATGGCCTCCCAGCGCTCGTTGAGGGAACGGAACGAGGCACGGGCCGCCTTCAGGTCCGTGATCGGGACGAGCTTCTCGGCCTCGTCGGCCAGCTCCTCCTTCAGCTTCAGGTTCTCGGTCTGCTCGGCGTCGCGCTCCGCGAACACCTCGCTGCGGGCCGCGAAGAACACGTCCTGCGCACCGCGGAAACGGTTCCACAGGTCGTCCTCGGACTCGCGCTGCGCCCGGCCCGCCGCCTTCCAGTCCGCCATCAGCTCGCGGTAGCGGGCGGCCGTCGGACCCCAGTCGGTCGACTTCGACAGCGACTCGGCCTCCGCGACCAGCCTCTCCTTGACCTTCCGGGCATCCTCGCGCTGCGCGTCCAGCGAGGCGAAGTGCGCCTTGCGGCGCTTGGAGAAGGCGGACCGGGCGTGCGAGAACCGGTGCCACAGCTCGTCGTCCGACTTGCGGTCCAGGCGCGGCAGCCCCTTCCAGATGTCCACGAGGGCGCGCAGCCGCTCGCCGGCACTGCGCCACTGGTCGCTCTGCGCGAGCTGCTCGGCCTCGACGACCAGCGCGTCCTTGGCCGCACGGGCCTCGTCCGTCTGCTTCGCCTTCTGGGCCTTGCGCTCCTCGCGCCGCGACTCCACGGTCTCGACCAGCTTGTCCAGCCGCACGCGCAGGGCGCCGAGGTCGCCCACGGCGTGGTGCTCGTCGACCTGAGTGCGCAGGTGGTCGATGGCCGTCTGCGCGTCCTTGGCGGACAGATCAGTGGTCCGCACCCGCTTTTCGAGGAGGCCGATCTCGACCACCAGGCCCTCGTACTTGCGCTCGAAATAGGCCAGGGCCTCCTCAGGGGTGCCCGCCTGCCACGAACCGACGACCTGCTCGCCCTCGGAAGTACGCACGTACACGGTGCCCGTCTCGTCGACTCGGCCCCACGGGTCGCTGCTCACAGCGCCTCCTCCACCTGATGCCTGCGAGGGGTTCACCCCCTGGGCATCGTCCACAGTTTCCTGGGGCGGGCAGCGCCCGCCCTGCACAACGCCAACATAGGCGACCGCCGGGCCGGCTGTCCGCATCCCGCACGACGGAATATCGACGTACGGGCGGCGGGCCGGCAGGGCCCGGGGCTGCCGCATCCCGTCAGTTCTGGGTCACGGTGCCCTTCTCGATCTTGACCTCGGTCTTCGGCGCGCCGTCCTGGCCGCCGTCGACCGTACCGGCCTTGGCGATCTCCTCCAGGACCTTCAGACCGGCCGCGTCGATCTTGCCGAACGGGGTGTACGACGGCGCCAGCGGGCTGTCCCTGTAGACCAGGAAGAACTGGCTGCCGCCCGAGCCGGGCTGACCCGTGTTGGCCATCGCGACCGTGCCCGCCGGGTAGACGACCTGACCCTGCTCGTTGGCCTTGCCGAGCGAGTCCAGGTTCTCGTCCGGGATGTTGTAGCCCGGGCCGCCGCGGCCGGTGCCCTCGGGGTCGCCGCACTGGAGCACGAAGATCCCGCCGGCCGTCAGCCGGTGGCACTTCGTGTTGTCGAAGTACTTCTTGTCGGCGAGCGACTTGAACGAGTTGACGGTCTGCGGGGTCTTCGCCGCGTCCATCGTGAAGTTGATGTCGCCCGCGCTCGTCTTCAGGGCGAAGGTGTACTTCGCCTTCTGGTCGATCGCCATCTCCGGCGAGGGGGACTGCTTGGGCTCGGGCTCCGACGGCGAGGCCGACGGGTTCGCCGACGGGTCCGCGGCCTGGTCCTTCTTGTCCTTGTCGAAGACGCCGCCCACGATCAGGCCGACCAGCGTCGCGACCACCACGGCCACCGCCGCGCCGATCACCGCCGCACGCTGGCGCGCCTTCTTGCGGGCCTCGGCCCGGCGCGCCTGCTGGCGCTCGTACTTCTCCCTGGCGAGCTGTCGCCGCCGCTGATCGCTCGTGACCACGGGGTCGTCTCCTTGTACGTGTCTGGTACTGCTGTCCGGGCTGGGATAGGCCGTACCGTATATGGGTTCGCTGTGTAATGAGCGGCGCCGGTAGGCTCTGAGCAGCAGGATTCCGACCTGCAGCCTCCCGCCGGACGACGATTGAGGACGAACGTGCTGATTGCCGGGTTCCCCGCAGGGGCCTGGGGGACCAACTGTTACGTGGTCGCCCCCGCCGCCGGTGAGGAGTGCGTCATCATCGACCCGGGCCACCAGGCCACCCAGGGTGTCGAGGAGACGCTGAAGAAGCATCGGCTCAAGCCCGTCGCGGTCGTGCTGACCCATGGCCACATCGATCATGTGGCCTCGGTGGTCCCGGTGTGCGGAGCACACGACGTACCGGCCTGGATCCACCCCGAGGACCGCTACATGATGAGCGACCCGGAGAAGGCCCTCGGCCGCTCCATCGGGATGCCGCTCATGGGCGAGCTGACCGTGGGGGAGCCGGACGACGTCCGCGAACTGGCCGACGGCGCCGCGCTGAAATTGGCCGGAATGGACTTCTCCGTGGCGCACGCGCCGGGGCATACCAAGGGGTCGGTGACCTTCCGGATGCCCGAGCTGGCCGACATCCCGCCGGTCTTCTTCTCGGGCGACCTGCTCTTCGCCGGCTCCATCGGACGCACCGACCTGCCCGGCGGCTCCCACGCCGAGATCCTCGAATCGCTGGGCCGCGTGTGCCTGCCGCTCGACGACTCGACCGTGGTGCTGTCCGGCCACGGTCCCCAGACCACCATCGGCCGCGAGCGCGCGACCAACCCGTACTTGCGGGAAGTGGCCGCAGGCCGCCATGGGCACGCAGCGGACCCGACAGCCGCTCCACGACGAGGAATGTGACGAGAGTTTCGTGGCTACTTTTCAGGCCCCCAAGGGCACGTACGACCTGATCCCGCCGGTCTCCGTGAAGTACCTGGCGGTACGCGAGGCCATCGCGGCCCCGCTCCGCAACTCCGGCTACGGCTACATCGAGACCCCCGGCTTCGAGGACGTGGGCCTCTTCGCCCGCGGCGTCGGCGAGTCCACCGACATCGTCTCCAAGGAGATGTACGCCTTCGAGACCAAGGGTGGCGACCAGCTCGCCCTGCGTCCCGAGGGCACCGCCTCCGTGCTGCGCGCCGCCCTGGAGGCGAGCCTGCACAAGAAGGGCAACCTGCCGGTCAAGCTGTGGTACTCCGGCTCCTACTACCGCTATGAGAAGCCGCAGGCGGGCCGCTACCGCCACTTCTCGCAGGTCGGCGCCGAGGCGATCGGCGCCGAGGACCCGGCGCTGGACGCCGAACTGATCATCCTGGCCGACCAGGCGTACCGCTCGCTCGGCCTGAGCAACTTCCGGATCCTGCTGAACTCGCTGGGCGACAAGGAGTGCCGCCCGGTGTACCGGGAGGCGCTGCAGGGCTTCCTGCGCGGCCTGGACCTGGACGAGGAGACCGTCCGCCGGGTCGAGATCAACCCGCTGCGCGTCCTCGACGACAAGCGGTCCGACGTCCAGAAGCAGCTGGGCGGCGCTCCGTTGCTGCGCGACTACCTGTGCGACGCGTGCAAGGCGTACCACGAGGACGTGCGGGCGCTGGTGACGGCGGCCGGCGTCGCCTTCGAGGACGACGACAAGCTGGTCCGCGGGCTGGACTACTACACCCGCACCACCTTCGAGTTCGTCCACGACGGTCTGGGCATCGCGGTCGGCGGCGGCGGCCGCTACGACGGCCTGTCCGAGATGATCGGCGGACCGGCACTGCCGTCGGTGGGCTGGGCGCTCGGCGTGGACCGCACGGTCCTCGCACTCGAGAAGGAGGGCGTCGAGCTCGACATCCCGGCGTCGACGTCGGTGTTCGCCGTGGCGCTGGGCGAGGCCAAGGCGACTGTGTTCGGCCTCGTGACGCAGCTGCGCAAGGCGGGCGTGGCGGCGGACATGTCGTACGGCGGCAAGGGCCTCAAGGGCGCCATGAAGGACGCGAACCGCAGCGGTGCGCGCTTCGCCATCGTCGCGGGCGACCGGGACCTGGCGGAAGGCGTGGTCCAGCTCAAGGACATGGAGTCCGGCGAGCAGGGTCCGGTGGCCCTGGCCGAGCTGATCGACACGGTCAAGGCCCGCCTCGCCTGACGGCTGCGGCAGGAACGCCTCAGGACGGGGCCGGGATCTTTCCCCGGCCCCGTCCGTTCACAGGCTCGTACGGCACAATGGCCCGTGCTTGATCACCTTGCAGATGTGGAGCGGGCGGTATGACGACACGAAGCACGGACGCGGACACCGCCCGGGGGACCGTCGGCGGCAGCCGGGCGCTGGCCCTGCTGCTGGTGATCACGGGGGCCGCAGGCCTGCTGGCCGCCTGGGTGATCACGATCGACAAGTTCAAGCTGCTGGAGGACCCGAACTTCACGCCGGGCTGCAGCCTGAACCCGGTCGTCTCCTGCGGCAACATCATGAAGAGCGAGCAGGCCGCCGTCTTCGGCTTCCCGAACCCCATGCTCGGACTGGTCGCCTACGGCATCGTGATCTGCGTCGGCATGAGCATGCTGGCCGGGGCCCGGTTCCGCCCCTGGTACTGGCTGACGCTGAACGCGGGCACCCTCTTCGGCGTCGTCTTCTGCGCCTGGCTCACCTACCAGTCGCTCTACAACATCAACTCGCTGTGCCTGTGGTGCTGCCTGGCCTGGGTCGCCACGATCTTCATGTTCTGGTACGTCACCTCGCACAACGTCCGCGAGGGCCTGCTGCCGGCTCCGGGCTGGCTGAAGGGCTTCCTCGACGAGTTCACCTGGGTGCTGCCGGTGCTGCACGTCGGGATCATCGGAATGCTGATCCTGACCCGCTGGTGGGACTTCTGGACCTCCTGACCTCCTGACCTCGTCCGGACGGCGGGCGGGCCTGTCGGTGGGCTCGCATAGGCTTCCCGTGTGGAACCAGACCTGTTCACCGCCGCTGCCGAAGAACGCCAGGAGAAGGACCCCGCGAGCTCCCCGCTCGCCGTCCGGATGCGCCCGCGCACCCTGGACGAGGTCGTCGGCCAGCAGCACCTGCTGAAGCCCGGGTCGCCGCTGCGGCGGCTGGTCGGGGAGGGGGCCGGCGGCCCCGCCGGTGCCTCGTCGGTGATCCTGTGGGGCCCGCCCGGCATCGGGAAGACCACGCTCGCGTACGTGGTCAGCCAGGCCACGCAGAAGCGTTTCGTGGAACTCTCCGCCATCACCGCGGGCGTCAAGGAGGTACGGGCGGTCATCGAGGGCGCCCGGCGCGCGGCCGGCGGCTACGGCAAGGAGACCGTCCTCTTCCTCGACGAGATCCACCGCTTCAGCAAGGCCCAGCAGGACTCGCTGCTCCCGGCCGTCGAGAACCGCTGGGTGACGCTGATCGCGGCGACCACGGAGAACCCGTACTTCTCGATCATCTCCCCGCTGCTGTCGCGTTCGCTGCTGCTGACGCTGGAACCGCTGACGGACGAGGACCTGAGCGCGCTGATGCGGCGCGCGCTCGCCGAGGAGCGGGGCCTGGGCGGGGCGGTGACCCTGCCGGCGGACGCCGAGGCCCACCTGCTGCGGATCGCCGGCGGCGATGCCCGGCGGGCCCTGACGGCGCTGGAGGCCGGGGCCGGATCGGCCATCGCCAAGGGCGAGGCGGAGATCACCCTGGAGACGGTCGAGGAGGCGGTCGACCGCGCCGCCGTCCGCTACGACCGCGACGGCGACCAGCACTACGACGTGGCGAGCGCGCTGATCAAATCGATCCGGGGCTCGGACGTGGACGCGGCACTGCACTACCTCGCCCGGATGATCGATGCGGGGGAGGACCCCCGGTTCATCGCGCGCCGCCTGATGATCTCGGCGAGCGAGGACATCGGCCTCGCGGATCCGACGGCCCTGCCGCTCGCGGTGGCCGCGGCCCAGGCGGTGGCGATGATCGGCTTCCCGGAGGCCGCGCTGACCCTCTCGCACGCGACGATCGCGCTGGCGCTGGCCCCGAAGTCGAACACCGCCACGACCGCGATCGGCGCGGCGCTGGCCGACGTACGGGCCGGACTGGCGGGGACGGTCCCGGCGCACCTGCGGGACGGGCACTACAAGGGCGCGGCGAAGCTGGGGCACGCGCAGGGGTACGTGTACCCGCACGACGTCCCGGGCGCGATCGCGGCGCAGCAGTACGCACCGGACGAGCTGCACGGGAAGCGGTACTACGAGCCGACGCGGTACGGAGCCGAAGCCCGCTACGCGGACGTGGTGGAAAAGGTCCGCGAGCGGCTGCGCGGCGCAGACCGCGGCCAGGGCGGCGTCTAGCCTGCCTGGGTGACCACGCACCTCCCCACCTCTACTCCCACTGCCGCGCCTCGCAGATCCAGACGGACCACGTCGTCGCGCTCGGCGCGGCCTGGCGGGCGGGCGCGTACGCCTGGACCGCGCAGCGCAGGCTGGAGTACGCCAACGACCTCGACGTGCTGCTTCGCCGTGGACAAGCACCCCGCCCGAGAAAGCTCGCGCTCCAGCGGATGCCGGCCGCCTGCCCTCAGTGAGAGGCCGCGGAGAAGAGCGTGTGCATCGCCCGCCGCAGGCCGCAGATGTCCGTCACCGGTTCCGGGAAGTCGAAGCGGGCGTCGAAGGAGCCGGCTGCGCCGCCGGTGAAGCGGACGCGCAGGCCCAGGCGGTCCAGGGAGAGGGGGACGGCGCTCATGCCCCGGGCCCCGCGGGGGCCGAGCAGGCCGCACAGCTCGCCGATCCGGTCTCCGTGGGCCGCGTGCAGGTGCTGCAGCAGCTCCGTCTCGTGGGCGGCCATCGGGTCGGGCTCCGCCGCGGCCAGGTCCTCCGGGTCCACGTGCTCGGCGCCCCACAGGTCGTCCACCGAGACCTCGCCGACCTCCAGCCGCAGCATCATCCACGCCGGGCGGGCCGAGTAGGGGAGGTCCGAAGCCTCCGACAGGCCCAGCAGCCCGCCCACCGGGTGGCGCTCCGCGAGCAGCGCCGCGCAGGCCGCGCGGTCGTCTCCGCGCACCGGCGTCAGCCACCCGGCCAGCCAGGCGCGACCTCGGATACGATGTGGGACGGACACCGGCGCCACATCCGTGATCTCGATCACGGCGGTGAGGTCGTCGTCCTGGGCGTGAGCGGCTGCTCTGGCAGCCGTGGATTCCCCGGAAACAAGGAGAATCACGTCCCCGTCCGGGGTGACGGTCCGTGCGGCCGGCATCCCTGTCCCGAACTCCTCGTGCTCGTGACTGTCACGAGCACCGATGAGCGTGAGGGATACTGAGGCGTTGGACTCTACGAGGGTTCGTACGCGTTCGGCTCCGGTGAGCTGCCGAACGCCTTCCCTGGGACGCGGCTGACCTTGCCTATCGTCGTCGAAAGCAGATTCTGTTTCGTTGGAATCTGAACTTCGATGCGCACTGGGCAGGGGGATCCCATGTGGTTGAGACATTACGTCCTCCTCGCTAAGGTAAGCCTCACCTAACTTACATGGAGGTAGGTTCCACGTGAACCAGAAGCGACCCAAGGTCAAGAAGTCGCGTGCCCTCGGCATTGCGCTGACCCCGAAGGCCGTCAAGTACTTCGAGGCCCGCCCCTACCCGCCGGGCGAGCACGGCCGTGGCCGCAAGCAGAACTCGGACTACAAGGTTCGTCTGCTGGAGAAGCAGCGTCTGCGCGCTCAGTACGACATCTCTGAGCGTCAGATGGCCCGCGCGTACGACCGCGCCAAGAAGGCCGAAGGCAAGACGGGCGAGGCGCTTGTCGTCGAGCTCGAGCGTCGTCTCGACGCCCTGGTTCTGCGTTCGGGCATCGCCCGCACCATCTACCAGGCCCGCCAGATGGTCGTTCACGGCCACATCGAGGTCAACGGTGACAAGGTCGACAAGCCGTCGTTCCGTGTCCGCCCGGACGACGTCATCACCGTGCGCGAGCGCAGCCGCGAGAAGGTTCCGTTCCAGGTTGCCCGTGAGGGTGGCTACGCAGGCGAGGGCGAGACCCCGCGCTACCTGCAGGTCAACCTGAAGGCCCTGGCCTTCCGCCTGGACCGCGACCCGAACCGCAAGGAAATCCCGGTCATCTGCGACGAGCAGCTCGTCGTCGAGTACTACGCCCGCTGATGCAGGCCTAGTCTCACTGGCTGGTCAGCCCGCCGTCCCCTCCGGGGGGCGGCGGGTTTTCCCGTTCCCGGGCCCGCCCGGCCCGCGGACCGCGGCTGGACGCGGACTGCGGCTGGTCCGCCGCCGCCGCCGCGCGGCGCGGCACCCGCGGGCCGCCGCCCGCCCCGCCCCGTCCCGCCTGCCGGGACACCCGGGCCGCGCCCCCGCGCTCACCGGGCCCCGCCGCGCCCGCCCGCCCAGGGCCTCGCGACCACAGGGTGCCCGCCAGGTACTGGCCCAGGTGCACCTCGTCCGGCTCGGCGAGGCAGCACTCCAGGGCGAGCCGCAGGTTCGGCAGCTCCGCCTCCACCAGCGCGGCGACCTCCTGCCGGCGCGGGCTGAACCAGTCCAGCTCGCACCAGGTGGCCAGCCCCATGTACCAGTCCCGGTGCCGCCTGCGCAGCCGCCGGGCGTCGCCCGGCGACTCCAGCCGGCCCGCCTCGTACACCCGTACGGTCTCCAGCATCCGGAAGCGCACCCCGGCGGCCGTCTCCTCGCGGACCAGCAGGGACTGGTCCTGGAGCTTCCCGACGAGGTCCAGTACGTCCTCCACCGGCAGGTCGGGACCCGCGCACACGTATTCGACGGCGTCCAGGTCGCACTGCCGGCGAACACCGACAGCCGCGTCCACAGCAGCCGCTGCGCGGGCGTGCACAGCTCGTGGCTCCAGCCGATCGCCGTGCGCAGCGCCCGGTGCCGGGGCAGCGCCCCGCGCGCACCACCCGTCAGCAACGCGAAGCGGTCCTCCAGCCGGGCCGGCACCTGCACGGGGGACAGGGTCCGCAGCCGGGCCGCCGCCAGCTCCAGGGCGAGCGGAATCCCGTCGAGGCGCTCGCACACCTCGACCAGGCGTTCCGGTTCGCCGCGGTCACCGCGAAGGCCGGATCGGCCGCGGCGGCCCGCGCCGCCAGCAGGGCCAGCGCCTCCTCCGGGACCGGCGGGGCCAGCGGGAAGGCCGGCTCCCCGTCCAGGGCGAGCGGGCGCCGGCCCGCCGCGAGCACCCGCAGGCCGGGGGCGCGGCGCAGCAGGTCCCCCACCAGGTCCGCGGTCTCGTCGACCAGCTGCTCGAAGGCGTCCAGGACCAGCAGCAGCCGCCGTCCGGCCAGGTGTTCGGCCAGGACGGTCCGGGGCGGCCGGGTGGTGGGGTCGGTCAGCCCGAGCGCCTCGGAGACGGTCAGCTCCAGAAGCGCGGGATCCCGTACGGAGGCCGGCTCGGCCAGCCACACCCCGTCACCGTGGCGTTCCTGCGCCGCCCGTTCCGCGAGCGTCCCCTCCGCCGCCCGCGCTCCCGGGGCCCCGTGCGCCGCCTCGGCGGCCGACCGGGCGGCCGCGAGCACGAGCCGGGACTTGCCCACCCCGCCCACGCCGGTCACCGTCACCAGCCGGGAGGAGTCCAGGAGCCGTTCCAGCTCGGCGAGTTCGGCACCCCGCCCGATGAACCGGCCCAGCTCCGAGGGAAGATTGCCCCAGGGCCTGGCTCGCAGGGGTCTGTGTCGCAGGGGACGCGGAGGGTACTGGCCCGGCTGCGCTGCGTTCAAGGCGGTGCCTCCCGGCCCCGTATTCCGGTACGGCCGGGGATCCCCGGCGCGATAGGGTCGGAGGGCCATTGAGGAATCGGTGCAGCCGGCAGTTCAGGCGCAGACAGAGAGCGGTGTGACGTGTCCGGTGTAGAGGTGGCCGGGATCATCGTGGCCGTCTTCTGGGCCATCCTGATCTCCTTCCTCGCCGTGGCGCTGGCGAGGCTGGCCCAGGTGCTCAGGGCGACCACCAAGCTGGTGGCCGACGTGACCGACCAGGCCGTTCCGCTGCTGGCCGACGCCTCCACGACCGTCCGCTCCGCGCGCACCCAGCTGGACCGGGTCGACGCCATCGCGAGCGACGTCCAGGAGGTCACCTCCAACGCCTCCGCGCTGTCCTCCACCGTGGCCACCGCCTTCGGCGGGCCGCTGGTGAAGGTCGCGGCCTTCGGCTACGGCGTCCGCAAGGCGCTGGGCAAGGGGGATGCCGCGACGTCGGGCGGCATGCCGCCGAAGACATCCCGACGTAACGTGATCGTTGGCCGTACGGTGCCGCCCGCCCGGCGCCGGAAGCAGAAGGGCTGAGACCGCCGATGTTCCGCCGAGCCTTCTGGTTCACCGCCGGCGCAGCCGCCGGCGTGTGGGCCACCACCAAGGTCAACCGTCAGCTCAAGAAGCTGACACCGGAGAGTCTCGCGGCCCAGGCGGCCGACAAGGCCGTCGAGGCGGGTCACCGCCTCAAGGACTTCGCCCTCGACGTCAAAGCGGGAATGACGCAGCGCGAGGACGAGCTGAACGACGCACTGGGGCTCCACCAGGACCCAGCCCGGCCCGACAACGTCACCGCCCTCCCCGGGCCGCGGCGGCTGCGGGCCATCGAGAACGACCACACCACCCACCGACCAACGTTTTCGTACGACCGGAATGAGGACCACTGATGGAGTCGGCTGAAATTCGCCGCCGCTGGCTGAGCTTCTTCGAGGAGCGCGGTCACGCCGTTGTCCCTTCGGCGTCGCTCATCGCGGACGACCCGACTCTGCTGCTGGTGCCCGCGGGCATGGTGCCGTTCAAGCCCTACTTCCTGGGCGAGGTCAAGCCTCCGGCGCCGACGCTCACGAGCGTGCAGAAGTGCGTCCGTACGCCGGACATCGAAGAGGTCGGCAAGACCACCCGCCACGGCACGTTCTTCCAGATGTGCGGCAACTTCTCCTTCGGCGACTACTTCAAGGAAGGCGCCATCAAGTACGCCTGGGAGCTGCTCACCAGCTCCGTGGCGGACGGCGGCTACGGCCTCGAGCCGGAGAAGCTCTGGATCACCGTCTACCTCGACGACGACGAGGCCGAGACGATCTGGCGCGACGTGATCGGCGTGCCCGCCGAGCGGATCCAGCGCCTGGGCAAGAAGGACAACTTCTGGTCCATGGGCGTCCCCGGCCCCTGCGGTCCGTGCTCCGAGATCAACTACGACCGCGGCCCCGAGTTCGGCGTCGAGGGCGGCCCGGCCGTCAACGACGAGCGCTACGTGGAGATCTGGAACCTGGTCTTCATGCAGTACGAGCGCGGCGCCGGCGACGGGAAGGAAGACTTCCCGATCCTCGGCGACCTGCCGTCGAAGAACATCGACACGGGCCTGGGCCTGGAACGCCTCGCGATGATCCTGCAGGGCGTGCAGAACATGTACGAGACCGACACCCTGCGCGTGGTCATGGACAAGGCCACCGAGCTGACCGGCGTGCGGTACGGCGCCGAGCAGGGCACGGACGTCTCGCTGCGCGTGGTCGCCGACCACATCCGCACCTCGACCATGCTCATCGGCGACGGCGTCACCCCCGGCAACGAGGGCCGCGGCTACGTGCTGCGCCGCATCATGCGCCGGGCCATCCGCAACATGCGCCTCATGGGCGCCACCGGTCCCGTCGTCCAGGACCTGGTGGACGTCGTGATCAACACGATGGGCCAGCAGTACCCGGAGCTCGTCACCGACCGCAAGCGCATCGAGACCGTCGCGCTCGCCGAGGAGGCCGCCTTCCTCAAGGCCGTCAAGGGTGGCACCAACATCCTCGACACCGCCGTGACCGAGACCAAGGCCGCCGGCGGCACGGTCCTCTCCGGCGACAAGGCGTTCCTGCTCCACGACACCTGGGGCTTCCCGATCGACCTCACCCTGGAGATGGCCGCCGAGCAGGGCCTCTCCGTGGACGAGCCCGGCTTCCGCCGCCTGATGCAGGAGCAGCGCGACCGCGCCAAGGCCGACGCCAAGGCCAAGAAGACCGGCCATGCGGACATGTCCGCCTACCGGGAGATCGCCGACGGCTCCGGCGCCACCGAGTTCACCGGCTACGCCACCACCCAGGGCGAGTCCACCATCGTCGGCCTCCTGGTCAACGGCGTCTCCGCGCCCGCCGCCTCCGAGGGCGACGAGGTCGAGGTCGTCCTCGACCGCACCCCCTTCTACGCCGAGGGCGGCGGCCAGCTCGCCGACCAGGGCCGCATCAAGCTCGACACGGGCGCCGTCATCGAGGTCCGCGACGTCCAGCAGCCCGTCCCCGGTGTCTCCGTGCACAAGGGCTCCGTCCAGGTCGGCGAGGTGACGGTGGGCGCCTCCGCGTACGCCGCCATCGACATCAAGCGCCGCCGGGCCATCGCCCGCGCCCACTCGGCCACCCACCTGACCCACCAGGCGCTGCGCGACGCCCTCGGCCCGACCGCCGCCCAGGCCGGTTCGGAGAACTCCCCGGGCCGCTTCCGCTTCGACTTCGGTTCGCCGAACGCCGTTCCCGGCTCGGTCCTCACCGACGTCGAGCAGAAGATCAACGACGTGCTCTCGCGCGAGCTGGACGTCACCGCCGAGGTCATGAGCATCGACGAGGCCAAGAAGCAGGGCGCCATCGCCGAGTTCGGCGAGAAGTACGGCGAGCGCGTGCGCGTCGTCACCATCGGCGATTTCTCCAAGGAGCTGTGCGGCGGCA
The DNA here is from genome assembly GCF_035989305.1 of Streptomyces sp. NBC_01233. Taxonomy (NCBI): domain Bacteria; kingdom Bacillati; phylum Actinomycetota; class Actinomycetes; order Kitasatosporales; family Streptomycetaceae; genus Streptomyces; species Streptomyces sp. NBC_01233. Next base: position 1,893,676 of record NZ_CP108514.1, on the reverse strand, counting down.
CGCACGTCGGCAACACCTCTCAGCTGGGCCTGGTGAAGCTGCTCGGCGAGTCCTCCATCGGTTCCGGCGTGCGCCGTGTCGAGGCCCTCGTCGGCGTGGACGCGTACCACTTCCTCGCCAAGGAGCACACGGTCGTCGCCCAGCTCCAGGAGCTGGTCAAGGGCCGTTCGGAGGAGCTGCCGGAGAAGATCGCCTCCATGCTCGGCAAGCTGAAGGACGCCGAGAAGGAGATCGAGAAGTTCCGCGCGGAGAAGGTCCTGCAGGCAGCCGCCGGTCTCGCCGCGAACGCCCAGGACATCCACGGCGTCGCCCTGGTCATCGGCCAGGTGGCGGACGGCATCGGCGCCGACGACCTGCGCAAGCTGGTCCTCGACGTCCGCGTCCGGATCCCCGGCGACCGTCCGGCGGTCGTGGCCCTGTTCACCGTGGCCAATGACCGCCCGCTGACCGTCATCGCGACCAACGAGGCGGCCCGCGAGCGCGGCCTCAAGGCCGGCGACCTGGTCCGTACGGCCGCCAAGACCCTCGGCGGCGGCGGTGGCGGCAAGCCGGACGTCGCCCAGGGCGGCGGCCAGAACCCGGCCGCCATCCCGGAGGCCATCAGCGCCGTCGAGCGCCTCGTCGTCGAGACGGCCTGACGATGACGCTGCGCCGCGGACGCCGGCTCGCCATCGACGTCGGGGACGCCCGGATCGGGGTCGCCTCGTGCGACCCCGACGGGGTGCTCGCCACTCCGGTGGAAACCGTCCCGGGCCGGGACATCCCGTTCGCCCACCGGCGGCTGCGGCAGCTCGTCGAAGAATACGAGCCCCTCGAAGTCGTGGTCGGCCTCCCCCGCTCGCTCAGCGGGCGGGAGGGGCCGGCCGCGGCCAAGGTGCGCGCCTTCGCGAACGAACTCGCCAAGGGGATCAAGCCGGTGACGGTCCGTCTGGTGGACGAGCGGATGACCACGGTCACCGCCGCCCAGGGTCTGCGGGCCTCCGGCAAGAACGCGAAGAAGGGCCGGTCGGTCATCGATCAGGCGGCCGCTGTGGTGATCCTTCAGAACGCTCTTGAGACCGAACGGGTATCAGGTAATCCGCCTGGTGAGTGCGTCGAAGTGGTTGTCTGATCGCGATACGGTAACGTTCCGCGCGATGAGACGGCATTCGAACAGCCGTCGCCCACCGTCAAAGAGACGGAACCGGGTGCCACGGACGACGGAGTCCGTGGCCTCCGTCTCGCGGCTCTAGGGGACCGATGACTGAGTATGGCCGGGGCCGTGGCCCCGAACCCTGGCACCCCGAGGATCCCCTGTACGGGGACCAGGGGTGGACCGGGCACCAGACCCAGCAGGGCCAGGTGCCCCACGGCGGTGCCCCGCAGCAGGAGTACCCGCCGCAGGAGCCCCAGTACCAGCAGCAGTACCCCCAGCAGTACCCGGAGTACGAGCAGCAGCAGTACCAGCAACAGCAGTACCAGCAGCAGTACCCCGACCAGCAGCAGTACGCCGCGCAGCAGGAGGCCTATGCCCCGCAGCAGCAGGCGTACCCCCCGCAGCAGCAGGCCTACGCCCCGCAGCAGGCGCAGCCCCACCCCCAGCAGCCGGTGTACGACAACCAGGGCTGGGACACCGGCCAGGGCCAGTACGTTGCCGCCGTGCAGGCCGACCCCTACGTGGGCGCGGACCCGTACGCGCAGCAGTCCGTCTCCGGCTATCCCGGTGAGGCACCCGACCTCTACACCACGCCCGAGGCCTACCCGCCGCCGCAGCCCCCGGGCCGGCGCCACCTGGAGCCGGAACCGGTCGAGGAGGAGGCCGAGGAGCCCGAGGGCGGCTTCTTCGCCGGCGGCGGTCGCGACGACGACGGCGACGAGCCCGGCGACGGTCGCCGGGGCGGCCGCCCGAAGGGCGGCAAGCAGAAGAAGCGCAGCGGCATGGCCTGTCTGATCGCGGCCGTCGTCATCATCGGCGTGGTCGGCGGTGGCGGCTACTACGGCTACAGCTACCTCAAGGCGAGGTTCGGCGCAGCCGAGGACTTCGCGGGCGAGGGCACGGACGAGCTGGTCGACGTGGAGATCCCCAAGGGCGCGCTCCTGGGGCAGATGGGCCGCATCCTCAAGGACGCCGGCGTGGTCGCCAGCGCCCAGGCCTTCGTCGACGCCGCGAACATCAACCCCAAGGGCAAGACGATCCAGCCCGGCATCTACCCGATGAACAAGAAGATGTCGGGTGCGGCCGCCGTCGCGCTGATGGTCGACCCCAGCAAGCTGAACGTCATCACCGTCACCGAGGGCATGCGCAACACCAAGGTGTACGACGCGATCGACAAGAAGCTGGGCAAGCCCGCCGGCACCACCAAGGACATCGCGCTGCGCGACGCCAAGAACCTCGGCCTGCCGGCCTGGGCGGGCAACGACCCGAAGCTGATCGACCCGCTCGAAGGCTTCCTCTACCCGACGCGCTACGACCTGGGCAAGGACAGCACTCCCGAGTCCCTGCTCAAGGAGATGGTCAAGAACGCGAACGCCAAGTACGCGGAGCTGGGCGTCGAGGGCAAGGCCAAGGAGCTGGGCCTGGACAACCCGCTCCAGGTGGTCACGGTCGCCAGCCTCGTCAACGCCGAGGGCAAGAACCACGACGACTTCCGGAAGATGGCGGAGGTGGTCTACAACCGCCTCAAGAAGACCAACGACGTCACGAACCAGAAGCTCCAGTTCGACTCGACGTACAACTACGTCAAGGGCCAGAGCGAGATCAACTTCAACCTCAAGGAAGCCCAGGCGTTCAACCACCCCTACAACACGCACTTCATCAGGGGACTGCCCACCGGCCCGATCGGGAACCCGGGCATGGACGCGCTGACCGCTACGCTCAACCCGGACCACGGCGGATGGATGTTCTTCGTGTCGGTCGACGGCAACACGACGACCTTCACCCAGACCTACGACGAGCACCTCAAGCTCGTGGACGAGTTCCAGGAACGGCAGAAGCAGAAGAACGGCGGATAGCAGGACATGTCAGGGATAAGGGCCGCGGTGCTGGGTTCGCCCATCGAGCACTCCCTCTCACCGGTGCTGCACCGCGCCGCCTACCAGGAGCTCGGCCTCGACGACTGGTCGTACGACCGCTTCGAGATCGACGAGGCCGCGCTCCCGGAGTTCGTCGCCGGACTCGGCCCCGAGTGGGCCGGGCTGTCGCTGACGATGCCGCTCAAGCGGGCGGTCATGCCGCTCCTGGACGGCATCAGCGACACGGCCGCCTCCGTCGAGGCGGTCAACACGGTCGTCCTCACGGAGGACGGCCGGCGCCTCGGTGACAACACGGACATCCCCGGCATCGTCGCCGCGCTCCACGAGCGCGGCGTCGAGAAGGTGTCCTCGGCCGCCGTCCTCGGCGCCGGAGCCACCGCCTCCTCGGCGCTCGCCGCGCTCTCCCGGATCTGCTCCGGCGAGGTCACGGTGTACGTCCGCTCGCGGGCGCGCGCCGACGAGATGCGGCAGTGGGGCGAGCGGCTGGGGGTTCCCGTCCGCACGGCCGACTGGTCGGAGGCGGCCGGGGCGCTGGCCGCCCCCCTGGTCATCGCCACCACCCCGGCCGGGGCCACCGACGAACTGGCCACCGCCGTGCCCGACGCGCCGGGCACCCTCTTCGACGTCCTCTACGACCCCTGGCCCACCGCCCTCGCCGCAGCCTGGTCGCGGCGCGGGGGCAAGCTCCTCGGCGGCCTGGACCTCCTGGTGCACCAGGCGGTCTTCCAGGTCGAGCAGATGACCGGCCGCTCCCCGGCGCCGCTCGAGGTGATGCGGCGTGCGGGCCTCGCGGCCCTCTCGGGATCCCACTGAGGTTCCGGCCGAGGTTCCGGCGCCGCCGGGCGATCCCGCCAGGTCCGACGGTCTTGGCGGGAAATTGGGTACTCGCCGGTAATATCACCCGTTAGGCTGTTCACCTGCACATTTACAGGGGGATGGGATGGACGGGGCGGACACGGACCAGGTACTCGCGTCGAAGTGGGACCTCCCCTTCGCGCTCTTCAGCCTCGTCAGGGTGGCCTTCGGAGACCTGCCCGTCTGGGCCAAGGCCACCGTTTTCGGACTCCTAGGTTCCGTTGCCGTGTGGACGGGGATCAGCTGGCTCCGCGGGCGCCGCAGCCGGGTCCGCTGACCGGCCGGGCGTCCGACAGCTGGACCGGGGCCCGGGAAACCGCTCCGGACATGGGAGGATTCGGGTGAGGCGGGTCCGGGCCGCGCACCCCGATCGCGCCGTCGCTGTACCAGGCGCGAGCATGAGGAGCATCGTTGAGCAGGTTGCGTTGGCTGACCGCCGGGGAGTCGCACGGACCGGCGCTGGTAGCGACGCTGGAGGGCCTTCCCGCCGGCGTCCCGGTCACCACCGAGCTGGTGGCCGACCACCTGGCCCGGCGTCGGCTCGGCTATGGCCGCGGTGCCCGGATGAAGTTCGAGCAGGACGAGATCACCTTCCTGGGCGGCGTCAGGCACGGCCTGTCCCTGGGTTCGCCCGTGGCCGTCATGGTCGGCAACAGCGAATGGCCCAAGTGGGAGACGGTCATGTCGGCCGACCCGGTGGACCCCTCGCTGCTCAAGGACACCGGCCGTAACGCGCCGCTCACCCGCCCGCGGCCCGGCCACGCCGACCTCGCGGGCATGCAGAAGTACGGCTTCGACGAGGCCCGGCCGATCCTGGAGCGCGCCAGCGCCCGCGAGACCGCCGCCCGCGTCGCCCTGGGCGCGATCGCCCGCTCCTTCCTCAAGGAGGTCGCCGGCATCGAGATCGTCTCGCACGTGGTGGAACTGGCCGCGGCCAAGGCCCCGTACGGCGTCTACCCGACCCCGGCCGACGTCGAGAAGCTCGACGCCGACCCGGTGCGCTGCCTCGACGCCGACGCGAGCAAGGCGATGGTCGCGGAGATCGACCAGGCCCACAGGGACGGCGACACCCTCGGCGGCGTCGTCGAGGTGCTGGCGTACGGCGTCCCCGTCGGCCTCGGCTCGCACGTCCACTGGGACCGCCGCCTCGACGCCCGCCTGGCCGCAGCCCTCATGGGCATCCAGGCCATCAAGGGCGTCGAGGTCGGTGACGGCTTCGAACTCGCCCGCGTGCCCGGCTCGAAGGCGCACGACGAGATCGTCTCCACCCCCGAGGGCCTGAGGCGCACCTCCGGCCGCGCCGGCGGCACCGAGGGCGGTCTGACCACCGGTGAGCTGCTGCGCGTACGGGCCGCCATGAAGCCCATCGCGACCGTTCCGCGCGCCCTGGCGACCGTGGACGTGGCGACCGGAGAGGCGACGGTGGCCCACCACCAGCGCTCCGACGTCTGCGCCGTCCCGGCCGCGGGCATCGTGGCCGAGGCCATGGTCGCCCTCGTGCTGGCCGACGCCGTCGTCGAGAAGTTCGGCGGCGACTCGGTCCCGGAGACCCGCCGCAACGTCCAGTCGTACCTCGACCACCTCCAGATCCGGTGACGGGCGGACCACTGGTCGTCCTCGTCGGCCCCATGGGGTCCGGCAAGTCCACGGTGGGGGCGCTGCTCGCCGAGCGGCTCGGAGTCCCCTACCGGGACACCGACGCGGACATCGTCGCGGCCCAGGGCCGGGAGATCTCCGACCTCTTCGTCGACGAGGGCGAGCCGTACTTCCGTGAGCTGGAGCGGGAGGCGGTCGCCGCCGCCGTCGCCGAGCACACCGGAGTCCTCGCCCTCGGCGGCGGCGCCGTGCTCGACGAGGGCACCCGCAAGCTGCTCACCGGCCTGCCCGTCGCCTATCTGTCGATGGACGTCGAGGAAGCCGTACGGCGCGTGGGCCTCGGTGCCGCGCGCCCGCTGCTCGCCGTCAACCCGCGCCGCCAGTGGCGCGAGCTGATGGATGCCCGCCGCCCCCTGTACACCGAAGTCGCGCGCGTCGTCGTGGCCACCGACGACCGCACCCCCGAAGAGGTCGCCCAGGCGGTCCTCGACGCTCTGGAGTTGAAGGACGTATGACAGACCAGGTGACGCGGATCCAGGTCGGCGCCAGCGCCGGACACGACGCGTACGACGTGCTGGTCGGCCGGCAGCTGCTCGGCGAGCTCGGCTCCCTGATCGGTACGAAGGCCCAGCGGGTCGCCGTGATCCACCCCGAGGCGCTCGCCTCGACCGGTGAGGCGCTGCGCGACGACCTCGCCGAGCAGGGCTACGAGGCGGTCGCCATCCAGGTGCCGAACGCCGAGGAGGCCAAGACCATCGAGGTCGCCGCCTACTGCTGGAAGGCCCTCGGCCAGTCCGGCTTCACCCGTACCGACGTCATCGTCGGCGTCGGCGGGGGAGCCACCACCGACCTCGCGGGCTTCGTCGCGGCCAGCTGGCTGCGCGGGGTGCGCTGGATCGCCGTACCGACCACCGTCCTCGCGATGGTGGACGCGGCCGTCGGCGGCAAGACGGGCATCAACACCGCCGAGGGCAAGAACCTGGTCGGCGCCTTCCACCCGCCGGCCGGCGTGCTGTGCGACCTCGCGGCGCTGGACTCGCTGCCGGTCAACGACTACGTCAGCGGCCTCGCCGAGATCATCAAGGCCGGATTCATCTCCGACCCGACGATCCTCGACCTGATCGAGGAGGACCCGCAGGCGGCCCGCACGCCCGAGGGCCCGCACACCGCCGAGCTCATCGTGCGCTCCATCCAGGTCAAGGCCGACGTGGTCTCCAGCGACCTCAAGGAGTCGGGGCTGCGCGAGATCCTCAACTACGGCCACACCCTCGCGCACGCCATCGAGAAGAACGAGCGCTACAAGTGGCGGCACGGTGCGGCCGTCTCGGTCGGCATGGTCTTCGCCGCCGAACTCGGCCGGCTCGCGGGCCGGCTCGACGACGTGACCGCAGACCGGCACAAGGAGATCCTCGCCGCCGTCGGGCTGCCGCTCACCTACCGCGGCGACCAGTGGCCCAAGCTGCTCCAGACCATGCAGGTCGACAAGAAGTCCCGCGGCAACCTGCTGCGCTTCATCGTCCTCGACGGACTGGCCAAGCCGACCGTCCTGGAGGGCCCCGACCCCGCGCACCTGATCGCCGCCTACGGCGAGGTGTCGGCGTGAGCCGCCGGGTACTCGTGCTGAACGGGCCGAACCTGGGCCGGCTCGGCTCGCGCGAGCCCGACGTGTACGGGGCCACCTCGTACGCCGGACTGGTCGACAGCTGCCGCACGCTGGGCGAGGAGCTCGGCTTCGACGTCGAGGTCCGGGAGACCAACGACGAGGGCGAGCTCGTGCGCTGGCTGCACGAGGCGGCGGACGGGAAGATCCCCGTGGTCATCAACCCGGGGGCCTTCACCCACTACTCGTACGCCATGCGGGACGCGGCCGCGCAGCGCACGGCGCCGCTGATCGAGGTGCACATCTCGAACCCGTACGCCCGCGAGGAGTTCCGGCACACCTCGGTCATCGCGGCCGTGGCGACCGGCACGGTGGCGGGCTTCGGCATCGGTTCGTACCGGCTCGCGCTGCGCGCACTGGCGGACGAGATCTCCACCTGACACTCTGCCTGACGGTGCTGGTGGACGCTCTGACCTCTGCGGTCATATAACGTTCTCGCATCAGTCGCCGGAACGAGACGGAGTGGCAGCGGATGCACCAAGGAGTGGGGGGCGGGGGAGCGGGATGGGGACAGCCGGGACCGCACCCGGCGGCGCCCCCGCAGCCGCCCATACCCCCGGCGCAGGGCTGGCCGGGCACTCCCCAGCCCGGGCACCGGCCCCCGCCGCCCCCGCACCCGGTGCCACCCGTGCCGGAGGCCACCGGACACATCCCGCTGCCGCCCGCGGTGGCGGGTACCGGAGCGGCCGTGCTCGCCGTACTGCTGATCGGCCCGGCCGGCGCGGGGAAGACCACCGTCGCGCGGCACTGGGCCGGCACCCGGCCCGTGCCGACGGCCCACATCAGCCTGGACGACGTCCGGGAGTGGGTGTGCTCGGGCTTCGCGGACCCGCAGGCGGGCTGGAACGAGCACTCCGAGGCCCAGTACCGGCTCGCCCGCCGCACCTGCGGCTTCGCCGCCCGCAACTACCTGGCGAACGGGATCTCCTGCATCCTGGACGACGCCGTCTTCCCCGACCGGCCCGTGGTCGGGCTGGGCGGCTGGAAGAGGCACGTGGGCCCCACGCTGCTCCCGGTCGTGCTGCTGCCCGGCCTGGAGATCGTCCTGGAGCGGAACACGCACCGCTCCGGCAACCGCCGCCTCTCCGACGAGGAGGTCGCCCGGATCCACGGCAGGATGGCCGGCTGGTACGGCTCGGGCCTGCCCATCATCGACAACTCCCACCTCGACGTCGAGGGCACGGCGCGCGCCCTGGACGACGTGCTGGCCCGGGCCCTGGCGGGGCAGTAGACGCGGCCGGCCGGCGCCCCGTCCGGACGCGCTCACCAGGCCGGATCCGCGGGGCGCTCGTACGCTCGAAGACATGTCAGACGTGTACGCCGCCCGCCGGGGCCTGCTTCGCGACCGATGCGCCGCCGCGGGGAACGCCGCCGCACTGATCACGCGTCCGGCGAACGTCCGCTACCTCTCCGGGGCGTTCCCGCTCGGCGCCGTACTGCTGGTCGGGCCCACCGAAGACGTGATGTTCTGCGCCGGCGCGCCCACCGGCGAGGCGGACGAGGGGCGCCCCGACGAGCACCTGAGGGTCTCCGTGCTGGGGAACCCCGGCGCCGACCCGGCCGTCGCGGCCGCCGACATGGCCGCCGGCGTAAGGGCCGACTCGCTCGCGGTGGAGGAACACCACCTCACCGTCGGCCGGCACCGGGCCCTGCGCTCCGTGGCGCCCAAGCTGCACCTCGCCGACCTCGGGACCGCGGTGGAGCAGCAGCGCCTCGTCAAGGACGAGGAGGAGATCGCCTGCCTGCGGATCGCCGCCGAGATCGCCGACCAGGCCCTCGGCGAGCTGCTGGAATCCATCCTCGTGGGACGCACCGAACGGCACCTCGCCCTGGAGCTGGAGCGGCGGCTCGTCGACCACGGGGCGGACGGTCCCGCCTTCCCGACCTCCGTCGGCACCGGCCCGCACTCGGGGCGCTCCCGGCACCGGCCCTCCGACCGCCGGGTGGAGGAGGGCGACTTCCTCTCGGTCTGTCTCGGCGCCAACTACCGCGGCTACCGGTGCGAGATCGGCCGGACCTTCGTGATCGGCACCAGCCCTGCGGACTGGCAGATCGCGCTGTACGACCTCGTGTTCACCGCCCAGCGGGCGGGCCGCGAGGCCCTGCTGCCCGGTGCGGCGTACCGGGACGTGGACCATGCCGCACGCTCCGTCCTGGACTCCGCGGGCCACTCGGAAGCCATCGCTCCGTGGACCGGACACGGCGTGGGCCTCGAAATCGACGAGGACCCGCAGCTTGCACCTACGGCAATGGGTAAACTGGACGCTTGCGTGCCGGTCACCGTCGAACCGGGGGTTCACCTCCCGGGCCGGGGAGGTGTCCGGATCGATGACACGCTCGTCGTACGCCCCGAGGCGGACGGCGGTCCCGAGCTACTCACCATTACGACCAAGGAGCTGCTCGCGCTCTAGCCCGCTCTGCCGGGCTGTGCGCGCACCCGTGGTCTTCCAGTGCAGGAGATTCCGCAACCGTGGCTTCCACGAACGACCTCAAGAACGGCATGGTGCTGAAGCTCGACGGGGGCCAGCTCTGGTCCGTCGTCGAGTTCCAGCACGTCAAGCCCGGCAAGGGCCCGGCCTTCGTGCGCACCAAGCTCAAGCACGTGCTCTCCGGCAAGGTCGTCGACAAGACCTTCAACGCCGGCACGAAGGTCGACACGGCCACGATCGACCGCCGCGACATGCAGTTCTCTTACATGGACGGCGAGTACTTCGTCTTCATGGACATGACCACCTTCGACCAGCTGATGGTGGACAAGAAGGCTGTCGGCGACGCCGCCAACTTCCTGATCGAGGGCTTCACCGCCTCGGTCGCCCAGCACGAGGGCGAGGTGCTCTACGTCGAGCTCCCGGCCGCGGTCGAGCTCAAGATCGAGCACACCGACCCGGGCGTCCAGGGCGACCGCTCCACCGGTGGCACCAAGCCCGCCACCCTGGAGACCGGCTACGAGATCCAGGTCCCGCTCTTCGTCACCACCGGCGAGACGGTCAAGGTCGACACCCGCACCAGCGACTACCTCGGCCGGAAGAGCAACTAACCCGTGGCTGCTCGGAGCAATGCGCGCAAGCGCGCCTTCCAGATCCTTTTCGAGGCGGACCAGCGCGACGTGCCCGTGCGCGAGGTCCTCGCGGACTGGATCCGCCACTCGCGGTCGGACGACCGGCAGCCGCCGGTCAGCGCCTTCACGATGGATCTCGTCGAGGGGTACGCCGACAAGGTGAACCGCATCGACGACCTGATCGTCACCTACGCCGTGGACTGGGAGCTCGACCGCATGCCGGTCGCGGACCGGAACATCCTGCGGCTCGGTGCCTACGAGCTGATCTGGGTGGACGACACCCCGGACGCCGTGGCCATCGACGAGGCCGTCCAGCTGGCCAAGGAGTTCTCGACGGACGAGTCGCCCTCGTTCGTGAACGGGCTGCTGGCCCGGTTCAAGGACCTGAAGCCGAGCCTGCGCCGCGAGTAGCCTCCGGCGGTTCGGCACAGCGGAGGGGCCGCAGCGCGTGCGCTGCGGCCCCTCCGCTTTTCAAGAACAACGAAAACCGGCGGGTGCCGGGAACCCTCTCGGGCTCCCGGCACCCGCCGGTAACGTTTCTGCTGGTCCTGGGACCGGGGACTAGATGTCCTCGTGCGCCACCGCACGGCGCGCGTCCGCGTCCAGCACGCCCCAGCTGATCAGCTGCTCGGTCAGGACTGAGGGGGACTGGTCGTAGATGACGGCCAGGGTGCGCAGGTCGTCCTGGCGGATCGACAGCACCTTGCCGTTGTAGTCGCCGCGCTGGCTCTGGATCGTGGCCGCGTAACGCTGCAGCGGGCCGGCCTTCTCGGCGGGAACGCCCGCCAGGCGCTCCAGGTCGAGGCGCAGCTTCGGCGGCGGCTCGGCAGCCCCGCCGGGAGTCGTGCCCGGAAGCAGTTCCTGCACCGGAACCCCGTAGAAGTCCGCCAGCTCGGCAAGGCGCTGGACGGTCACGGCGCGGTCCCCGCGCTCGTAGGACCCGACCACCACGGCCTTCCACCGGCCCTGGGACTTCTCCTCGACACCGTGGAGGGAAAGGCCCTGCTGGGTGCGGATGGCGCGGAGCTTGGCCCCGAGCTGTTTGGCGTATTCGCTGGACATAACGCTCCCGGACGCTGTGACGCTGTGACGACATGGACGCTGTGACGACATTGACCACGTGCGGCTCCGCCGCGCGGCTGGTAACTCACTGTGAGGTTACGCAGCGTTACTTGGATGCGTCAAGCCGAATGGTCTTCACCGCCCCCGCAAGAGGGGCCCCTGCAGCCCCGTGAGAGCCCCTCCGCACCAGGCCGGTGCCCGAGGACCGGCCGCGCCCTGGTACCGTGGGACACGTACATCAGACGTCCTTTAAGGTCCGTCCCGTGAGGCGGAGAAGGAGGTCCTTTTCATGGACACCCAGCAGCACGCAGATTCCATGCGCCCCGTACTCGAAGCGCAGGACATCGCGCGGGTCCTGACCCGCATCGCCCACGAGATCGTCGAACGCGCCAAGGGCGCCGACGACGTGGTGCTCCTCGGCATTCCCACCCGCGGTGTGTACCTCGCCCGCCGGCTGGCCGCCAAGCTCGAAGAGATCACCGGCTCGAAGATCCCGGTCGGCTCCCTCGACATCACCATGTACCGCGACGACCTGCGGATGAAGCCCGCCCGCGCGATCGGGCGCACCGAGATCCCCGGCGACGACCTCGACGGCCGCCTCGTCGTCCTCGTCGACGACGTGCTCTTCTCCGGCCGCACCATCCGCGCCGCGCTCGACGCCCTCGGCGACCTCGGCCGCCCGCGCGCCGTGCAGCTCGCCGTCCTCGTCGACCGCGGCCACCGCGAACTGCCGATCCGCGCCGACTACGTCGGCAAGAACCTCCCCACGTCGCTGCGGGAGACCGTCAAGGTCCAGCTCGAGGAGGAGGACGGCCGTGACGCCGTGCTGCTCGGCCAGCGGACCGCCCAGGCAGCAGGGCTGTAGCCCTTCCGGAGTGACGGGCCCCCGAGGGGGGTCCGCGCCGAAGCCTGCCCTGCCCGCTCGCACCTCCGCCCGTCAGTCCGCCTGCCTGCCCTCCCGACCTACGGAGCCATCCAGATGAAGCGCCACCTCATCTCGGCCGCCGATCTCACGCGCGACGACGCCGTCCTGATCCTCGACACCGCCGAGGAGATGGCCCGCGTCGCGGACCGGCCGATCAAGAAGCTGCCCACCCTGCGCGGTCTCACGGTCGTCAACCTCTTCTTCGAGGACTCGACCCGCACCCGGATCTCCTTCGAGGCGGCCGCCAAGCGACTCTCCGCCGACGTCATCAACTTCTCCGCCAAGGGTTCCTCCGTTTCCAAGGGCGAATCCCTGAAGGACACCGCGCTGACCCTGGAGGCCATGGGCGCCGACGCGGTCGTCATCCGCCACCACGCCTCCGGCGCGCCCTACCGGCTCGCGACCTCCGGCTGGATCGACTCCGCCGTGGTCAACGCCGGCGACGGCACCCACGAGCACCCCACCCAGGCCCTGCTGGACGCCTTCACCATGCGCCGCCGCCTGGTCGGCCGCGACGCCGGCCTCGGCAAGGACCTGAACGGCCGCCGGATCACGATCGTCGGCGACGTCCTGCACAGCCGCGTGGCCCGCTCCAACGTCCACCTGCTGCACACCCTCGGCGCCGAGGTCACCCTGGTGGCCCCGCCCACGCTCGTCCCGATCGGCGTCGAGACCTGGCCGTGCGAGGTCTCGTACAGCCTCGACGACGTGCTGCCGAAGTCCGATGCGGTGATGATGCTGCGTGTGCAGCGCGAACGCATGAACGCCGCCTTCTTCCCGACGGAGCGCGAGTACTCCCGCCGGTACGGGCTCGACGGCGACCGCATGGCGAAGATGCCCGAGCACGCCATCGTGATGCACCCCGGCCCCATGAACCGCGGCATGGAGATCACCGCCCAGGTCGCCGACTCCGACCGCTGCACGGCCGTCGAGCAGGTCGCCAACGGCGTCTCCACCCGGATGGCCGTCCTGTACCTGCTGCTCGGAGGCTCCGAGCCCGCCGTCACCACCACCCCCGCCGCCGCGCGCACCGAGGAGACCAAGTAACCATGAGCAAGATCCTTATCCGTGGCGCGAAGGTACTCGGCGGCGAGGCGCAGGACGTCCTGATCGACGGCGAGACCATCGCCGAGGTCGGCACCGGCCTGTCCGCCGAGGGCGCGACCGTCATCGAGGCCGAGGGCCAGGTCCTCCTGCCGGGCCTCGTCGACCTGCACACCCACCTGCGCGAGCCCGGCCGCGAGGACTCCGAGACCGTCCTCACCGGCACCCGCGCCGCAGCCTCCGGCGGCTACACCGCCGTCTTCGCGATGGCGAACACCTTCCCCGTCGCCGACACCGCCGGCGTGGTCGAGCAGGTCTGGCGCCTGGGCAAGGAGTCCGGCTACTGCGACGTGCAGCCCATCGGCGCCGTCACCGTCGGCCTGGAGGGCAAGCAGCTCTCCGAGCTGGGCGCCATGCACGACTCCGCCGCCCGCGTCACCGTCTTCTCCGACGACGGCAAGTGCGTGGACGACGCCGTGATCATGCGCCGCGCCCTGGAGTACGTGAAGGCCTTCGGCGGCGTCGTCGCCCAGCACGCCCAGGAGCCCCGCCTCACCGAGGGCGCCCAGATGAACGAGGGCATCGTCTCCGCCGAGCTCGGTCTGGGCGGCTGGCCGGCCGTCGCCGAGGAGTCGATCATCGCCCGCGACGTCCTCCTCGCCGAGCACGTCGGCTCCCGCGTCCACATCTGCCACCTCTCCACCGCCGGCTCCGTCGAGATCGTCCGCTGGGCCAAGTCCCGCGGCATCGACGTCACCGCCGAGGTCACCCCGCACCACCTCCTCCTCACCGAGGAGCTCGTGCGCTCGTACAACGCGGTCTACAAGGTCAACCCGCCGCTGCGCACCGAGCGCGACGTGCTGGCCCTGCGCGAGGCCCTCGCCGACGGCACGATCGACATCGTCGCCACCGACCACGCCCCGCACCCGCACGAGGACAAGGACTGCGAGTGGGCCGCCGCCGCCATGGGCATGGTCGGCCTGGAGACGGCGCTCTCCGTCGTCCAGCAGACGATGGTGGAGACCGGGCTGCTCGACTGGGCCGGGGTCGCCGAGCGGATGTCCTTCGCTCCGGCGCGCATCGGCAGCCTGGAGAACCACGGCCGTCCCGTCTCGGCAGGTGAACCCGCGAACCTGACCTTGGTCGATACCTCGTACCGTGGTGTCGTGGACCCCGCACACTTCGCCTCCCGCAGCCGCAACACGCCTTACGAGGGCCGTGAGCTGCCGGGGCGCGTCACTCACACCTTCCTGCGGGGCCGGGCAACGGTCGTGGACGGGAAACTGGCGTGACACCTGCAGTAATCCAACTGGCCGCCGAGGCCGCCGAACGACAGTCGGCGGAGGTGACCAGCGTCGGCGCCCGCATCGCGTGGGTGGTCGGCCTGATCGTCTTCATCGCGTTCGTGTACTGGCTGATGCGGCAGGGCTGGAAATGGCGCGGCGCTCTGCAGAACGATCTGCCGGAGCTGCCCGCCGCCCCCGACGGCCTTCCCGAGCACCGGCTGGCCCTGACCGGCCGGTACCACGGGTCCACCACCGCCGGGCAGTGGCTCGACCGGATCGTCGCCCACGGCCTGGGCCTGCGCAGCCGGGTCGAGCTCACGCTCACCGACGCGGGCCTCGACGTGGTCCGACCGGGGGCCAACGACTTCTTCGTACCGGCCGCGCAGCTGCGCGGCGCCCGCCTCGACAAGGGAATCGCGGGCAAGGTACTCACCGAGGGCGGTCTGCTCGTCGTCACCTGGGCGCACGGCGACAAGCTGATCGACTCCGGATTCCGCTCCGACCGCGCGGCCGAACACGCCGCCTGGGTCGAGGCGATCAACTCCATGAACTCATCCATCACGACGGAAGGCGCCGAACGATGACGACCTCCACCAGGGGAGCAGCCAAAGCTCCCGCCGTACTCGTCCTGGAGGACGGTCGGATCTTCCGCGGCCGTGCCTACGGCGCTGTGGGGGAGACCTTCGGCGAGGCCGTGTTCTCCACCGGCATGACCGGATACCAGGAGACCCTCACCGACCCGTCGTACCACCGGCAGGTCGTCGTGATGACCGCCCCGCACGTGGGCAACACCGGCGTCAACGACGAGGACCCCGAGTCCTCCCGCATCTGGGTGGCCGGCTACGTCGTGCGCGACCCCGCACGCGTCCCCTCCAACTGGCGCTCGCAGCGCTCGCTGGACGAGGAGCTGGTCAAGCAGGGCGTCGTCGGCATCTCCGGCATCGACACCCGCGCCCTGACCCGCCACCTGCGCGAGCGCGGCGCCATGCGCGTCGGCATCTTCTCCGGCGACGCCTGGACGGGCATCCGCGACGAGGCCCTGCTGGCCAAGGTCCAGTCGCAGCCGCAGATGAAGGGCGCGAACCTCTCCGCCGAGGTCGCCACCAAGGAGGCGTACGTCGTCCCCGCGATCGGCGAGAAGCGCTTCACCGTCGCCGCCGTCGACCTCGGCATCAAGGGCATGACCCCGCACCGGATGGCCGAGCGCGGCATCGAGGTGCACGTGCTGCCCGCCACCGCCACCGTCGAGGACGTGTACGCGGTCAACCCGGACGGCGTGTTCTTCTCCAACGGCCCGGGCGACCCGGCCACCGCCGACGGCCCCGTCGCCGTCATGCAGGGAGTGCTGGAGCGCAAGACCCCGCTCTTCGGCATCTGCTTCGGCAACCAGATCCTGGGCCGCGCGCTCGGCTTCGGCACCTACAAGCTGAAGTACGGCCACCGCGGCATCAACCAGCCGGTGCAGGACCGCACCACCGGCAAGGTCGAGATCACCGCGCACAACCACGGCTTCGCCGTCGACGCGCCCCTCGACAAGGTCACCGAGACCGCCTACGGCCGCGCCGAGGTCTCCCACGTCTGCCTGAACGACCAGGTCGTCGAAGGCCTCCAGCTGCTCGACCAGCCGGCCTTCTCCGTCCAGTACCACCCCGAGGCGGCTGCCGGCCCGCACGACGCCGCGTACCTCTTCGACCGCTTCACGTCTTTGATGGAAACCGCCCTGATGGAGGCCGAGCGTGCCTAAGCGCACCGATATCCAGTCCGTCCTGGTCATCGGCTCCGGCCCGATCGTCATCGGACAGGCCGCCGAGTTCGACTACTCCGGCACCCAGGCCTGCCGCATCCTCAAGGCCGAGGGCCTGCGGGTCATCCTGGTCAACTCCAACCCCGCGACGATCATGACCGACCCGGAGATCGCCGACGCCACGTACGTCGAGCCGATCACCCCCGAGTTCGTCGAGAAGATCATCGCGAAGGAGCGCCCCGACGCGCTCCTGCCGACCCTCGGCGGCCAGACCGCGCTCAACACCGCGATCTCCATGCACGAGCAGGGTGTGCTGGAGAAGTACGGCGTCGAGCTCATCGGCGCCAACGTCGAGGCCATCAACAAGGGCGAGGACCGCGACCTCTTCAAGGGCGTCGTCGAGGCCGTCAAGGCGAAGATCGGCTACGGCGAGTCCGCCCGCTCGGTCATCTGCCACTCGATGGACGACGTCATCAAGGGCGTCGAGACCCTCGGCGGCTACCCGGTCGTCGTGCGCCCCTCCTTCACCATGGGCGGCGCCGGCTCCGGCTTCGCCCACGACGAGGAGGAGCTGCGCCGCATCGCAGGCCAGGGCCTCACGCTCTCCCCGACCACCGAGGTGCTCCTGGAGGAGTCCATCCTCGGCTGGAAGGAGTACGAGCTGGAGCTGATGCGCGACACCAAGGACAACGTGGTCGTCGTCTGCTCCATCGAGAACTTCGACCCGATGGGCGTCCACACCGGTGACTCGATCACCGTCGCCCCGGCGATGACGCTGACCGACCGCGAGTACCAGCGGCTGCGCGACATCGGCATCGCGATCATCCGCGAGGTCGGCGTCGACACCGGCGGCTGCAACATCCAGTTCGCGATCGACCCGACCGACGGCCGCGTCATCGTCATCGAGATGAACCCGCGCGTCTCGCGCTCCTCGGCGCTCGCCTCGAAGGCCACCGGCTTCCCGATCGCCAAGATCGCCGCCAAGCTGGCCATCGGCTACACGCTCGACGAGGTCCCCAACGACATCACCGAGAAGACGCCGGCCTCCTTCGAGCCGTCCCTCGACTACGTCGTCGTCAAGGCCCCGCGCTTCGCCTTCGAGAAGTTCCCGCTCGCCGACGCCACCCTCACCACCACCATGAAGTCGGTCGGCGAGGCCATGGCCATCGGCCGCAACTTCACCGAGGCGCTCCAGAAGGCCCTGCGCTCCCTGGAGAAGAAGGGCTCGCAGTTCACCTTCGTCGGCGACCCGGGTGACAAGGACGAGCTGCTGCGCACGGCGGTCCGCCCGACCGACGGCCGCATCAACACCGTCATGCAGGCCATCCGCGCCGGCGCCACCCAGGAAGAGGTCTTCGAGTCCACGAAGATCGACCCCTGGTTCGTCGACCAGCTCTTCCTCATCAAGGAGATCGCGGACGAGCTGACGGCGGCCGACAAGCTCTACCCCGAGCTGCTCGCCGAGGCCAAGCGCCACGGCTTCTCCGACGCCCAGATCGCCGAGATCCGCGGCCTGCGCGAGGACGTCGTCCGCGAGGTCCGCCACGCCCTCGGCGTCCGCCCGGTCTACAAGACGGTCGACACCTGCGCCGCCGAATTCGCCGCGAAGACCCCGTACTTCTACTCCTCGTACGACGAGGAGTCCGAGGTCGCCCCGCGCACCAAGCCCGCGGTCATCATCCTGGGCTCCGGCCCGAACCGCATCGGCCAGGGCATCGAGTTCGACTACTCCTGCGTCCACGCCTCCTTCGCGCTCAGC
Organism: Streptomyces sp. NBC_01233; assembly: GCF_035989305.1. NCBI lineage: Bacteria > Bacillati > Actinomycetota > Actinomycetes > Kitasatosporales > Streptomycetaceae > Streptomyces > Streptomyces sp. NBC_01233. The sequence goes on along the minus strand of NZ_CP108514.1, from coordinate 1,875,675 downwards.
GACGCCGGCTTCGAGACCGTGATGGTCAACTGCAACCCGGAGACCGTCTCCACGGACTACGACACCTCCGACCGCCTGTACTTCGAGCCGCTGACGCTCGAGGACGTGCTGGAGATCGTCCACGCCGAGTCGCTGGCCGGCCCCATCGCCGGTGTCATCGTCCAGCTCGGCGGCCAGACCCCCCTGGGTCTCGCCCAGGCGCTCAAGGACAACGGCGTGCCCGTCGTCGGCACCTCGCCCGAGGCCATCCACGCCGCCGAGGACCGCGGTGCGTTCGGCCAGGTCCTCGCCGAGGCCGGCCTGCCGGCCCCCAAGCACGGCACCGCCACCACCTTCACGGGTGCGAAGGCCATCGCCGACGAGATCGGCTACCCGGTCCTCGTCCGCCCGTCCTACGTGCTCGGCGGCCGCGGCATGGAGATCGTCTACGACGAGGCCCGCCTGGAGTCGTACATCGCCGAGTCCACCGAGATCTCCCCGACCCGCCCCGTGCTGGTCGACCGCTTCCTCGACGACGCGATCGAGATCGACGTCGACGCCCTCTACGACGGCCACGAGCTCTACCTCGGCGGCGTCATGGAGCACATCGAGGAAGCCGGCATCCACTCCGGCGACTCGGCCTGCGCGCTGCCCCCGATCACGCTCGGCGGCTACGACATCAAGCGCCTGCGCGCCTCCACGGAGGCCATCGCCAAGGGCGTCGGCGTCCGCGGCCTGATCAACATCCAGTTCGCGATGGCGGGCGACATCCTCTACGTCCTGGAGGCCAACCCGCGCGCCTCCCGGACCGTCCCCTTCACCTCGAAGGCGACCGCCGTCCCGCTGGCGAAGGCCGCCGCCCGCATCTCGCTCGGCACCACCATCGCCGAGCTGCGCGAGCAGGGCCTGCTGCCGAAGACCGGCGACGGCGGCACCCTGCCGATCGACGCGCCGATCTCCGTCAAGGAGGCCGTCATGCCGTGGTCGCGCTTCCGCGACATCCACGGCCGCGGCGTGGACACCGTCCTCGGCCCGGAGATGCGCTCCACCGGCGAGGTCATGGGCATCGACGCCGTCTTCGGCACCGCCTACGCCAAGTCGCAGGCCGGCGCCTACGGCCCGCTGCCCACCAAGGGCCGGGCGTTCATCTCCGTCGCCAACCGCGACAAGCGCTCGATGATCTTCCCGGCGCGCGAGCTCGTCGCCCACGGCTTCGAGCTGATGGCCACCTCCGGCACCGCCGAGGTGCTGCGCCGCAACGGCATCAACGCCACCGTGGTGCGCAAGCTCAGCGAGGGCGAGGGCCCGAACGGCGAGAAGACCATCGTCCAGCTGATCCACGACGGCCAGGTCGACCTGATCGTCAACACCCCGTACGGCACCGGCGGCCGCCTCGACGGCTACGAGATCCGCACGGCGGCGGTGGCCCGCAGCGTCCCCTGCCTGACCACGGTCCAGGCGCTCGCCGCGGCCGTCCAGGGCATCGACGCGCTCAACCGCGGCGACGTGGGCGTGCGCTCCCTCCAGGAGCACGCGGAGCACCTGACCGCGGCCCGCGCCTGACCAGTCCGTACAGCCCGCACAGCCCGGTAACGGGAGGGGGGACACCGGTTTCACGACGGGTGTCCCCCTTTCCATGAGCGCAGAGGGATCCTCTCGACGATGTACGAACTCTTCTTCAACCTGGTCTTCAAGCGGATGGACCCGGAGAAGGCCCACCACACGGCCTTCCGCTGGATCCGCCTCGCGGCCCGCACCCCCGTGCTGCGCACCTTCGTGGCGGCCTACCTCGCCCCCCGCCACAAGGAGCTCCGCACCGAGGCCCTCGGCCTGCGCATGCACGGCCCCTTCGGCCTCGCGGCCGGCTTCGACAAGAACGCCGTGGCCATCGACGGCATGTCGATGCTCGGCTTCGACCACATCGAGATCGGCACGGTCACGGCCGAGCCGCAGCCCGGCAACCCCAAGAAGCGGCTGTTCCGCCTCGTACCGGACCGCGCGCTGATCAACCGCATGGGCTTCAACAACGAGGGCTCCGCGGCCGTGGCGGACCGCCTGGCGGCCCGCCGGCCCGTCTTCAAGACGGTCGTCGGCGTCAACATCGGCAAGACGAAGGTCGTGCCGGAGGAGGAGGCGGTGGCGGACTACGTCGCCTCCACCGAGCGGCTCGCCCGCCACGCCGACTACCTCGTCGTGAACGTCTCCTCGCCGAACACCCCGGGGCTGCGCAACCTCCAGGCCACCGAGTCGCTGCGCCCGCTGCTCACGGCCGTACGGGAGGCCGCGGACCGCACGGTGACCGACCGCCGGGTCCCGCTGCTGGTCAAGATCGCCCCCGACCTGGCCGACGAGGACGTCGACGCGGTCGCCGACCTGGCCCTGGAGCTGGGACTCGACGGCATCATCGCGACGAACACCACGATCGCGCGGGAGGGGCTCGGCCTGAAGTCCTCCCCGTCCCTCGTGAAGGAGACCGGCGGACTGTCCGGCGCCCCGGTCAAGGAGCGCTCGCTGGCGGTCCTGCGCCGCCTGTACGCCCGTGTGGGGGACCGGCTGGTCCTGGTCGGGGTCGGCGGCATCGAGAACGCCGAGGACGCCTGGCAGCGGATCCTGGCCGGGGCCACGCTGATCCAGGGCTACAGCGCCTTCATCTACGAGGGCCCCTGCTACGCCCGCGCCATCCACAAGGGCCTGGCCGCGCGCCTGGCCGTCAGCCCGTACGCGACGCTCGCCGAAGCGGTGGGCGCCGAGACCCGAAAGGCCGCGAAGTGAGCGCTGTGACCCCGTTCGGCACCCGCCTGCGCCAGGCGATGGACACCCGCGGACCCCTGTGCGTGGGCATCGACCCGCACGCCGAGCTGCTGGCCCAGTGGGGCCTGTCCGACGACATCGCGGGCCTGGAGCGGTTCTCCCGCACCGTCGTGGAGGCGCTCGCGGAGTCGGTGGCGGTCTTCAAGCCGCAGGCGGCCTTCTTCGAGCGGTTCGGCTCCAAGGGCGTGGCCGTCCTGGAGCAGACCGTGGCGGACGCCCGGGCGGCCGGGACCCTGGTCGTCATGGACGCCAAGCGGGGCGACATCGGCTCGACCATGGCCGCGTACGCCTCGGCCTTCCTGGACCCGGCCTCGCCGCTGTTCTCGGACGCGCTGACGGTCTCCCCGTACCTGGGCTACGGCTCGCTGAAGCCCGCGGTGGACCTGGCCCGAGCCTCGGGCGCCGGCCTGTTCGTGCTCGCCCTGACCTCGAACCCGGAGGGCGCGGAGGTCCAGCGGGCGGTCCGGGAGGACGGCCGGACCATCGGCGCGACGATGCTGGCGCACCTGGCGGCGGAGAACGCGGACGCCGCTCCGATGGGGTCCTTCGGCGCGGTGGTCGGAGCCACGCTGGGCGACCTGTCCTCCTTCGACCTGGACATCAACGGGCCCCTGCTGGCCCCCGGCATCGGCGCGCAGGGCGCGACGGCGGCGGACCTGCCGGCGGTGTTCGGCAAGGCCGTGCGCAACGTCGTCCCGAACGTGTCGCGGGGCGTCCTGAAGCACGGTCCGGACGTCACGGCGCTGCGCGACTCGGCGCGTCGGTTCGCCGACGAGATCGGCGAGGCCGTCTCCGCGTAATCGACCGTCCGTGGAGGCCGCCCGCATCTCCCGCGGCGCGGCCTCTCGCACTTCTTGGCGAAACCCGAACGCTCTTCATCGGACAAAACAGAGGTATTTTGTCCGTGATGTACGGTTCAGTGGAGGCTGACCAGGACTTTTCGTCCGTTCTCGCTGACTGGAGCGGTGTTGCCCGCTAGTCTCCGAGCAGAGTGAACGTGCAGCGAACGCGTTTCCATCGCTGTTCGGGAGCTCGCCAGGTGTGGTGCCTTCGGGCTGCCCACCGGTCCGTATCCGACAGTTCGACATCCGAGGTGACGTAGGCGTGGCTCTTCCGCCCCTTACCCCTGAACAGCGCGCAGCCGCGCTCGAAAAGGCCGCCGCGGCTCGCCGGGAGCGGGCCGAGGTCAAGAATCGACTCAAGCACTCCGGTGCCTCGCTCCAAGAGGTCATCAAGACGGGCCAGGAGAACGACGTCATCGGCAAGATGAAGGTCTCCGCCCTGCTGGAGTCTCTGCCAGGCGTGGGCAAGGTGCGCGCCAAGCAGATCATGGAGCGTCTCGGCATCTCCGAGTCCCGGCGTGTCCGAGGTCTCGGTTCCAACCAGATCGCCTCTCTGGAGCGTGAGTTCGGCAGCACCGGCGCCTGAGGCGTCGACTGAAGTTCTCCCGGCGTTCTCAGGCAGTCCCGAGAACCTGGATAATCGCTCTATGGCAGCAGAGGTTCGTCCGCGGCTGACCGTGCTCTCCGGCCCCTCAGGGGTCGGCAAGAGCACGGTCGTCGCGCATATGCGCAAGGTTCACCCCGAGGTATGGCTCTCGGTGTCGGCCACCACCCGCAAGCCGCGGCCCGGTGAGCGACACGGAGTCCACTACTTCTTCGTCAATGACGACGAGTTCGACAAGCTGATCGCCAACGGCGAGCTGCTGGAGTGGGCCGAGTTCGCGGGCAACCGCTACGGCACACCGCGCGGCGCGGTGCTGGAACGCCTGGACGGTGGCGAGCCGGTACTGCTGGAGATCGACCTCCAGGGCGCACGGCTCGTCCGCGAGTCGATGTCCGACGCCCGGCTCGTTTTCCTGGCACCGCCGAGCTGGGACGAACTGGTCCGCCGGCTCACCGGCCGGGGCACCGAATCGGCCGAGGTCATCGAGCGCCGGCTGGCCTCCGCCAAGATCGAGCTCGCTGCCGAGTCGGAGTTCGACACCACCCTGGTCAACACCTCCGTCGAGGACGTGGCTCGTGAGCTGCTAGCCTTGATGGAAGTTGGCTGAATCATTGGTCGATTTTTCATGATCGAGCAGATCTTGATCGATTCGATCTTTCCCACATTCTTCGGAAGGTAGAGCGTGTCCTCTTCCATTACTGCGCCCGAGGGCATCATCAACCCGCCGATCGACGAGCTGCTCGAGGCCACGGACTCGAAGTACAGCCTCGTGATCTACGCGGCCAAGCGCGCGCGTCAGATCAACGCGTACTACTCGCAGCTCGGTGAGGGCCTGCTGGAGTACGTCGGCCCGCTGGTGGACACCCACGTCCACGAGAAGCCGCTTTCGATCGCGCTGCGCGAGATCAACGCGGGTCTGCTGACCTCCGAGGCCATCGAGGCCCCGGCCCAGTAAGGCGCGAGAAATCCTTTCACCACAGGCCCGGCAGAACATCTGCCGGGCCTGTGGTGTGTCATGGGGAGGAACGACGGACGTCGACAAGGCTCGAAGGGGAGTGCGTGGTGGGTAAGCCGAAGGTCGTGCTGGGGGTCAGCGGCGGGATCGCCGCCTACAAGGCGTGCGAGCTGCTCCGTCTGCTGACCGAGTCCGGCCACGAGGTGCGGGTCGTGCCCACGGCGGCCTCCCTGAACTTCGTCGGCGAGGCGACCTGGGCCGCCCTGTCCGGGAACCCGGCCTCCACCGAGGTGTGGGAGACCGTGCACGAGGTGCCGCACGTGCGCATCGGGCAGTCCGCCGACCTCGTCGTCGTCGCCCCGGCCACCGCCGACATGCTGGCGAAGGCCGCCCACGGGCTCGCGGACGACCTGCTCACGAACACGCTGCTCACCGCCCGATGCCCAGTGGTCTTCGCCCCCGCCATGCACACCGAGATGTGGGAGCACCCCGCCACCCAGGAGAACGTGGCCACCCTGCGCCGGCGCGGCGCCCTCGTCATCGAGCCCGCCGTCGGCCGGCTCACGGGCAAGGACACCGGCAAGGGGCGGCTGCCCGACCCCGCGGAGATCTACGAGGTCTGCCGCAGGGTCCTGGCGCGCGGGGTGGGCGAGCCGGACCTCGCCGGGCGGCACGTGGTGATCAGCGCCGGCGGCACCCGGGAACCGCTGGACCCGGTCCGCTTCCTCGGCAACCGCTCCTCCGGCAAGCAGGGCTACGCGCTCGCCCGTACGGCCGTCGCCCGCGGGGCCCGCGTCACCCTGGTGGCCGCCAACACCGCGCTGGCCGACCCGGCCGGGGCGGACGTCGTACGGGTGGGGACGGCCGTGCAGCTGCGGGAGGCCGTGCTCGAGGCGGCCGCGGACGCCGACGTCGTGGTGATGGCCGCCGCCGTGGCCGACTTCCGGCCCGCCGAGTACGCGGGCGGGAAGATCAAGAAGAAGGACGGACAGGACCCCGCACCGGTCGCGCTCGTGCGAAATCCGGACGTTCTCGCCGAGATCTCGGCCGACCGGGCCAGGCCCGGGCAGGTGGTGGTGGGATTCGCCGCCGAGACCGACGACGTCCTCCCCAACGGCCGGGCCAAGCTCCTGCGCAAGGGATGTGATCTTCTCGTCGTGAACGAGGTCGGCGAGGCGCGAACCTTTGGTTCTGAGGAGAATGAGGCGATCATCCTGGTCTCTGAAGGGGCAGAGATCCAGGTGCCCTATGGACCGAAGGAGGCGCTGGCCGAAGCCATTTGGGACCAAGTGGCCGTCCGACTGCAGCCGCGACGCGCCTGAGCCGATTGCCCTTCTCCTGATCACCTCCGTGCGTCAGAATGAGGTGCCGCAGGTCACACGGCTCCCATAAGGCGAGACGGGTGGTCCCGGAAACGGTGGCGACCGATAAACTGCATGAGGAACGTGATCGGGCGCAGCCCCCGGTGTGGTTCCGCCAAATGATCAGCCAGCAGCCGCTGCAACCCCAGGGAGCGTTGTGTCCCGTCGTCTGTTTACCTCGGAGTCCGTGACCGAGGGCCACCCCGACAAGATCGCTGACCAGATCAGCGACACGATCCTCGACGCGCTCCTCTCCGAGGACCCGACCTCGCGCGTGGCCGTGGAGACCCTCATCACCACCGGTCTCGTGCACATCGCGGGCGAGGTGACGACGAAGGCCTACGCGCCGATCGCGCAGCTCGTCCGCGAGAAGATCCTCGAGATCGGCTACGACTCCTCGAAGAAGGGCTTCGACGGCGCCTCCTGTGGCGTGTCGGTGTCCATCGGCGCGCAGTCCCCGGACATCGCGCAGGGTGTCGACACCGCCTACGAGAAGCGGGTCGAGGGCGACGAGGACGAGCTCGACAAGCAGGGCGCCGGCGACCAGGGCCTGATGTTCGGCTACGCCTGCGACGAGACCCCCGAGCTCATGCCGCTCCCGATCCACATCGCGCACCGGCTCTCGCGCCGGCTGTCCGAGGTCCGCAAGAACGGGACGATCCCGTACCTGCGCCCCGACGGCAAGACCCAGGTCACCATCGAGTACGACGGTGACAAGGCCGTGCGCCTGGACACCGTCGTGGTCTCCTCGCAGCACGCCTCCGACATCGACCTGGACTCGCTGCTCGCCCCGGACATCCGCGAGTTCGTCGTCGAGCACGTGCTGGCCCAGCTCGTCGAGGACGGCATCAAGCTCGACACCGAGGGCTACCGCCTGCTGGTGAACCCGACCGGCCGCTTCGAGATCGGCGGCCCGATGGGCGACGCCGGCCTGACCGGCCGCAAGATCATCATCGACACCTACGGCGGCATGGCCCGCCATGGTGGCGGCGCCTTCTCCGGCAAGGACCCGTCCAAGGTCGACCGCTCCGCCGCGTACGCGATGCGCTGGGTCGCCAAGAACGTCGTCGCCGCCGGTCTCGCCTCGCGCTGCGAGGTCCAGGTCGCGTACGCCATCGGCAAGGCCGAGCCCGTGGGTCTCTTCGTCGAGACCTTCGGCACCGCCAAGGTCGAGGTCCAGAAGATCGAGGACGCGATCGGCGAGGTCTTCGACCTGCGCCCGGCCGCGATCATCCGCGACCTGGACCTGCTGCGCCCGATCTACGCCCAGACCGCCGCCTACGGCCACTTCGGCCGTGAGCTGCCGGACTTCACCTGGGAGCGCACCGACCGCGTCGACGCCCTGCGCACGGCCGCCGGTCTGTAAGCACCACCGCTCGCATGCGTTCGGCCCCGGACCTTCTGGTCCGGGGCCGTTCGCATGCCGCGGCTGAAGCTGAACGGAAAATCGAACCTCAGCCGGGCAGGCGGCAGCGTCCGTTCCGCGGAGCGGGACGGACGTCGGGAACGAGGAGTGCGGTCAGGCCGCAGTAGTGGGGGCGGCGAGGGTGACCTGGTGGCCGAGGGCCTGGAGCTGGCGGACGAGGTCGCGGGTCTTGCGGGCGGGGTTGAGATGTCGCTGGTGCCAGTCGGCGCCGAGTTCCTGGTAGCGGGCGTCGGGGTCGTTGATCAGGTGCCAGGTGATGACGAGTATCGAGCGGGCGACGGCGACGAGGGCTTTGGCGTGGCCGCGGCGTTTGACGATCCTGCGGTAGCGGGCGCCGAGGAAGGTGTCGGTGCGGGCGGCGGCGTTGGCGGCCTCGCCGAGGGCGCCCTTGAGCCAGGGGTTGCCTTTGCCGGCTGGGCCGGTGGTGTTCTTCGCTCCGGACTGGATCGTGCGGGGGCACAGCTTCGCCCAGGAGACCAGGTGCTCGGGGGTGGGGAAGCGGCTCATGTCCAAGCCGATCTCGGCGAGGATGATCTGGGCGGTGGCCGGTCCGATGCCGGGGACCGCGTCCAGACGCTCGGCCAGTTCCCGCGCGGTCACAGCGTCACGGGCTGACGACGTGCTGGTGTCGTCTGTGCGGGGCGGTCCGGTTCCGGTGCCGTCGTGCGGGGCCCTGGTCTGTTCCATGAGGTCGGCGATCAGCCGGTCGAGTTCCCGGACCTGCGCGGTGAGGTGGTCGATGGTGCCCAGCAACACTCCCAGCAGGCGGCCGTGATGTTCTTCGAACTGCCCGGTGAGTGCCTCGGCCAGGGCCGGCTTCTTCTTCACCAGGCTCCCCTTGGCGAGATCCGCCAGAGCTCGGGGGTTGCGTTCACCGGCGGCCAGGGCGTCGAGCATGGCCCGGCCGGAGAGGCCGAAGAGGTCCGAGACAACGTCGGACAGCTTGATCTGCGCGTCCTGCAGGGCCTTGTCCACCCGGTGCTTGTGCCGGGTGCGTTCCTGGATGAAGACCGTGCGGGTGCGGGTGAGGTCCCGTAGCTGCCGGACCGGCTTGGGCGGTACGAACGAAGCGCGGACCATGCCGCGTTCGGCGAGCTTGGCCAGCCAGACCGCGTCCAGCTTGTCGGTCTTCGGCCGGCCCGGGACGTTCTTCACATCGCGGGCGTTGACCAGCCAACATTCCAGGCCACGGGCCTCCAAGAGGTAGAAGAAGGGCCGCCAGTACGAGCCCGTCGCCTCCATCACCACCCGCTGGACACCCTGGCAGACCAGCCGGTCGCCGAGCTCGAGGATCGCGTTCGTGGTGGACGCGACCGTCCAGACCTGCTGGACGCGCCGGCCTTCAATGGTGTCGTGCGGGACGCGCAGACACACCATCCCGGACGCCTTGGCGATGTCGATCGCCGCGACCCGGGCAACACTTCCGTCGTCGTGGTCCTCCCTGGACTCCTCCATCGTCTTCCTCCCCTTGCGCAAGGTGCGGGCGGGGGCTGCCCGGGAAGCCTGAGGGGAGACAGAGAAGCTGAACGGCGTGCTCGAGACGACAGTGTGCGGCCCCTCGGACGGCTCCCTCACCAGACTCCTATGCGGGCTCACAGCCCAAACATCAAGCGGCGTCGGCGGACAGCCCCCGTACCGATTTTCACGCTCGCGAGGCGTCAACCGCAGGTGAACGGCTGACTCCTATCAGGTCATGTTCCACCTGGCCGGAGCCATGAAGAACGGGCCCCGGCAGCCGGACGGTACAGCCGGAAGACAACCCAGCAGGGTGTCAGTCAGTGGCAGAGCCACGACCACCGGAACCCGCTACGAGTATCAATGTCAGTGGGGTTTGGTAAGAATGCTGATGTGAGCAGCGCGAATGATTCCCCGCCGGAGCAGCTCGCGCTGATCCGGGAGATGGTCGCCGAGGCGAAGGCCAAGGCGCCCAAGGCGAAGCCGCGCACCTGGCGGGGGGCCGCGCTCGCGGCCGAGCTGCCCGTCGCCCGGATCCTCGTCAACAAGGGCGTGCTCCACCTCGACCAGCTCTGGGACTACGCCGTCCCCGAGGAGCTCTCCGAGGCCGCGCAGCCCGGCGTCCGCGTCCGGGTCCGGTTCGGGGCCGGCTCCCACCAGGTGCACGGCGGCCGCCGCGAGGGCGGTGGGCTCATCGACGGCTTCATCGTGGAGCGCCGCGCCGAGTCCGACTACACCGGAGCGCTCGCCGCCCTCGCCCACGTGGTCTCGCCCGAGGTCGTGCTCGGCCCCGCCATGCTGGCCCTCGCCCGGGCCGTCGCCGACCGGTACGCCGGCAGCCTCGCCGACGTGCTCCAGCTCGCCCTGCCCGCGCGGAGCGCCCGCGCCGAGGCCAAGCCCTCGCCGGAGCCCCTGCCCCCGCCCGCCGCGCCCGAGCCCGCAGGCTGGGAGCGGTACGGCGCGGGGCCCGCCTTCCTGCGGGCCCTGGCCACCGGCGCCGCCCCGCGCGCCGTGTGGACCGCCCTGCCCGGCCCGGGCTGGGCCGACGAACTCGCCCGCGCCATGGCCGCCACCCTGGCCTCCGGCCGCGGGGCCCTGGCCGTGGTGCCCGACGGACGTACCGCCGCCCGGGTGGACGCGGCGCTGACCGTCCTGCTCGGCGAGGGGCGGCACGCGCTCCTGACCGCCGAGTCCGGGCCGGAGAAGCGCTACCGCCAGTGGCTGGCCGTGAGCCGGGGCTCGGTGCGCGCCGTCGTCGGGACCCGGGCGGCGATGTTCGCCCCCGTACGGGACCTCGGGCTGGTCGCCGTATGGGACGACGGCGACTCCAGCCACAGCGACGACAACGCACCGTTCCCGCACGTCCGGGAGGTACTGGAACTGCGGGCGGTCAGCGACGGCTGCGCCTTCCTGGCCGGGAGCACGAGCTGCACCGTGGAGGCCGCGCAGCTGGTCGAGTCGGGCTGGGCCCGGCCGCTGGTCGCGAGCCGGGAGACGGTACGGGCCTGCGCGCCCCGGATCCGCACCGTGGGCGACGAGCTGCTCGCCCGCGACGAGGCGGCCCGTGCCGCGCGACTGCCGAGCCTGGCGTGGGAGACCGTACGGGAGGGGCTGAAGACCGGGCCCGTGCTCGTCCAGGTGCCGCGGCGCGGCTACGTCCCCCGGCTCGCGTGCGAGCGGTGCCGGACGCCCGCCCGCTGCAGGGTCTGTGCGGGCCCGCTGGAGGCCCCCGACCAGCGGGATCTGCAGTGCGGGTGGTGCGGGCGCGGCGAGCCGTCCTGGCACTGCGAGGAATGCGGCTCGTTCCGGCTGCGCGCCCAGGTGGTCGGTGCCCGGCGGACGGCCGAGGAGCTGGGCCGGGCCTTCCCGGCCGTGCCCGTACGGACCTCCGGGCGCGACCACGTCCTCGACGAGGTGCCCGACCGGCCGGCGCTGGTGGTGTGCACGCCGGGCGCCGAGCCGGTGGCGGCCGGCGCCGGGTACGCGGCCGCGCTGCTGCTCGACGGCTGGGCCATGCTGACCCGGCCCGACCTGCGGGCGGGCGAGGACGCGCTGCGGCGGTGGATCGGGGCCGCCTCGCTGGTCCGGGGGGACGGGCAGGTCGTGGTGGTCGCCGAGCCGACGCTGAGGCCGGTCCAGGCGCTCGTGCGGTGGGACCCGGTGGGCCACGCCGTACGGGAGCTCGCGGAGCGGGCTCAGCTCGGCTTCCCGCCGGTCTCGCGGATGGCGGCGGTGGCCGGGCGGGGCGAGGCGGTGGAGGCCTTCCTGGCGGGCGCCGGGCTGCCGCCGGACGCGGAGATCCTGGGCCCGGTCCCGATACCCGGGCGGCGCGGGGAGCGGTCCCCGGGGGACCGGGCGCTGGTCCGCGTCCCGCCGGGCAGCGGCGCGGCCCTGGCCGCCGCCCTGAAATCGGCGCAGGCGGCCCGGATGGCGCGGGGGGTGGCGGCGGCCGACGCGGTGCGGGTCCGCATCGACCCGCCGGACATCGGCTGACCGGACCGGCGGCGAAGGCCGCACCGCGAACGCCGCATCGCGCCCGTCGGAGCGGCAACGCAAAAGCCCCCGGCGGGAGACGCGTGGGTCGTCCCGCCGGGGGCGGCTTCAGGGGTGGCGAGCGGCGGCGGCCGGCCGTCGGGGGTCGGCGTCCCGGCGGCGGGACACAGGTCAGCCGTTGCGCGGACCGGGGAAGGCGGGGGAGCGGGGAGCCTCGCCGAGCGTGCGGCCCGCGGTCCCCCCGGTCGCGGCCTGGGCCTCCTCGCGCACCGGCTGCGGCGGCACCGAGCGAGCGGCCGGCACGGTGGGCAGCGGCCCCAGGGGCCGGGTGGCCGTCCCCTCGGCCAGCGGCTCCGCGGACTCGGCGGCCTGCGCCCGCCGGGCACCGTAACGGCGGTGCACGGCCTGCTTGGTGACGCCGAGCGCCGAGCCGACCGCATCCCATGAGAAACCGAGCGAGCGGTCGAAGTCCACGGCGGCGGTGACCAGCGTCTCGACGCTGTCCCGCAGCTCCTGCGCGAGGCGGACGGTGGGCGCGGGCGCCCGGCCGTAGACGACGAAGCCCGTGGAGGGACCGGAGCGGCGCGGGCGGTACACGTTGCCGAGCTGGGCGGTGAGCGTACGCAGAGCATCCACCTGCCGGCGAACCCGCTCGATGTCCCGCACCAGGAGGTGCAGGCTGGCCCGGGCTTGGGCGTCGTGGGTGGCGTGGTCGGCCATGAAGAAGCCTCTCGAACCGGTGCTGAAGGGCGGATCGGGCCGCAGACACCGTTAGCACGCGGCCCGTTTTGGTCAATCTCTCTTGACCAACGCGCCACCCGGCGCCCAGGTCACGCTGCGGGGGCGTGTCGGCATATGCGAGGGGCGCGTGAGTGTGCGTACGCCCCCTCGGCGCCGCAGGTGGGCCCTGGCGGGGTATCCGCCGGATCGCCCGTCGGCGCACGCCCCATAGACTGGTGTGCTGCTGACAGCCGAGATAGCGAGGTAGGACCCCAGTGAAGCTCGTCTTCGCAGGCACCCCCGAGGTCGCCGTACCCGCCCTGGACGCCCTGATCGCCTCCGGGCGGCACGAGGTCGCCGCCGTCGTCACCCGGCCCGACGCACCGGCAGGCCGTGGCCGCCGGCTCGTCGCCAGCCCGGTCGCAGAGCGCGCCGAGGAGGCCGGCATCGAGGTCCTCAAGCCCGCCCGGCCCCGCGACCCCGACTTCCAGGCCCGGCTGCGCGAGATCGCCCCGGACTGCTGCCCCGTCGTCGCCTACGGGGCCCTGCTCCCCAAGAGCGCCCTCGACATCCCCAAGCACGGATGGGTCAACCTGCACTTCTCGCTGCTGCCCGCCTGGCGCGGCGCAGCGCCCGTCCAGCACTCGATCATGGCGGGCGACCAGGTCACCGGCGCCTCCACCTTCCTCATCGAGGAGGGCCTGGACTCCGGCCCGGTCTACGGCATCCTCACCGAGGAGATCCGCCCCACCGACACCAGCGGCGACCTGCTCACCCGGCTGGCCTTCGCCGGCTCGGGGCTGCTGGCCGCCACCATGGACGGCATCGAGGACGGCACCCTGCGCGCCGTCGCGCAGCCCCACGACGGCCTCTCCCTCGCGCCCAAGATCACCGTGGAGGACGCCCGGATCGACTGGACGGCGCCCGCGATGCGCGCCGACCGCGTGGTGCGCGGCTGCACGCCGGCCCCGGGAGCCTGGACCGTCTTCCGCGGGGAGCGGCTCAAGCTGATCTCGGTGGGTCTGGTGGCCGACCGCACCGACCTGGCGCCGGGCGAGCTGGCCCCGGCCAAGAACAACGTCTACGTCGGAACCGGCTCGCACGCCGTGGAACTCCTGTGGGTGCAGCCCCAGGGCAAGAAGCCGATGCGCGGCGCCGACTGGGCCCGCGGGGTGCGGATCGCGCCGGGCGAGCGGCTCGGCGGGGCCGACGTAGGCTGAATCCAGCCGAGCGGATTCCAGCCGCGCCGTCCGCAGCGGCGCGGACCCGCCGCCGTACGGACCGCCGCCCCGCCGGGGCGGCGCCCGCCACCTTTTCACGTCATGACCGCAGCACCTCGTAAACCCGGAGCACCTTTCACGTGACCGAACAGCCCCGTCCCCGTCGCAGCCCCGCAGGCCAGCGTCAGGCCAAGCCGCACCGGCGGCCCCAGAAGGACCCCGTCCGGATGCTGGCCTTCGAGGTGCTGCGGGCGGTGGACGAGCGCGACGCCTACGCGAACCTCGTGCTGCCGCCGCTGCTGAAGAAGGCTCGCCAGGACGAGAGCTTCCAGGCGCGCGACGCGGCACTGGCCACCGAGCTGGTCTACGGGACCCTCCGCCGGCAGGGCACCTATGACGCCGTCATCAAGGCGTGCATCGACCGGCCGCTGCGGGAGGTGGACCCGCCGGTGCTCGACGTGCTCTCGCTCGGCGCGCACCAGCTGCTCGGCACCCGGATCCCCACGCACGCCGCGGTCTCCGCGAGCGTGGAGCTGGCCCGGGTGGTGCTCGGGGACGGGCGCGCCAAGTTCGTGAACGCCGTGCTGCGGAAGATCGCCGCGCACGATCTCGACGCCTGGCTGGAACGGGTCGCGCCGCCGTACGAGGACGACGCCGAGGAACACCTCGCGGTGTACCACTCGCACCCCCGGTGGATCGTCAGCGCCCTGTGGGACGCGCTCGGCGGCGGCCGCGCGGGGATCGAGGACCTGCTGGAGGCCGACAACGAGCGGCCCGAGGTGACCCTGGTCGCGCGCCCCGGCCGGTCCACCCCGCAGGAGCTGCTGGACGCGGTCGGCGAGGAGTCGGCGCTGCCCGGCCGCTGGTCGCCGTACGCCGTCCGGATGGCCGAGGGCGGCGAGCCCGGCGCCCTGGAGGCGGTGCGCGAGGGCCGCGCCGGCGTGCAGGACGAGGGCAGCCAGTTGGTGGCGATGGCCCTGGCGGCCGTGCCGGTCGAGGGCAGCGACGAGCGCTGGCTCGACGGGTGCGCGGGCCCCGGCGGCAAGGCGGCGCTGCTCGCCGCGCTCGCGGCGCAGCGCGGCGCGTTCCTGCTCGCCTCGGAGAAGCAGCCGCACCGGGCGCGGCTCGTGGAGCGCGCTCTCGCGGGCAACCCCGGCCCGTACCAGGTGATCACGGCGGACGGCACCCGGCCGCCGTGGCGGCCCGGCTCTTTCGACCGCGTCCTGATGGACGTCCCGTGCACGGGCCTGGGTGCGCTCCGTCGTCGCCCGGAGGCCCGCTGGCGGCGTCGCCCGCAGGACCTGGAGGGCTTCGCGCCGCTCCAGCGCGGGCTGCTGCGGGAGGCGCTGTCGGCGGTCCGGGTGGGCGGCGTCGTGGGCTACGCCACGTGCTCGCCGCACCTGGCGGAGACCCGGGTCGTCGTGGACGACGTCCTGAAGGGGCGCGGCGCGGGAGCGTCGCCGGTGTCCGCGGAACTGATCGACGCGAGGCCGTTCATGGCGGGCGTACCGGGCCTGGGCGACGGCCCCGACGTCCAGCTGTGGCCCCACCTGCACGGGACGGACGCGATGTACCTGGCACTGCTGAGGCGCACGGCGTAGGGCGGGGCCCCGATCCCGTGACCCCCGAGCGGGGCGGGCGCCCGTGCACCTGGGTACGGGTACTCATGAGCCGTGCTTCGGTGCGAGGTAGTGTTCCCGGCTGGTGTGATCAACGGGAACAATCGGGGGCTGCGCGCATGGCGTGGGACGAGTGGGAACAGATCAAAGCCGGTGCGGGCGAGGGGCACGTGGGCATGAGGCTCAACCAGGTGCCCGCCGATCCCGGCACCGGCGCCCCGAGCGCTGTGACGGGGGGCCTTCAGTCCAGCAAGAAGGCGTGGACCACGGCCGGTGAGGGCGTGGGCTCCCTCCGCCAGACCATCGGCACCGCGCTCACCAAGCTCTAGGACGGGCAGAACGGGATCGGCTCGACCGCCGGGTGTCTGACCGCGGTCGCGCAGAAGGACGTGTACGACTCCTGGAAGAAGTACGCCGAGAGCGTCAGCGAGCGGTGCGGCGCGGTCCAGGGAATCCTGAACCAGGTGGGCCGCGACGTGCTGACGACCGACGAGGGCGTCCAGGCGGAGATGGACAGGGCCGGGCGCCGAGAAGGCCTCGGAGGGCGGCACGGTGACCGGTAGCGCGGGCGGGACCGAGACCTCCGACGCCCTGGAATGTCAGGCGGCGAACATCCACCCGAACCCGAACCCGAACTACGGCAAGGCGATGGGGTACGCGAACCGCATCGCCGACGCGCTCAAGGAAGCCACGGACGCGGACGCCAAGTGGGAGCCGAAGATACGGGCCCTCAAGGCCGACCGACCTGACCGTGTCCGCCGGCGACTGGACCGACGCCACCTCCGACGAGGGAGGCGTGCGCGGGGCGGCCGACGCGTATCTCCGCACGGTCAAGCCGCCGCCGAAGAACGACTGGCCCCAGGACAACGCCAACTGGTGGAACGGCCTCACCGAGGAACAGCGCGAGGCCTACGTCTCCATGCACCCCGCGAGCATCGGGGGCCTCGACGGCCTCCCCTCCGCCGTACGCGATGACGCGAACCGCCTCGTCCTCGCGGAACAGCGCGCCGCCAAGCAGGTGGAGTACGACGCCTGGCTCAAGAAGGAGCCGGAGCACTACAGGCCCTACATCAGCCCCATCACGGGCCGTGAGGTGAAGGGCGCGATGGTCCCGACGGACGAGTGGAAGGCGTGGGAGAAGAAGAGGAAGGAGATCGAGGACGGATCCAAGGGCATGGACGCCATACAGAAACGATTCGACAGCTACACGAGCGAGAGCAGCCGCCCCTATCTCCTCGGCTTCGACGGCAAGGACATGGGGCGCGCCATCGTCTCGATCGGCAACCCGGACACCGCCGACAACGTGGTGACGTACGTGCCGGGGACGTTCGCCGAGTTGGGGTGCCGGTAAGAACGCTGTCACCGATCCTGCTGGCCAATTCCGTTGCGGGTCGGTTGTGATGCTCGTTGGTCCTGTAGCGGTCGTGCTCTTCCGTCTGCGGCCGCGGGGTGGGGTGTGGGGTGTCGATGCGGGCGCGGCCGTGGCCGCAGGTGCCGGAAACGACCGGGCGGGCAGCGCGGGCCGCGGCGGCGAAGGGGCCGTATCCCACCCGCGCCGGCGTCGAGGGCACCATCCACCAGGCCGTCGCGGTCACCGGCATGAGACGTGCCCGCTACCGAGGCCTGAAGAAAACCCACCTGGAACACGCATTCTCAGCAGTCGCGCTCAACCTCATCAGGCTCGACGCCTGGTGGAACGGCCATCCCCTCGACCGAACCCGCACCAGCCACCTCGCCCGACTCGACCTCTCCCTCACCGCATGATCCGGAATTGGCCAGCAGGATCGTCACCAGCCGCAAACGGCGGTGATCAGCCCTCTGACCTGGTGGGTTGGGGCAGTTCGGGCATGCTCGTCGCCTCAGCGAGTGCGAGGCGACCACCCTTGAGTTCGGGCACGTAGTTGTAGATGGTGTTGCGGGAGACGCCGAGGAGCTTGGCGATCGAGGTGACGGTGTTCTCCGGGCGGGCGAGTAGGTCGCGGGCGTGACGTACCTGCTCCTCGGTCATCGCCGGCGGGCGGCCGAGTCGGGCGCCGCGGGCGCGGGTGGCGTCCAGGCCCTCGTTGGTGCCCTGCACGATAAGTTCGCGGATGAACTCCGCCAGGGCCGCGAACACGTGGAAGACCAGGTGCCCGCCGGGCGTGGTCGTGTCGAGCGCCTCGTGTAGCGAGGTGAACCCGATGCCGCGCTTGCGCAGGCCGGACACGATCGCGATGAGGTCCTGGATGGAGCGGCCGAGCCGGTCCAGCGACGGGACGACGAGGGTGTCGCCCTCGCGCAGGTAGTCGAGGGCCTTCCATAGCTCCTCGCGTTCGGCGTTCTTGCCGGACTTCTTGTCGGAGAAGATCCGGATGCACCTTGCTTCGGTGAGTGCGTGGATCTGCCGGTCGAGCAACTGGCCTTTGGTGGACACGCGTGCGTATCCCACGAGGCTGCCGGTCCGTACGGCCGGAACGGGGTCGAGGAGATCGGCGGTGTCGTTGTCCTGGGGTGGCTGCACCTGCCAGATCGCACAGAAAAGGGTGCTCCTCAAGTTCTTGAGCACATCGACTTTCTGACACCGTTTTATGGGCATGATCCGGTGCCGATCCGGTCGCGCGCCGCCACTTCTCGATCTTGCTCATCAATCGGTCGGTTGATGAGCACCAGTGGCTGTGGGGGCGGTCCACGCAAGCAGCATGTGAAGGGCGTCGTGGGACGAGGTGTCCGGCTGGGCCGCATACGTGATCAGTGCCTGGTCGGGGTCGTCGGCAGCGCGCAGGGTCTCGTAGGTCAGTTCCAGGTCGCCGACCAACGGGTGGTGGAACCGCTTGATGCCCGAGGTCTTGTCCTGGACCGGGTGTTCTGCCCACCAGCGGCGGAAGTCCTCGCTCTTCAACGACAGCTCCCCGATCAGGTGTGCCAGTCGCGGGTCGCTGGGGTGGTTCCGTCCAGCCTCCAGGTGGAGGTAGGCCACGTTCTCGCGGGCGCAGGAGGACCAGTCCGCGTACAGGTCTCGGGACGCCGGGTCGAGGAAGGTGATCCGGGCGATGTTGCGCTCGGCCGGGTCCACGGCGGCGTAGTCGCCGAAGAGGGCGGCCGCTGCCGGGTTCCAGGCCAGGATGTCCATGTGCCGGCCCATTACCATGGCCGGTATGTCCTTCAGCTCGTCCAGCAGCCGCTGGAGCATCGGCCGTACGTGCTGCCGGCTGACCTGGTGCCTGCGCGCCGGACGGGCGGTCTGCCGCGGTTGGGCCAGCTGGTGCAGGTGCCGGCTCTCGTCGTCGTTCAGCCGCAGTGCGCGGGCGAGGGCGTCGAGCACGGTGTCCGAGGGGTTGGCCACGCGGCCCTGTTCCATCCGGGTGTAGTAGTCGACGCTGACCCCTGCGAGTTGGGCGACCTCCTCGCGGCGCAGGCCGGCGACCCGGCGCGTGCCGCCGAAGTCCGGCAGGGCCACATCCTGCGGGTGAAGGCGGGCGCGGCGGGTCCGGAGGAAGTCGCTCAGGCTGGTTGCGGTGCTCATACGACGATTGTGGCCGATCACGGCGGTGTGCTGCCTGGCCCTGCTGGGGCCAGGCAGCACACCCACTGGTCAGGAGGCAGGGATGGCGGCCCCGGCGGGTGACCGGGAAATGTCAGGCCTGGCGGGTCGGCAGGACGATCGACTGGCGCAGGTTGACGTGCCGGCGACGGCTGACGATGTACGCGACGAGGTCGGCGATGTCCTCGGCGGTGAGGGCGGGGATCGCGGTGAACATCCCGCCGAGCTGCTCGCGCAGTTCCGGGTTGTCGATGTGCCCACCGAGTTCGGTGTCGGTCAGGCCCGGCTCGATGGTGCTGACCCGGACGTCGCGTGGGCCCAGCTCGGTGCGCAGTGCGGCGGACAGCTGGGTGAGGGCGGCCTTGGTGGCCCCGTACACGGCGTAGTCGGGGAAGAGGACGTGGGAGGCGATGGAGGAGACGTTGACCAGGTCGGCGGTGCTGCCGTCGGCGGCGGCCTCGGTGAGGTCGGGAGTGAACGCGCGGATGACGCGCAAGGCGCCGGTGAGGTTGGTGTCGATCATGCGGGTCCACTCGTCGAGCCGACCCTCGGTGAGGGGATTGGGCAGCATCACGCCCGCGTTGTTGACCACCAGGTCGACCCGGCCGTAGGCATCGTGGACGGCCTTGGCGGCGGCGTCGACGGATGCCTGGTCGGTGACGTCGGCGGTGACAGCGAGGGCCTGGCCTCCGGCGGCGGTGAGTTCGGCGGCCAGCGCGTCCAGCCGGTCGGTACGCCGGGCGAACAGGGCGACACGGGCGCCACCCGCCGCGAGCAGGCGGGCGGTGGCCGCGCCCATGCCGCTGGCCGCTCCGGTGACGACAGCGGTACGGGCGGCGAGGGCGGGGTAGCTCATGGGGTGCTCCTGGGTCTGCTGCGCGGGCCGGTGCTGGTGGACCGGCCCGGCCGGTGCGGTGGGCGGATGCGGACCACTTTGCGCCCGCTCGGGACGGCCAACCAGAGCTTGCCGTTCCCTGGGAAGGCCAGGACCACCCTGGGCTGGGCGGCCCGGTCTACGCTGCGGGCATGGAGAACGCGGGCTTGGAGAACGCGGGCAGCCGCTCGGCGACCGTATCGACCAGCTCGCCATGGCGGCCGGGTACGACGCGGCGGATTGGTCGCACATCGCAGACCGGCACGAGCAGACCAGCGCGCGGGAATGGCAACGCTCACGCCTCCGTACGTTCCTCGGCCAACTCCCCATCGTCCGCAGTGCGGGGGCCGGGCACCGCGGCCACTGTGAGATTGAGACGAGCGTCCATGTCGAGGTTCACCTCGCCGTACGGACGCACGTGGGACCAGAACAGCGGGGTCAGGCCGCGTCGGTCGGCCGATGTGAGCAGTCCGCCCACTCCGGCTCGTCCAGGACGTCCTGGAGCATGAGGGTGTTCACGTAGACCAGGGCGGACTGGAGGATGCGCAGGCACAGCACGAACATCTCTTGCTCGTCGCGCCGGTTGGAGGCGATCTCCCCGCCCTTGCCGTAGGCGATCACGGAGTTGGCGCCGTTGGAGGACTCCATGACGTTCAGGCCCTCCTCGATCTCCCGCTGGAGATCCCGAAGCCGCAGGTAGCGGGCCACGAAGATGGTCTTCTGTGCGCGGCCGACCTCCAGCATCGCCGCGTAGGTGGGGTGGGAGGCGTTGCGGGTGAAGCGGCGCAGGATCGCCTCGGTGGAGGCGGTACGGGTACGGATCGCGGTGGCGTACTTGATCATCTGGTCGTACTGCTGGGCGATGAGTTCCCAGCGGATCGGGCGGGTCAGCGCCGGGGTCAACTGCGGGTAGGCGTCCGGGTCGCCCACCACCGGCCGGTACAGCTTCACCTTGTTGATCCGCTTGATACGCGGCAGCAAGTCGAAGTTCAGCAGTCTCGTGATGCCAAACCCGATTTCCGACTGGCCATGCGAGTCCGTGTAGTTGGCCTCGACAGTCGGTTCGCTGCTGCCCGCCGGCCTTCACCAGGCCTTTGCTCTTCAATGCGGTCAGCAGCAGGTCCAGGGCCCGCTCCTCCAGGTTGTGAGCGACCAGACGGGCACGGAACTCGGACAGCACCGAGGCGTCGAAACCTGGATCGTCCAGTTCCAGGCCCAGCGCGTACTTGAAGTCCATCCCGAACCGCACCCGATGCGCCGCGGCCCGGTCGGTGAGGTTCTCGGCGAACTGCACACCGTCACCAGTGCCAGCTGCCCCGGTGACCACCCTTGCCGGCCTCGTACCCCGAACGCCTGGGCGAACTCGACATCCGCGAACAGCTCGCCGAGCTCGTCGCGGACTCGCATCGCCAAGGGATACGGCCCCTTCGCCGCCGCGGCCCGCGCTGCCCGCCCGGTCGTTTCCGGCACCTGCGGCCACGGCCGCGCCCGCATCGACACCCCACACCCCACCCCGCGGCCGCAGACGGAAGAGCACGACCGCTACAGGACCAACGAGCATCACAACCGACCCGCAACGGAATTGGCCAGCAGGATCGGTGACAGCGTTCTTACCGGCACCCCGAGTTGAAGTCCATCGACGGGGACATCGGCAGGGCCGAGCGTCTCCAGGCACAAGCGGAAGCCACCGACGGCTCCCGGAAGACGGCTTCGATCGTCTGGCTCGGTTACGACGCCCCTCAGGGCATCGCGACCGATGCGACGGAGACGAAGTGGGCGGACAACGCCAGGGAGCCGCTCGGCAACTTCATCCAGGGGATCGAGGAAGCCAATCACGTGGGCAGCGGCGTGAACCAGACGCTCCTGGGGCACAGCTACGGGTCCCTGGTGGTGGGCGAGACGATGAGCATGCACATAGACCTGCCGGTCGACAACGCGATCATGGTGGGCAGTCCCGGCGTGGGAGTGGACCACGCGAAGGACCTGAACATCTCGCCGGACCGGGTCTTCGCGGCCACGTCCGACCACGACCTCATCAACTTGGCCCCGCCGACGTCCCGGGACCCGCTGGCCTCGGGAGTGACCCCGGCCGGTCCCGCCGCCGCGTTCGAGGCCCCCTCGGCCGACGACCCCGCCACGCGCCGGGCCCTCGGCCACTCCAGCCGGATCTACGACGCGCTGCAGGTCGGATCGGCGCCCACGCAGCCCGGGGGAGGCCTCAGCACGGTCCGGGACGCGTCCGGAACCTCGGTCCACCACACCTGGTCGACCGAGCCGCTGCCGCAGGACGAGAGAGCGGCCGCCGTGGAGCGCGCGCAGACCTTCTTCCAGAGTGCGGGATGGACCGTGCGCCGTGCGCCGACGGTCGAGGGCACCCCGGCCGTCGTCGCCGGCCACCCAAGAGACCGCACGGTCGCGCAGGTCGCGGCCTCGACCACCGGCGCGGTGCGCGTCGCGGTGACGACGCCCGCCACCGGTCCGGCGTCCGCCGACGTGTGAGAGCCGGCGGGACCGGGTTCCGGTCCCGCCGGCCTTTAAGGACGGCTGAAGCATCCCGCGCGATCGGTTAAGCAATGCTACCCCCGCCCCGACTTGCGGGGTCGTGGCCGGAACCGGTCGCAGGCATGGCAGGCTTGGGGGCATGGCCGCGCAGATTTATCCCAGCATCCTGTCCGCCGACTTCGCCCGACTCGCCGAGGAGGCGAGGGCCGTCGAGGGGGCCGACTGGCTGCATGTCGACGTCATGGACAACCATTTCGTCCCGAACCTCACCCTCGGCATGCCCATCGTGGAGTCCCTGAGCCGGGCGACGGACATCCCGCTGGACCTCCACCTGATGATCGAGAACCCGGACCGCTGGGCCCCGCAGTACGTGGAGGCCGGTGCGGGTTCGGTCACCTTCCACGCCGAGGCCGCGGCGGCGCCCGTGCGCCTCGCGCGGGAGATCCGGGCGAAGGGGGCGCGGGCGTCGATGGCGCTCAAGCCCGCGACGCCCATCGAACAGTACGAAGACATCCTCCCCGAGCTCGACATGCTGCTGATCATGACGGTCGAGCCCGGCTTCGGCGGCCAGCCCTTTCTCGACATCATGCTCCCCAAGATCCGCCGGACCCGGGAGCTGATCTCCAAGCACGGCCTGGAGCTGTGGCTGCAGGTCGACGGCGGGGTCTCGGCCTCGACCATCGAACGCTGTGCCGAGGCCGGCGCCGACGTATTCGTCGCGGGCAGCGCGGTCTACGGCGCGGTCGATCCGGCCACCGCCGTGAGCACGCTGCGTGACCAGGCGGGTGCGGCGATCGCCGCCGCGCCGTGGGCTTGCGACCACTGAGCCAAGGGTTGATGAACAGCTCGGTGAACGGGAGCTGTCCAGGCTGATCAACGGCCGCCGGATCTGACAGGATGAACGGCGAGTCGAGAGTGTGAACACGAGAGTGTGAACAGCAGTGAGGAGAACGCGGTGTCTGCAATGTCGGCGGGACGGTCAGCCCTGCGGATGGGACCC
Source organism: Streptomyces sp. NBC_01233 (assembly GCF_035989305.1). Lineage (NCBI taxonomy): Bacteria > Bacillati > Actinomycetota > Actinomycetes > Kitasatosporales > Streptomycetaceae > Streptomyces > Streptomyces sp. NBC_01233. Next base: position 1,852,294 of record NZ_CP108514.1, on the reverse strand, counting down.
GCGGAGCTGGTGCAGGCGGCGGCCATGGCGCGCCGTTTCTACCTCGAGGGCAAATCCAAGATCCAGATCGCCGAGGAGTTCGGCGTGAGCCGCTTCAAGGTGGCCCGGGTCCTGGAGACCGCCCTGGAGCGGGACCTCGTACGGATCGAGATCCGGGTACCGGCCGAACTCGACGCGGAGCGTTCGGACGCGCTCAGGGCCCGGTACGGGCTCCGGCACGCCGTCGTGGTGGAGTCGCCCGCCGACGCCACCGAGGACGCGCCCGATCCGGAGAACCTGGGCGCGGTCGCCGCCGACCTGCTGGGCGAGCTGGTCAACGAGGGCGACGTACTGGGCCTGGCGTGGGGGCGGTCGACCATTCACATGGCCGCCTCCCTGCACCGGCTGCCGCAGTGCACCGTGGTCCAGCTGACCGGCGTGTACGACGCGGGGACCGCCGAGCGCGGTTCGGTCGAGGCCGTGCGCAGGGCCGCCCAGGTCTCGGGGGGCGACGCGCACCCGATCTACGCGCCGATGCTGCTGCCCGATCCGGCGACCGCGGCCGCGCTGCGCAGCCAGACCGGGATCGCGCGCGCCTTCGAGTACTTCGACAAGGTCACGGTGGCGGCCGTCTCCATCGGCTCGTGGGAGACGGGCATCTCCACCGTCCACGACATGCTGACGGACGAGGAGCGGGCCCACTACGCCTCGCTGGGCGTCGCGGCCGAAATGTCCGCCCACCTGTTCGATTCCGAGGGTCGGCGGGTCGGCCGGGACCTCGGCGAGCGGTGCATCACCGTCGAGGCGGACCGGCTGCGGCGGATCCCGGAGGTCGTGGCGATCGCGGGCGGTCTGCGCAAGGCCTCCGCGATCGGGGCGGTGCTCCGGTCCGGTCTGGTGACCAGCCTCGTCACCGACACGGCCGTCGCCGACTACCTGCTGACCGAGTCGGCCCCCGGGCTCCGGCCGGCGCTGGATCGGGCCGATCCCGACGACCTGTAGCGGCGGATCGGCGGTCCGCCGCCACGGCTGGTGCGGATGGTGCCGGAATTGAGATCCGAACGGCGGACCGCGCGGCGGCCTGCTGGGCGCATACTGGTTCCAATGACAAAGTCAGCAGTACCTCGCCGCCATTTGCCGTCCAGCCCGTTCAAGGCCCCCGTGGAACAGCCCATCCGGCAGTTCAGCGTCGGCGACCGGGTCACTCACGATGAGCACGGCCTCGGCCGTGTCGTCGGAATCGAGGAGGGGATCGCTGTTCTCGTCGACTTCGGTTCGGTCCAGAAGCGAATCCTGAGTCCCTACACCAAGATGGCCGCGCTCTGAGGCCACCGGGCGATTCGCGAGCGAATCGGACATTTGGCACGATCGGTGCATGATCTTTCGGAACGTGCCCCGATCGTTGCTGCGTTTGCTGGGGGCCGCGTTCCTCTGTGCCGCGCTGGTCGGCGCGGTGGGCTGTGGCGGGCAGCAGCCCGCGCCCGCCGCCGCCAGCGCCAGTGCCAGCACCCGCGGTGCCAGTCCCGGTAGCAGTACCGCTCCCGCGTGGGCGAAGGGCATGGCCGTCGTACGGGCCGACGCGCTGCCGCAGCAGGCACGTGACGTGCTCGCGCTCATCGACCAGGGCGGGCCGTATCCGTACCGGCAGGACGGCGCCGTCTTCGGGAACTTCGAGAAGACCCTGCCCCGGCAGAAGCGCGGCTACTACCACGAGTTCACGGTGCGGACCCCGGGGGAGCGGGACCGCGGGGCCCGGCGGATCGTGACGGGTTCGGGTGGGGAGTTCTTCTACACGGACGACCACTACGACACCTTCAAGGGGGTTCTCCGATGACCCTGGACCCGCGGCCGCTCGCCCCCGCGCTCGAGGCGGCCGATGCCGCCGGCTGGACGACCGTACGGCTGGACTTGGACGGCGTACGGGGCAAGGCGGAGCTGATGCGGCGGTGCGGGGTCGCCTTGCGGCTGCCGGAGTGGGTCGGCGGGAACTGGGACGCGCTCGCGGACGCGATGCGGGACCTGTCGTGGCTGCCGGGTGCCGCGGGGCGGCTGGTCGCGGTGACCTCGTGGCGTGGCTATGCCGCCGCGCGACCCGGCGAGTGGGAGACGTTGGTGGAGGTGCTGGAGGAGGCGGTCGACTTCTGGCGGGAGCAGGAGGGCGGGCCGGGGCTGACGGTCCTGCTGGCCGAGGCCGAGGCCGGGCCCGGGCCGGCTGCCGGGGCTCTGTCCCGGACCCCGCGCCTCAAACGCCGGCGGGGCTGAAAGATCGGAGCTCCGCCCCGGACCCCGCGCCTCAAACGCCGGCGGGGCTGAAAGATCGGGGCTCGCCCCGGGCCCCGCGCTTCAAGCGCCGGCGGGGCTGAGTTGTGTCGGCCGGGGTGAACAGATCGGGGCTCGCCCCGGGCCCCGCGCCTCGAGCGCCGGCGGGGCTGGATGGTGTGGCGGGGCTGGAATGCGTGGGAAGACCCGGGGCTGTGCCCCGGGTCTTCGTCGTTCAGTCCGTTTTCGGGATCCACGGCGGGGTCTGGCCCCAGGACCAGGCCGGGATCTTGGCCGCGTCCACCGGGGGTGGGTTGGGGCCCGAGTAGATCAGGGCCATGCGCGTGCCCCACTCGATGTAGTAGGCGAAGACCCCGCGGAACTCGGGGTCCGTGGGGAGGCCGACCTCGTCGGCCGTGTCCATGAGCAGGTCCACCCAGCGGCGGCGCTGCTTCTCGGTGATCGCGCGGCCCAGGTGCTTGGTGGCCATGTGCTGGTGGCCGCCGTGGTGGTCGGTGTACTCCGAGGGGCCGCCGAAGACCTCCGACAGCCAGACCGCGACGTGCTGCGGGTGCTCCGAGTCCATGCCGGCGAAGACCGGGGCCAGGATCTCGTCCTGCAGGGCGTGGGCGTAGAAGGCGTCGGTGAGGCGGTCCATCGCCTCCGCGCCGCCCATCCACTCGTAGATGGTGGGTGTGGTGCTCATCGTCGTCAGGTGGCCTTTCCCGTGCCCACGACGCCCGTCACGAGGTAGTGCTGCATCTCCTCGATGGCCGTCACGTACGGTCGGATCGCGCTGAAGAACGCCGGGAAGTGCTCACCCTTGCGGAATCCGCCCAGGTGGGCCTCGATCGAGGTCCAGCGGATGCGCAGGATGTAGCGCTCCTTCTCCTCCTCGCACCGGGCCAGTTCGTAGTCGATGCACTCGGGTGACGCGGCCAGGGCCTCGGCGGCCCGGGCGTACGCGTGCTCGAAGGCCGGCTGGTCGTCCAATGCGATCCGGTAGCGGATGTATTCGACGGTGGTGGTCATGGGTGCGTGCCTCTCCCTGGTTGGTGGTCCCGGCCAGCCTTACGCGATCATGCGCCGGAGTGGGGCCGATCCGTCATTCGGACCCGGACTTCCTGGAGTCGGTCCCGTCGGAGACGTCCGGGCCCTGGTCGCGGACCTGGCGGACCTTGTCCAGGGAGTCGCGCAGTTCGGTCAGCCAGGTGTCGGTGTTGCGCCCCACGAGGCGGACGCACCAGGCCAGGGCGTCGGCCCGGCTGCGGGCGACCCCGCCGGCGACCAGGGTGTCGAGGACCTGGCGTTCGGACTGGCGCAGGCGGGTCATGACCGGGACGGCGAGGTGGGTGAAGAGCGTCGTCTCCTCACCCGCCCGCACGCCCCAGGCGACCTTGCGGCGGTAGAGGGACTCGGCCTCGCGGGCCACCTCGATGCGCTGTTCGCGGGTGCGTTCGCGGAACTCCTTGACCGACTCGGTCGCCGGTATGACGCCGACGACCGTGATCTCCTCGCGGTCGGCCGTGACCGAGACGAGGGACTCGTAGACGTCCACCGGCAGGCGCTCGGCGAACCACGCGCGGAGCTGTTCGCTCTGTTCGGCTGTAATCATGTAATCAACGTTGCATCCGATGCCTTCTTGATCGCAAGGAGGCTGGCGTTCGCTCTCAGCCCATCGAGCGGTAGCGGTGGATCAGCGAGACGGCCATCGCGCCCTCGCCCACGCCCGAGGCGACCCGTTTGACCGAGTGGGCGCGGACGTCGCCGGCCGCGAAGACGCCGGGGACGCTCGTCTCCAGCGGGTAGGGGGCGCGCTCAAGGCTCCACTCGGCCGGGAGTTCGCCGCCGTTCGCGATCAGGTCCGAGCCGGTGAGGACGAAGCCGTACTCGTCCCGCTCGACGACGCCGGAGAGCCAGTCGGTGTGCGGGCGGGCGCCGATGAAGGTGAACATGAACCGGGCCGGGACCTCCGTGTTCCCGCCCGTGTCCGCGTCGTGGAGGGTCAGCCGCTCCAGGTGTTCGTCGCCGTCGAGGCGGACCACCGTCGTGCGGACCCTCACCTCGATGTTCGGGGTGCGGTCGATCTCGTCGATCAGGTAGCGGGACATGCTCGCGTCGAGGGAGGCCGCGCGGACCAGGATCGTCACCCGGGCGGCGTACTTCGCGAAGTGCACCGCCGCCTGGCCGGCCGAGTTGGCGCCGCCCACGATGAACACGTGCTGCGAGATGCAGGCGGAGCTTTCGGTGGTGGCCGCGCCGTAGTAGAGCCCCGCGCCCTCGAAGCGGTCCGCGCCGGGGGCCTCCAGACGGTTGTACGAGACGCCGGTGGCCAGCAGGACCGTCTCCGCGCTGATCTCCGTGCCGTCCGCCAGCGTGAGGATCTTCGCCGGATCGTCCCGGGTCAGCGAGACCACCTCCACCGGGTGCAGGATCTCGGCGCCGAACCGGGAGGCCTGGATCGTGGCCCGGCGGGTCAGGTCGCCGCCCGAGAGGCCCGAGGGGAAGCCGAGGTAGTTCTCGATCAGGCTGGAGGTGCCGGCCTGGCCGCCCGGGGCGCGGGAGTCCAGCATCAGCGTGGAGAGGCCCTCGGAGGCCGAGTAGACCCCGGCCGCCAGGCCCGCCGGGCCCGCGCCGACGATGACGCACTCGTAGTGCGGGCGCGAGGCGGTGGTGGCCAGGCCCAGGCGCTGGGCGAGCTGGGTGTCGGTGGGGGCGGAGAGCACCGTGCCGTCCGGGAAGCGGACGAGGGGGAGCGCCCCGTCGGGCTGGGCCGCGATCAGGGTCAGGGCCTCGGGGTCCCGTTCGACGTTGAGGAAGCGGAACGGCTGGCCGTTGCGGGTGAAGAAGTCCCGGACGGCGTGGGTGCCGGGGGAGACCAGGTGGCCGGCGACGATGATCCCGTCGTACGCCGGGCGGTAGGTGGCCAGCCAGTCCGACAGCAGGTCGTCCAGGACCGGGAAGAGCCGCTCGTGCGGCGGGTCCCATGGTTTGAGCAGGTAGTAGTCCAGCCGGACCCGGTTGATGGCGGTGATCGCCGCGTCGGTCTCCGCGTAGGCCGTCAGCAGCACCCGGCGGGCGTCCGGGAAGCGGCTGACCGCCTCCAGCAGGAACTCGACGCCGGTGACGTCGGGCATCCGCTGGTCCACGAGGAACAGCGCCGGGTCGTGGCCGCGTTCGTCGAGGGAGTCCAGGATCTTCAGGGCGTCGGCCGCCGAGGAGGCGCCGAGCACCCGGTAGCGGTCGCCGTAGGCGCTGCGCAGGTCGCGGCGGACGGCGCGCAGCACCTGCGGGTCGTCGTCCACGGCCAGGATGACCGGCTTCTTGTTCTCGGCGCGCTCGGCGGCCGCCGCCGCGGACACGGCCGGGGCGGCCGAGCTCTCCGGGGCCGCGCTCATGCCGGGTCCAGCATCAGCTTGTCGGCGTAGCACCAGGCCCAGTCCTCGCCGGGCTCGTGGGAGGCGGCTATGGCGTGCTCGGTGGTCCGGTAGTGCCGGGTGGCGTGACGGTTCTTCGACGAGTCGCAGCATCCGACGTGCCCGCAGCTGAGGCACATCCGCAGGTGCACCCAGATGTCGCCGGCTGCGAGGCACTCCTCGCAGCCGGCGGCGGTGGGTTTCACCGGACGTATCTGATCGATGTGTGTGCACAACAGGTCCATCGTCATCGTCCCCGTCCCTCTCTCGTGCTCGTTCACCAACACGGCTCGCGCGCCCGTCATTCACGGCGCGTCCAGACCATAGGGCGGGGACGCGGTAATGGTTCATCGAATCAGCCGAAGTCAGGTAGTCCTGAAGCTACTTCCTGACGTCCGCCGGTGACTTCCTGAGGTGCTGCCATGACCTGGGCGGCTACCTCACGAAGTCGCATGCCAGCGCTTTGACGCAGGCTCCGGGCGCGGCCAGTGTGGGGGACGCCAACGACAACAGGCGGCGCCTGGAGGAATACGTGAGCAGAAAGATTCTGGTCATTGTCTCCGAACACGGTTACTGGGCCGAGGAACTGATCGGACCGGTATCGAAGTTCGACGAGCGGGGCTACGAGGTCATATTCGCCACGCCGACCGGAAAGCGTGCACACGCTCTTCCGCCGAGCCTCGACGCGAACTACATCGATCCTCCACTGGGACGCTCGGTCACCAGCGGGGAGAACGCCCGGCTGGGGCGGGAGTTCGAGCAGTCGAGCCGGCTGGACTCGCCGCTCGACATCGAGGCGTGGGTCCCCGAGCGTCCGTACACGAGCGACGAGGGCTACCTGCGCAAGCTGGAGCAGTACCACCGGGATCTGGACAAGCTCGACGCCGACATCGCGGACTACGACGCGATCCTCATCGTCGGAGGCAGCGGCCCGATCGCGGACCTCGCCAACAACGAGCGCGTGCACGCCCTGATCCTGGCCTTCAAGAAGGCCGGCAAGGTCGTGGCCGCGGAGTGCTACGGGGTCGCCTGCCTGGCCTTCGCCCGGGACTGGAGCGACCGCAAGAGCATCATCTGGGGCAAGCACGTGACCGGCCACTGCAAGGAGTACGACTACAAGGACGGCACCGGATTCCTCGGTACCGATTTCAACATGGGGCCGCCGCCGTATCCGCTGGAGTACATCCTGCGCGATGCGACGGGCCCGGGCGGCGCGTATCACGGGAACTTCGGCAAGCCGGTCTCGGTGATCGTCGACTTCCCCTTCGTCACCGGACGTTCCACCCCCGACTCGTATCTCACGGGGCAGAAGATCGTGGAAGTCCTGGAGGACGGTCTCACCCGATACGGCTGGTAATCCCGGAGGCCGCAGAGAAATCGGAGATTTGAGGGGGAATTCATGGAAGCCACTCCCGGACGGGAAAGGCTGATCGAGCAGTTCAAGGCCGACGGCCTGAAGGTGATGTTCGGAAATCCGGGGACGGTGGAACAGGGATTCCTCGACGCGGTGGACGCGGCGGAGGACTTCACCTACATCCTCGCCCTCCAGGAGACCGTCGCCGCCGGCATCGCCGACGGGTACGCCCGGGCGACCGGCGGCGCGGCCCTGCTCCAGCTGCACTCCGGGGTGGGGCTCGGCAACGGCATCGGCATGCTCTACCAGTCGCTGCGCGGCCACACCCCGCTCGTCGTGGTCGCCGGTGACGCCGGGGTGCGCTACGACGCCATGGACGCCCAGATGGCGTCCGACCTGGTGGCGATGGCCAAGCCGGTGACGAAGTACGCGACCCGGGTCACCGACCGGCACTCCGTGCTCCGCACCATCCGGCGGGCCGTGAAGATCGCGCTCACCCCGCCCCGGGGGCCCGTCTTCGTGGCGCTGCCGATGGACGTGCTGGACGAGCTCAACTCCGAGCCCGTCCTGCCGGCCACGGTGCCGCTCACGGACGTGGCGCCCTCGCCGGCCTCGGTGGGGCGGGCGGCCGAGCTGCTCGCCTCCGCGCAGCGGCCGGTGGTCCTCGTCGGGGACGGGGTCTCGCTCTCCGGGGCGCAGAACGAACTCGCCGCCGTCGCCGAGCTGCTGGGCGCCGACGTGTACGAGGTCGACTCGTCCGAGGTGAACATCGCGGCCTCGCACCCGCTGCGGCGCGGCCAGACGGGCCACATGTTCGGCCCGCACAGCAAGGAGCTGGTCGGGGACGCCGACGGGGTGCTGATCGTCGGCACCTATGTCTTCCCGGAGGTGTTCCCCGAGCTGGAGAGCCCCTTCCGGGCGGGCGCGAAGGTCGTCCACATCGACCTCAACGCCTACGAGATCGCCAAGAACCACCCCGTGGACCTGGGCCTGGCCGCCGACCCCCGGCAGGCGCTGCGCGCGCTGGCCGGCGTACTGGACCGGCTGCTGAGCCCGCAGCAGCGGGCCGCGGCGTCCGCCCGGCTCGACGCACGGACCCGGGAGCGGGCCCGCGAGGCGCAGGCGGCCACGGACGACGGCTCGCCGATGGCCGTCTTCCTGAAGACGCTGGCCGAGCGCACCGGCGGGGACCTGATCGTCTTCGACGAGGCGCTGACCACCTCGCCGCTGGTCACGCGGTACCTGCCGGCGGAGCGGCCCGGAGACTACCACCTCACCCGGGGCGGTTCGCTCGGCGTGGGCTTCCCGGGCGCGGTCGGCGCCAAGCTGGCCCGGCCGGACCGCCTCGTCGTCGGCTTCGCGGGCGACGGCGGGTCGATGTACACGTACCAGGCGCTGTGGACCGCCGCCCGGCACGGCATCGACGCCAAGTTCGTGGTGTGCAACAACCGCAAGTACCGGCTGCTGGACGACAACATCGCCGAGTACTGGCGGGAGCGGGACATCCCGGCGCACGGCTTCCCGGGCTCCTTCGACCTCTCGCACCCCGAGATCGACTTCGCCGGGCTGGCCCGGTCGCTCGGCGCCGGCGGGATGCGTGTGGAGAAGCCGGACGAGGCGGTCTCCGCAGTGGGCCGGATGCTGTCCCACCCCGGCCCCTTCCTCGTCGACATCCAGATCTGACAGCCATCCGACACGAGTCCCCGTACGGACAGGAGGAGACCGCATGCCCGCCGAGCGGCAGCTGACCGAGGACGCGATCCGCAGTTTCGCGGAGAAGTGGTACGTGGCGCTGGACCAGCACGTGGGGGCGGCCGACGTGCTCGCCCTGATCACCGAGGACCTGGAGTTCAAGGTCCCCGAGGACACCTTCCTCGGACACGAGGGCTTCGGACGCTGGTACGAGGCCGTCACCCACCGCTTCTTCGACGAGGTGCACACGGTCACGAAGGTGGAGCCCGTCATCGAGGGCGACCGGGCGGTCGTCCGGGTCCTCGTCAACTGGCAGGCCAAGATCTGGAACCCGCCGGCCGCCCGCAGCGAGTGGCTCGGCTTCGACGCCGATCAGACGTGGACCGTGGTCGCCGGTCCGAACGGACCGCTGATCAAGCAGTACACCGTCAACGACCTGGCGCCGATGCCCGGTTCCGGCTCCCTCTGACCGCCGGCGAAGGAGAAGCGACCATGACCGAAGTGACGCAGGAGCGGGTGCGGGCGGCCTACGCCGCCCTCGGCTCCGGCGACCGGGCGCGCATCCTCGAGTACTACTCCGAGGACCTGCGCTGGCTGGTGCCGGGCAACCACCCGCTGGCCGGCTGGTACGAGAGCCTGGACGCCTTCCTGGAGCTGATGGGCCAGACCCACAAGCTCACGGGCGGCACCTTCCGGATGGACCTGGAGGCGGTCCTCGTCGGCGAGGACTGTTCCGCGGACGTGTGCCGCAACGTCGCCCTGCGGGCCGGCGCGGACGGGACGAGCGGGTCCCCGTACGAGCGGATGGACTACCCGGTCTTCCACTACATGCGCTGGCAGGACGGCCGGATCGTCGAGGGCCGCGACGGGCTCTTCGGGGACTCGGCGTCCGCCTTCAGCCAGTTCTGGGCGCCTTTCGCGCCGGACGGAACCCGCAGGGACCGATAAGGGGGATGAGCGCGATGGACGCACGACAGATCCTTCAGAAGTACTACGAGTACGCCAACGCCGGGGACTGGGACCGCTGGTGCGACCTGTTCGCCGACGACCAGGTCATGGACGAGCAGCTGGCCGGCCACATCGAGGGGCTCGAAGTCCTGCGCTCGATGATGAAGGGCATGGGCACGATGTACCGGGTCTTCCGGAACGAGCCCGTGCACTTCCTCGTCGACGGTGAGAAGGCCGCGGCCGTCTCGCACCTGACCGCGGTCAGCCCTGCCGGCGAGGCCATCGAGGCCGAGGTCATGAACTTCTTCCGGATCGTGGACGGAAAGATCGCCTACATGGCGAACTACCACGACACGGTCCCCTTCCAGGTGCTGAACCAGGGCTGAGAGGGAGACCCGTGAGCGTGGAAGAGTACGACTACATCGTCGTGGGATCCGGCACCGCCGGCAGCGTCCTGGCCAACCGGCTCTCCGAGGACCCGGACGTCTCCGTCCTCGTCCTGGAGGCGGGCGGCTCCCGGATCCCGCCCGAGGTGGACGACCCGTCCTCCTGGTACAAGCTCCTCGGCGGTCCCGTGGACTGGGGCTACACCAGCACTCCGCAGCCCGGCCTGGACGGCCGCCGCACGTACGAACCCCGCGGCAAGGCCCCCGGCGGCAGCAGCAACCTCTACATCATGATGCACATCCGCGGTCACGCCTCGGACTTCGACAACTGGGCCTACCAGGGCGCGGCCGGCTGGGCACACGAGGACGTGCTGCCGTACTTCGCCCTGCTGGAGGGCCAGGAGGACGTCACCGCCGCCACCACCGGCACCCGGGGGCCGCAGCGGATCACCAACGCCGGGCGGCACGGTGCCAACCCGGTCTCGCGCGCCTTCATCGACGCCGCCGTCGAGCTGGGCCACGAGGAGATCGCCGACTTCAACACCGACGGGCCCCGGCGCGGTCTCTTCGGCACCGGCTGGCACCACATCGACGTGGCCGACGGCCGCCGCCAAGGGGTGCTCGCCGCCTACCTGGAGCCCGCCCTGGACCGCGCCAACCTGACCCTGCGCACCAACGCGCAGAGCACCCGGCTGCTCTTCGACGGGGACACCTGCACGGGTGTCGAGTACGCCCAGCTCCGGGCCCCCGCCGAGTTCGCCGGCCGGACGGTCCGGGACGCGCACAGCAGCGTCGCGGCGCCCGGGCTGCACACCGTACGGGCCCGCCGGGAGGTGATCGTGGCCGCCGGGGCGATCGAGTCCCCGAAGCTGCTGCTGCTCTCCGGCATCGGCCACCCCGAGCAGCTGCGCGAGCACGGCATCGAGGTCACCGCGGCCCTGCCCGGGGTCGGCGAGAACTTCCACAACCACGTCCTGACCGGACTGATGGCCGAGGTCACCCAGGAGCTCCCGCCGCCGGCGCAGAACCTGTCGGAGAGCGCTCTGTTCCTGTCCTCGCAGCCCGGACTGCCCGCGCCCGACCTCCAGATCGCCTTCGTCCACGTGCCCTTCGACGTGATCGTCGGCCAGGACCACCCCAACACGGTGTCCATCCTGCCCGGTGTCGTACGGCCGGTCTCGCGCGGCTGGATCAGGCTCGCGAGCGCCGACCCGGTGGCCCACCCGCTGATCAACCCGAACTACCTCGGCGACCGCTGGGACCTGGAGCGGATGGTGCAGGGCGTCAAGACCGCCCGGGAGATCTTCGCGACCTCCGCCTTCTCCCCCTGGTACAAGCAGGAGCTCCAGCCCGGACCCGGCTACGTGAGCGACGACGACCTGCGGACCTTCGTGAAGCAGAAGTCGGAGAGCTACCACCACCAGGCCGGCTCCTGCCGCATGGGCATCGACGACCTCTCCGTCGTCGACCCCGAGCTGCGGGTGCACGGCGTACGGAACCTGCGCGTCGTCGACGCCAGCGTGATGCCCGCGGTCCCGTCGGGCAACTGCCACACCGCCATCGCGATGATCGCCGAGCGCGCGGCGGACTTCCTGAGGGGGACCTCCCGTGCCTGATGCCGTCCTGCGCGAGGGCGCGCTGTCCGGGACCCGGATCGCGGTCCTGGTCGAGAGCGACTACTACGAGCCGGAGATCTTCTACTACCGGCACCGGTTCGCGGAGGAGGGTGCCGAGGTCGACTTCCTGACCCGGCTGTGGGGCAACGACTCCATCACCTTCACCGGGCACGAGTACCGGGCGCCCTTCACCGCGAACCAGTCCCTGGAGGGGCTGAGCGACGACGACCTGCGCCGGTACGCGGCGGTCATCGTGCCCTCCGGCATGGTGGCCGACCGGCTGCGCTACACCGAGGACGTGGACCGGCTGGCCCCGGCGACGGAGCTGCTGCGCCGGGCCTTCGAGGAGCCAACGGTCCTCAAGGGGATCATCTGCCACGGCATGTGGCTGGCCTCCTCGATCCCGGACAAGGTGCGCGGCCGCAAGGTCGTCTGCCACAACAACCTCATCGGGGACGTCCGGAACATGGGCGGCCAGTACGTCGACGAGGACGTGGTGGTGGACGGGGACCTGGTCACCGGCCGCACTGGCGCCCACCACCACCTCTTCGCCCGCCGGATCATCGAGCTGATCGCGGCCGGGCGGGGCCGGGGGCAGGCCTGATGGCCGGGCCGGTCTGGTCGCACGTGGGCCTGAACTGTGCGGACCAGAAGACCACCGAGGAGTTCTACACCCGGTACTTCGGCTTCACCCGGGCCCGGGTGGTCGACCTGGGAGAGGCCCAGATCGTGTTCCTGCGCAAGGGGGACGCGTACCTGGAGCTCTTTGCGGCAGGCGCCGAACCGGCCCGCCCGGCGCACGAAGACGGGCCGCAGGCTCCGGGACGGATGCGCCACCTGGCCTTCCAGACCGACAGCGTGGACGCGTTCCTGGCCGAGCTTGGCGACGCGGCCGAAGTGACCCTGGGGCCGCTGGACTTCGACGACTTCATCTGCGGCTGGCGGACCGTGTGGATCCGCGACCCCGACGGGGTGATCGTCGAAGTCGGCCAGGGATACGAGGACGACCGCACTCACGACCGTACTCACGAGGGCTCTCACGACAAGGACGGTGCTTGACATGGCGGATGCCGTGAGCTTCTCCTTCTCCGACACCATCGCCGGCTACGTCGAACGCTTCGACTCCGGGTCGCGCGTGCTGCGTCTGAAGACCTCCGACGGGCGCGGGTTCGACGTCTCGCTCGCCGGCGACCCCAGCGCCGAGCTGGTCCGCAACCTGGACGAGCCCCACATCGACGCCTCCGGGCACATCGACGAGATGCTCTCGCCGGGCCGGTTCCTCTTCGTCTACGGAGTCCACTACCCGGAGCACGGCGGGCGGTTCGACGCCAAGCGCCTGGTCTTCCTGGGCCGCGGCGCCGAGGACTACCGCTTCGAGGAGCCCAGCTGGTGGATCAAGCAGATCGAGTCGCTGGCCGACTTCTACAAGCGGGCCCAGTTCGGCGACGGGCCGGTGGACTTCGCCGAGTACCGCACCGAGATCCGGCTCGGCGGTGACAAGACCGCCAGCCACGTCCAGGAGACCGACACGATCTCCCGCCTGGTCTACGGCATGGCCTCGGCCTACCTGCTGACCGGCAAGGACGAGTACCTGGAGGTCGCCGAGCGCGGCACCGAGTACCTGCGCAAGCACATGCGGGTCGTGGACAGCGAGGAGGACGTGGTCTTCTGGTACCACGGCATCAGCGTCGACGGGGACAGCGAGCGCAAGCTCTTCACCTCGGAGTTCTCCGACGACTACGACGCGATCCCGATGTACGAGCAGATCTACGCGCTGGCCGGCCCCATCCAGACGTACCGGGTCACCGGCGACGTCCGGATCAAGAACGACGCGGACGCCACCATCCGGCTGTTCGACAAGTTCTTCTTCGACCCGGAGCAGGGCGGCTACTACTCGCACATCGACCCGATCCTCTTCAGCGCCGACCACGAGTCCCTCGGCGAGAACGCCGAGCGCAAGAACTGGAACTCGGTCGGCGACCACGCGCCCGCGTACCTGATCAACCTCTACCTGGCGACGGGCGAGCAGAAGTACGCCGACTTCCTCGAGTACACCTTCGACACCATCGCGGACAAGTTCCCGGACTACAAGAACAGCCCCTTCGTCCAGGAGCGCTTCTTCCGCGACTGGTCGCACGACACCGCCCACAGCTGGCAGCAGAACCGCGCGGTCGTCGGCCACAACCTGAAGATCGCCTGGAACCTGATGCGGATGAACTCGCTGAAGGCCAAGCCGGCGTACGAGGACCTCGCGAAGAAGATCGGCGAGATCATGCCGGCGGTCGGCAGCGACGTGCAGCGCGGCGGCTGGTACGACGTCGTCGAGCGGATCAAGTCCGGGGACGAGGAGACGTATCGTTTCGCCTGGCACGACCGCAAGGCCTGGTGGCAGCAGGAGCAGGCGATCCTCGCCTACCTCATCCTGAACGGCACCGTCGGCGGCGACGCGAACCTGCGCGAGGCCCGGCAGGCGCAGTCCTTCTACAACACCTTCTTCCTCGACCACGACGAGGGCGCCGTCTACTTCAACGTGCTCGCCAGCGGTACGCCGTACCTGCTCGGCACCGAGCGCCTCAAGGGCAGCCACTCGATGTCCATGTACCACTCGGCGGAGCTCTGCTACCTCTCCGCCGTCTACAACAACCTGCTCGTCAACGGCCGGGAGATGGACTTCCACTTCCAGCCCGACCCGACCGGCCTGCCCGACCGGGTCCTGCGCGTCTCGCCCGACCTGCTCCCGGCCGGCTCGGTGCGGATCGCGTCCGTCGAGATCGACGAGAAGCCGTACACGGACTTCGACGCGGACGCCCTCACCGTGCGGCTGCCCGACGTCCAGGGCCGGGTGAAGGTCAAGGTGCGGCTGCGTCCAGTGGCCAAGAAGTAGCGCTCAACGGGGGGCGCCCCAACCAGAGGGGAATGCAATGACTCTCAACGTCAAGGAACGCCGGAACAAGACGGGCACCGTGCTCGTCGCCACCGGCGAGATCAACAGCGAGACATCCGGTTCGCTGCTCCAGGCCCTGCTGCCGCTCGTCCGCGAGGGCAAGCCGCTGAAGATCGACCTCACGGCCGTCACCTACGTCTCCAGCGCCGGCCTGCGCACCCTGCTCGTCGTCTACCGCGAGGCGCAGCACGCCGGCGTCGCCGTCACCCTCTACGGGGTGAGCGAGGAAGTCCGGTTCGTCATGTCGGCCACCGGCTTCCTCGACTTCTTCGAGACCGGCGAGGCCGTCGCGGCGGCCGCCAAGGCCAAGGCCAAGGCCAAGGCCAAGGCCAAGGCCAAGGCCGCACGATGAGCGAGACCCAGTCCGAGCAGGTCCTGCGCGTCGACGCGTACCCGACCCACGAGGTGGGCGGGTACCGCGTCCGCGCGGGCAAACCGTTCCCCTTCGGGGCCAACGTGGTCCCCGGCGGGGTCAGCTTCTCCGTCTTCTCCGACCAGGCCACGTCCATGACCCTGGTCATCTACAAGCGCGGAGAGCCCGAACCGATGGCCGAACTGGAGTTCCCCGAGGAATTCCGCACCGGCAGCGTGTTCGCGATGACCGTCTTCGGCCTCGACCACGAGAACATCGAGTACGGGTACCGGGCGGACGGCCCCTACGACCCGGTCACCGGCCACCGCTTCGACGCCCGCCAGGTCCTCTCCGACCCCTACGCCCGGCTGATCGCCGGCCGTGACGTGTGGGGCGTGGAGCCGGACCGCAGCCGCGGCTACCAGTACCGCTCCCGCGTCTGCCTCCAGGACTTCGACTGGGGCGACGACACACCGCTGGGCATCCCCGCCGAGGACCTCGTCGTCTACGAGGCCCACGTGCGCGGCTTCACCCGGCACCCCAACTCGCAGGTCACCGCGCCCGGCACCTTCGCCGGGCTGCGCGAGAAGATCCCGTACCTCAAGGAACTCGGGATCAACTGCATCGAGCTCCTGCCGGTGTTCGAGTTCGACGAGAGCGACAACCCGCGCTCCAACCCGGAGACGGGCGAGCGGCTCTTCGACTACTGGGGCTACAACACCGTCTCCTTCTTCGCGCCCAAGGCCGGCTACGCGGCCACCGGGCGGTACGGGATGCAGGGGGACGAGTTCCGCACCCTGATCAAGGACCTGCACGCGGCCGGCATCGAGGTCATCCTCGACGTCGTCTTCAACCACACCGCCGAGGGCAACGAGCAGGGCCCGACGATCTCCTTCAAGGGGCTCGACAACGCCACGTACTACATGCTCACGCCCGAGGGGTACTACTTCAACTTCAGCGGCACCGGCAACACCGTCAACTGCAACCACCCCGTCGTGCGCAACTACGTGCTCGACTGCCTGCGCCACTGGGTCGCCGACTACCACATCGACGGCTTCCGCTTCGACCTCGCGGCCATCCTCGGCCGGGCCCTGGACGGCACCCCGCTGCCCAACCCGCCGCTGCTGGAACTGCTCGCCTACGACCCGGTCCTGCGGCATACCAAGCTCATCGCCGAGGCCTGGGACGCCGGCGGCCTCTACGAGGTCGGCAACTTCCCGGCGTACGGCCGCTGGGCGGAGTGGAACGGCAAGTACCGCGACACCGTGCGCCGCTTCCTCAAGGGCGACGCCGGGGTCACCGGAGAACTGGCCACCCGCATCGCCGGCTCGCCCGACCTGTACTCCAGCCGCGGCACCGCCGCCTCGGTCAACTTCCTGACCGCGCACGACGGCTTCACCCTCGCCGACCTGGTCTCCTACAACGACAAGCGCAACGACGCCAACGGCGAGAACAACAACGACGGCGCCAACGACAACAACAGCTGGAACTGCGGCGCCGAGGGGCCCACCGAGGACCCCGAGATCAACGCGCTGCGCACCAGGCAGATGAAGAACGCGATCGCCATCCTCTTCACCAGCCAGGGCATTCCGATGCTGCTGTCCGGGGACGAGGTCGCGCGCACCCAGCAGGGCAACAACAACACGTACTGCCAGGACAACGAACTCTCCTGGTTCGACTGGGACCAGGTCGACGACAACGCCGAACTGCTCCGGTTCACACGGGAGATGATCGCCTTCCGCAAGCACCACCGCGAGCTGCGCTCCACCGCCCACCCCACCGGCCAGGTCCGCGAGAACCTGGGCCTGCCGGACATCAGCTGGCACGGGGAGCGGGCCTGGCAGCCCGACTGGTCCTCCGAGAGCCGGCTGATCGCCGTGGCCCGGTGCGGCACCGGGGACGACGACGTGGTGTACGTGGCCATGAACGCGCACTGGGAGTCGCACGACCTCGAACTGCCCGCCCTGCCGGGAGGCCGGAGCTGGCACCTGTTCGCCGACACCGGGGCCGAGGCACCGCACGACATCCGCACCCCCGGCGGCGAGCAGGAACTGGACAACGCCGGGAAGTACCTGATCGGCCCGCGCTCGGTCGTGATCCTGGTGGGCCGTACCGATGATCCCGAGATGCTGTGACCGAAGGAGACCTGACATGCCGCTTTCCGTGTCCCTGAGCATCGAGGGCGACACCACCGTCATCGAGCTGACGGGCGAGCTGGACGCCAAGACCGCGCCGGACTTCCACCAGACCATCGAGAAGGCCGCCGGGCACGGCACCAGCACCGTCGAGATCAGGATGGCCGGCGTCGGCTACATGGCCAGCGCCGGACTGCGCTCCCTGGTCTTCGCCCAGCAGAAGGTCGCGAACAACGTCACCATCAAGGTGGTCGGTGCCATCGAGCCCGTGTCCCGGACCATCCGGACGGCCGGACTCGACCGCAGCATCGTGCTCTCCGATGAGTGACCACCGTGACTGACATGGCCGAACTGGCGAGGTCGTCCTCCCTGCTGGAGGTGCCCGCGACGGTGGGGGCACTGGGCGACATCGCCGCGTTCGTCCTGCGGCTGGCCGGCCGGGCGGGCCTGGGCAAGGGCGCCACGTACCGGATCCGGCTGGCCGTGGACGAACTGGCCACGAACATCGTGATGCACGGGTACCGGTGCGGCGACGGACGGATCACCGTCCGCGGCCGCTCCGGCCCGGGCGGGGTGCAGATCACCATCGAAGACGCCGCACCCGCCTTCGACCCCGTCGAAGGCCGCCTTCCGCCCGCCCCCGGGGTCCCCCCGGAGGACCGGCGGATCGGTGGCCTCGGCATCCACCTGGCGCTGACCAGCGTGGACGAGTTCAGCTACGCGCACCGGGACGGCCGCAACATCAGCACGCTGACTGTGAAGGCTGAGGAGACGGACCGATGCCCTCCACGACCGTGATCATCCTCGACGCGTACCCGCCACCGCCGCCCGAGCTCCTGCAGGCGCTGCGGATCATGGACGCGGAACTCGTCACCCGTACGCTGACGGAGCTGCTCGCGGGCCCGCTGGAACTGCTGCCCGTCGCGGACGTGCTGCTGGCCCCGGCCGAGTCCGACGGGGAGTCCGTCCGCACCGCCGTCCGCCGGCTGCGCCGCTGGGCCGGGGCCCCCATCGTCGTCGTCTGGACCGTGACGGAGTTCGCCGCCCTGGAGGCACACGTCCGGATCGGGCACGACTACCTCGTACCACCCTTCCTGCCCGCCCTCGTCGGGGCCCGGCTGCACAGCTGCTCGGAGCGCGCCGGACTCGGCCGCACCCTGCGGGAGGCCGACGCCCGCGCCGAACTCATGGGCTACGAGAAGGAACTGGAGATCGGCCGGGAGATCCAGGCGGGCTTCCTGCCCGAATCACTGCCCGTACCGGCGGGCTGGGAGATCGACGTGCGCTTCCGGCCCGCCCGGCAGGTCGCCGGGGACTTCTACGACGTCTTCGAGATATCCCGCGGCCGCCGGCTGGCGTTCGTCGTCGCCGACGTCTGCGACAAAGGGGTCGGCGCCGCGCTGTTCATGGCGCTCATCCGCTCCCTGCTCCGGCACACCGCACAGAACAGCGGCCTGCAGCACCTGGTCGCCGCCGGACGCGCCGGCGGCAGCCGGCGCATCCCGGTCGTCGGCGCCACGCCGCTGCTCAACGCGGTCACCGCCACCAACGGCTACCTCACCCGCAACCACCTGCGGCAGGGCTACTTCGCCACCCTGTTCTTCGGGGTGCTGGACCCGCTCACCGGCAGCCTCGTCTACATCAACGGCGGCCACAACCCGCCCCTGCTGCTGCCCGCCGACGGCAGCCCGCCCCGGACCCTGGACGTCACCGGCCCGGCCGTCGGGGTCCTGCCCGACTGCGTCTACACCCTCGGCTACGCCCAGCTGAACCCGGGCGACACCCTCTTCGCCTTCACCGACGGAGTGCCCGAGGCCCGCTGCCCGAACGGCAGCTTCCTCGGCGACGAACGGATGCTGGAACTGCTCGCCGGCCCTCTGGTGAGCGGCAAGGACGTGGTCGACCGGATGGACCTGGCGGTGCGCGAACACACCGGCACCGCCGAACAGCACGACGACGTCACCATGCTGGCCCTGCACCGGCCACGCGCGGCGCGGGGGCCGCACGCGGACGGCGCCGGGCACCGGGTGGTGGCCTAGATGGCCCGCACCATCGTGGTGCACTCGCACCGCGGTGGCACCGGGAAGTCCTCGGTCCTGGCGAACCTCGCGCTGCTGATCGCGGCCGGGGGGCGCCGGGTGGGGGTGGTGGACACCGACATCCAGTCACCCACCCTGGACCTGCTCTTCCGGCTCGGACCCGGTGCCTCCCTCGCCGACTACCTCCTCGGCCGCTGCGAGATCGAGGCCACCGCCCAGCAGGCGGGCCCACCCGGGCTGTACGTCGTACCGGCCCGGACCGGGACGGCCGCCCTGCGCGAGATCATGACCAGCGGTTACGACGTGGGGCTGCTGCCGGAGGGCTTCGACCGGCTGGCCGAGCACTACGCGCTCGACGTGCTGCTGCTCGACACCCACGCCGGACTCAACAACGAGTCGGTGACCGCCATGGCGAGCGCCGACGTACTGATGATCATGGCCAGGGCGGACCGGATCGACCTCTCCGGGGTCGAGGAGACCATCGCCCTCGCCGGCCGCCTGACCTGCCGGCGGATCCTGGTGCTGAGCATGGCCCCCGAGGACATCGACCGGGAGAACGCCCGGCGGCGCGCCGAGGAGGTCTACGGGGCACCGCTGGCCGGAATCCTTCCGTACTCGCCGGAAATGGCGGCGCTGTACGGGGAACGCATATTCGCAGACGCCCATCCCGGCCACCCCCTGGTCCGTGAATTCCGCACCATCATCTCGGCGTTGGACGCACGTGACGAAGTATCGCGGGCCTGACGTCTCCCCCTTACGCCCCTTGCGGGGGGCGTGTTGAATCGGCAGCGAATCCAGAACAAGGAGAGAATCATGAAGATTCTCGTCGTCATGACGGCCAAGGCCACACTGCACCTGCTGGACGGCGAACAGCATCCCTCGGGATTCTGGGCCGAGGAATTCGTCGTCCCCTATCAGCTCTTCAAGGCCGCCGGCCACGCAGTGGACGTGGCGACGATCGGTGGCCAGGCACCCACCGTCGACCAGACGAGCATCGACCCCCAGTTCCTCCAGTGGGTCCGCCCCCAGGGTTCGCCGGACGAGGACGCGGCCAACGCCGCCGAGTACGTCCGGGTCATCGGGGACACCCCCCGGCTGAGAGCTCCCCTCGCGCTGGAGGACCTCACCGAGAAGGACATCGCCGACTACGACGGCGTGTACGTCAGCGGCGGCCACGGCGCCATCGGCGACCTGCCCAAGTCCGACGAGCTCGCGCAGATCCTGCGCTGGGTCATCGCCCAGGACAAGCCGCTCGCGACCGTCTGCCACGGCCACACCTCGCTGCTCGCGCTGCGCGACGGCGAAGGCCGCTGGCCGTTCGAGGGCTACCGGATGACGGCCTTCTCGCACAGCGAGGAACTGGTCACCAACATGGCCGGCCGGCTCCCGCTGATCCTGGAGGTCGAGCTCACCCGGCTCGGCGCCCGCTACGAGAAGGCCGAAGCCATCTGGGACTCGCACGTGGTCGTGGACCGCAGGCTGACGACCGGCCAGAACCCCTACTCCTCCAAGGCCCTCGCCGAGACTTTCTTACGGCAGCTCGCGAAGGGCTAGTACCGCCCCGCACCCGACACCGGAAGGCAGCCATGACCAAGCGTGAGCTGAGCGGCCAGCCCCTCGCGAACCCCGGGAAACTGTTCATCGGCGGCACATGGGTCCCGGCCCAGGACGGCCGTACCGAACCGGACATCAGCCCCGTGGACGGGCAGGAGATCGTGCCGGTGGCCCAGGCCACCGCCGCCGACGCGGACGCGGCCGTCGCCGCCGCGCGCACGGCGTACGAGGAAGGCCCGTGGAGCAGACTGTCCGCCCAGGAACGCGCGCTGCGGCTGAACCGGGTCGGTGAGCTCATCGAGCGCGACCTGGAGGAGATCGCCCTGCTGGAGACCGTGGACATGGGCAAGCCGTTCGCCTTCTCCAGCACGGTCGACGCCCCCATGGCCGCTCAGCTCATGCACTACTACGCCGGCGCCGTGACCCGCGTCGACGGCTCCTCGCGGGCCCCGGCCGGCGGACAGCTCGCCTACACCCTGCGCGAACCGCTGGGCGTGGTCTGCGCCATCACCCCGTTCAACTTCCCGCTGCTGCTGTCGATGACGAAGATCGCGCCGGCCCTCGCGGCGGGCAACACGGTGGTCCACAAGCCCTCCCCGGCCACCCCGCTCACCGCTCTGAAGATCGCCGAGCTCTTCCAGGAGGCGGAGATCCCGGACGGCGTGCTGAACGTGATCACCGGTCCCGGCGTGGAACTGGGGGAGACCCTCACCGACCACCCGGACATCGACAAGATCGCCTTCACCGGCTCCACCTCGGTCGGCCAGTCCATCATCCGCAAGGCGGCCGGCACCCTGAAGAAGGTGACGATGGAGCTCGGCGGCAAGTCCGCCAACATCGTCTTCGCCGACGCCGACCTCGACGCCGCGGAGGAACTCGCCTTCTTCGGCATCTACTACAACAAGGGCGAGATCTGCACCGCCGGCTCCCGGCTGCTCCTGCACCGGCCCATCCACGACGAGATGGTCGAACGCCTCGTCCGCCGGGCCGCCGCCCTCAAGCCCGGCGACCCGCGCGACCCGGCCACCCTCTTCGGGCCGCTGGCCCACCGCGGCCAGTTCGACAAGGTCAGCTCCTACATCGAGGTCGGCGAGAAGGAGGGCGCCCTCCTGCGCACCGGCGGCACCGGCTGGACCCCCGAGGGCGCTTCCAGCCAGGGCCTGTACTTCCTGCCGACCGTCTTCACCGGCGTCGACAACGGGATGCGGATCGCCCAGGAGGAGATCTTCGGCCCGGTCCTGTCGATCATCCCCTTCGACACCGAGGAGGACGCCGTACGCATCGCCAACGACAGCGCGTACGGCCTCGCCGCCGGCGTCCACACCAAGGACCTCAGGCGCGCCCACCGGGTCGCCTCGCAGATCAAGGCCGGCACGGTCTGGGTCAATTGCTACAACCAGTACGACCCCTCCGTGCCCTACGGCGGCTACAAGGCCTCCGGCTACGGCCGCGAGTGCGGCCCCGAGTCGCTGGAGAGCTACACCCAGACCAAGTCGGTCTGGATCGGCATGGACTGAGGTCCCCTCCCGAAGGAGCGGCAATGCGCACAGGCATCATCGGCACCGGGCGGATCGGCTCGACCCTGGCCAGGATCCTGGTGGCGGCTGGCCACCAGGTCGTCCTCGCCAACGCCCGGGGCCCGCAGACCCTCGGCCCGCTCGTGGCCGAGCTGGGACGGGCGGCCTCGGCGGCGCACCCCGCCGAGGCCGCCGCCCAGGCCGAACTCCTGGTGCTGATGGTGCCCTTCGACAGCGTCCGGGGTCTGCTCCCGCCGCGCGTCGTGCAGGACAAGGTGCTGGTGGACGCCACCAATGCGTTCGGCGGCCCCGGCACCCCTGCCGCGCGAGACGGGCGCGGCTCCAGCGACCTGGTCGCCGAGTGGTACCCCGACGCCCAGGTCGTGAAATCCCTGAACACCATGCATTTCGAAACCCTCGCCGTCGCCGGCACCGCATCCGGAGAGCGCCTGGCGCATTACACGGCGGGCGACGACGCGAAAGCGAAGGAAATCGTCGCGGGAATCATCACGGATCTGGGATTCGCGCCCGTAGACACAGGCCCGTTGCACTCCGGAGGAATTCTCCAGCAGCCCGGCGGGCCCCTCTTCAACCGGCCGCTCACGGAAGCGCAGGCGCTGGCATGGATATCACACTGAATGTGAACGGAAGACCGGAGCAGTTCTCGGCGCAGCCGAACGAACTGCTCGTGGAACGGCTCCGCGACGGCCTCGGACTCACCGGCACCAAGGTCGGCTGCGACACCGGCCAGTGCGGCTCCTGCGTCGTCCGGCTCGACGGCAGGTCCGTCAAGAGCTGCCTGGTCCTCACCGCCTCGGCCGCCGGCAGCGAGGTGGCCACCATCGAGGGCGTCACCACCCCGGGCGGCGAACTGACCGGACTCCAGGAGGCACTGCGCCAGGAGCACGGCACCCAGTGCGGCTTCTGCACGCCCGGCATGGTCATGGCGCTCGGCGAACTCGTCGACACCACCGCCGGCGGCGAGGCCCCCACCGAGCCCGAGATCCGCGAGTGGCTCACCGGGAACCTGTGCCGCTGCACCGGCTACCACAGCGTCGTACGGGGCGTGCAGCGCGCCTGCGCCGCCGCCCGGGCCGAGGAGCCCGCGGCCCTCGCCGAGTCCGGCGCCGTCGCCGCGTCCACCGCTGCCGGACAGGAGGTGTGAGGGACATGACCGCAGTGACGGGGGACGCCCCTGCCGTGGGAGGCGGAGTGCTCGGGCAGCCGCTGGACAGCCGCGAGGATCCGCAGCTGCTGCGCGGCGAGGCGACGTACGTGGCGGACATCGACCTGCCGGGCACCGCCCACATGGCCATCCTGGGCAGCCCGGTCGCCCACGCGAAGATCCTCTCCATCGAGACCAAGGCCGCGGAGCAGCTGCCCGGCGTGCTGAAGGTGGCCACCGCCGCCGACTTCACCGACGTCATGCCGCTGCCCTGCATCTGGATACCCGGCGGGGTCGAGAGCCACTTCCCGCCCCACCCCTACGGCCTTCCCGGCGCCCGCCCGGTCCTCACCGGCGACACCGTGCGGCACGTCGGCGACCCGATCGCCGTGGTCGTCGCCGAGACCCCGCGCCAGGCCACCGCGGCGCTCGCCGCCATCGCCGTCGAGTACGAGCCGCTGCCCGTGGTCACCCGGGCCGACGAGGCACTCGCCGAAGGCGCGCCCCAGCTGCACGAGGCGGTCCCGGGCAACCTGAACGCGTACTGGACCTGCGGCGACAAGGACCGCACCGACGCGGCCATCGCCGAGGCCGAGGTCACCGTCGAGCTCGACCTGGTCAACCAGCGCACCATCAACAGCCCCATCGAGCCCCGCGGCGCGGTCGGCGACTTCAATGCCGCCACCGGCGAGTACACGCTCTACGCCTCCACCCAGGGCCCGCACAACCACCGCTTCCTGCTCTCCGCGCTGGTCCTCGGCATCCCCTTCAACAAACTCCGGGTGATCGCCCCGACGGTCGGCGGCAGCTTCGGCACCAAGGGGTACCTGTACCCCGACATGGCGCTGGTCCTGCTGCTCTCCAAGGCGCTCGGCCGGCCCGTGAAGTGGGTGGACACCCGCACCGGGCTGATGAACTCCACCGTCCAGGGCCGCGACCACCGCCAGCACGTCACCCTCGCCGGCACCCGCGACGGCCGCATCACCGCCGTGCGCGCGACCAGCTACGCCAACCTCGGCGCCTACCCCTCCACCATCGGCCCCGGTGTCGCCACCGCCCTGATGGGCCGCTCCATCAGCGGCATGTACGACATCGGCGCGGCCTTCTGCGAGGTCTACGCCGCCTTCACCAACACCGTCTCGCTCGGCGCCCAGCGCGGCAGCGGGCGCGCCGAGGCCGCCTTCCTCATGGAGCGCCTGGTCGACCGGTACGCCTCCGAGATCGGCATGGACCCGGCGGCCGTACGGCGCAAGAACCTGGTGCCGAAGGAGAAGTTCCCGTACGACAACGGTCTGGGCTGGACCTACGACTCCGGGAACTACGAGCTGAACTTCGACCGGGCGATCGAGCTGTCGGGCTACGCCGACATGCCCGCCCGCAAGGCCGAGGCCCGCACCCGCGGCAAGCGCCTGGGCGTCGGCCTCGCCACCTACGTCGCGATCTGCGGGGTGGGCCCCTCCACCCGGATGTCCCAGGAGGGCATGCTCGGCGGCACCTGGGAGAGCGCGAACATCCGCGTCCACCCGACCGGAGAGGTCACCGTCACGGTGGGCTCCGCCTCCACCGGCCAGAGCCACGGCACCGTCTTCGCGATGGTCGCCGCCGACGAGCTCGGCATCGACCCGGACACGATCCAGGTCCTCGAAGGCGACACCCAGAAGGCCCCGTACGGGCAGGGCACCTACGGCTCGCGCTCCTACAGCATGGCCGCGCCCGCCGTCGCCCTCACCGCCCGGAAGATCAAGAGCAAGCTGCTGAAGGCCGGCGCGGTGTTCCTGGGCGTCCCCGAGGAGAAGGTCGTCTACGAGGGCGGCAAGGTCTGCGAAGAGGGCAACCCGGAGAACGCCAAGACCTTCGCCGAACTGGCCATGTCCATGTGGTACGGCTGGGGGCTGCCCCCGGAGATCGAGCCGGCCCTCGACGAGACCACCCACTTCGACCCGCCGGACTTCAACTACCCCTTCGGGACGCACGTCGCGGTCGTGGAGATCGACGAACTGACCGGCGAGACCGAGGTGGTGGCCTACACGGCCGTCGACGACGCCGGGAACATCGGCAACCCGAAGATCGTCCACGGGCAGATCGAGGGCAGCATCGTGCACGGCCTCGGCCAGGCCCTCATGGAGGCCGCCGAATACGACGAGAACGGGCTGCTGGTCAGCTACGACCTCAACCACTACGCCCTGCCGCGCGCCGCCGACGTGCCGTTCTTCGCGCTCGACAAGACCGTCACGCCCAGCCCGCACAACCCGCTCGGCGCCAAGGGCGCCGGCGAGATCGCCACCGTCCCGCCCGCCGCGGCCGTCGTCAACGCCGTCGTCGACGCCCTTTCCGACCTGGGCGTCCAGCACATCGACATGCCGCTCACCCCCGAGAAGGTCTGGCGCCGCCTGAGAGGGGAATCCCAGTGATCCTCACCGAATTCGACTACGTCCGGCCCGCCGGCCTCGACGAGGCGCTGGCCCTGCTCACCGGGACGCGCGGCGCCCGGATCCTGGCCGGCGGACAGAGCCTGCTGCCCGACCTGCGCACGGGAGCAGACCGCGCCCGCCTGCTGGTCGACATCCGGCGGCTGGAGGAACTGCGGGGCGTCCGGCGCGACCCCGGCGGCGGGCAGCTGCGGATCGGGGCCCTCACCACGCTCGCCGAGCTCGCCACGGACCCGCTGGTGCTCGCCGAGGCGCCCGAACTGGCCGCCGCGGCCCGCGCCAACGGCGACCCGCAGGTCCGCAACCTCGGCACGGTCGGCGGCAACCTCGCCGCGGCCGGGCGGGCCACCGACCTGCCGGTCGCCGCGATCGCCGCGGACGCCGCCGTCGAACTGGCCGGCCCCGACGGGCGGTCGGCGCTGCCGGCCGAGGAGTTCGCCGCCGGCAGCGCACCCGCCGCCGCGGTGCTCACCGCCCTGCTGGTGCCCGCCGCCGGCCGGGCCGCCGCCTTCGAGAAGACCGCCGACCGGGCCAGCCGCTACCCGGTGTGCGCCACCGCCGTACGGATCGCTCCCGACGGGCCGCGCATCGCCGTCACCGGGGCCACCTCCCGCGCGCTGCGGCTGCGCGGGGTCGAAGACCGCCTGCGCGGGGGCCCGTACAGCACCGACGCCGTGCTCGCGGCCTTCCGCGCCGAACCCCGGGAGCTCTTCGTCCCCGGGCGCGGCACCTCGGCCGAGTACCTCGGCCACCTCGCGGGGGTACTGACGGCCCGAGCCTTGCAGAGGGCCGAGCAGGCACTCGCCTGATCGCCCATCAAGGGGCCCGGAAAGGGCCCCATCACGGGGGAGTTGAGTGAAGCAGTGGCCGAACCATCGAAGACGACCACGGGGATCACCGTGCACCCGGCCGCACCCGCGGCAGGTGCGCCCAGAGGCTCCGGCTTCTGGGTGGTGGGAGCGGTCCTCGTCCTGCTGATGCTCTCCTCCTCCGTACCCTCCGCCCTCTACGTGCTCTACCAGCAGGAGTGGGGCCTGTCCTCCGGCATGATCACGGTGGTCTTCGCCCTGTACGCCGTCACCGTGCTCGCCGGCCTCCTGCTGTTCGGGTCCCTCTCCGACACCCTGGGCCGGCGCCCGGTCCTGGGCGCCGGACTGGTCCTGGCGATCGTCTCGATGGCCCTGTTCGCCGCAGCCGACGGGCTCGGCCTGCTCCTCGCCGCCCGCGCCGTACAGGGCCTGGCCGTGGGCCTCGCCACCGGGGCGATGGGCGCGGCCCTGCTGGAACTCAGCCCCGCCTCGAAGCCCGCGCTCGGCGCCCAGGTCAACAGCGCGGGCCCGACCGTGGGCATCGGCCTCGGCGGGATCGGGGCCGGACTGCTCGTCCAGTACGCGCCCGCACCGACCGTCCTGAGCTACCTGCTGCTGGTCGCGGCCTTCGCCGTGACCCTGGTGGGCGTGGTCAGGATGCGGGAGAGCGCGCCGGGCGCCGGCGGCCGCTTGCGCGTGGTCCCGCACCGGATCCGCGTGCCGGAGGGGGCCCGCGGCCGGTTCGCCGTCCTCGTGCTGACCATCGTCGCCGTCTGGTCGGTGGGCGGCTTCTACCTCTCGCTCGGCCCGCACCTGGCGCTCTCGCTGCTGGAGTCCACCAACTACCTCGTCGGCGGCGCCACGGTGGCCCTGCTCGCGGGCGCCGCCACCGTCGCCCAGCTGATGCTCGGCGGCACCGCGGCGCTGCGCACCGCCGTGCTCGGGCTGTTCGGCCTGCTCGCAGGGCTCGGCCTGGTACTGCTCGCGCTGGGCCTCGGCTCGGCCACGGTGTTCCTGGCGGCCACCGCGGTCCTCGGCAGCGGCTGGGGCGCCGCCTTCCTCGGCTCCTTCCGGGCGCTGAGCGCGCTCGCCGAACCGGCGCACCGCGGTGAACTGACCGCCGCCGTATACGTCTTCGCGTACCTCGCGATGAGCATCCCGGCGGTCCTCGCCGGGATGCTCACCAACATCCACGGGCTGCACCGTACCTCCGTCGGCTTCATGGCCGCCGTCGCCGGGGTGTGCGCGCTGGCCCTGCTGGCCACCCTGCGACTGGCCGCCCGCACCAGGGCAGAGGAGGGCACGGTATGAACCCGGCAGAACTGCGGTCCGCCCTGCGCTCGCTGGAGATCTTCGAAGGGCTGGCCGAGGACCAGCTGGACTGGCTGGTCTCGGTGTCCGAACCGCGGGTCCTCGCCGACGGGGAGGTGCTCTTCCGGGACGGTGAGGAGGCTGCCGGCTTCCACGTCCTGCTCTCGGGCGGGCTGGTCGTCACCAAGGTCGTCGACGGCCGGGAGGAGGTGCTCACCCGCCACTCCACGGAGCAAGAGAGCGCTTCCGCCGAGGAGCACGACGGCAAACCGTCCGCCGCCCACCGGTTCACCGGCGAACTGCCCCTGCTGACCGAGGGCTCGTACGTGGCCACCGCGGCCGCGAGCGGGCCGTCGACCACCGTCGTGGCGTACCCCAAGCCGGTGTTCTTCGACATGCTGACCCGCTGCCACGGGGTGGCCGCCGTGCTGATCCCCGTACTGGCCTGGCGGATCAAGTCCTCCGAGGTGCAGGCCCGCAAACGGGCCACGGTGGAGGCCCTCGGCACCCTCGCGGCCGGGCTCGCGCACGAGCTGAACAACCCGGCGGCCGCCGTGGCCCGGGCCGCGCAGGAGCTGGCCCCGGCCCTGGACCGGCTCACCCGGACCGCCCAGGCCTGGGGCGCGGCCGCCACCGGCGCGGAGCGGGCCGTCTTCGACCGGCTCGCCGAGGAACTGGACAAGCTGCCGCCGCCGGTGACCACCGACCCGTTCGCCCAGGCCGACGCCGAGGAGGAGATCGCCGACTGGGCCGAGGAGGAGGGCACCGAACGGCCCGGCCTGCTCGGTTCCGGGATCTCGGACCTCGGACTGGAACTGGGCTGGCTCCTGGAGCGGCTGGAGGGGGTCGGCGAGCCGGCCCTCGCCTGCGCCCTCGACCACCTGGCGGCGCTGCTGGAGATCCGCTCGCTCGCCGCGGAGCTCCGGGCGGCGGGTCCCAGGATCTCCCAACTCGTCTCCGCCACCCGGGATTACGCCAATCTCGACCGGGCGCCCGAACGGCGCTTCTCGGTGACGGAGGGACTGGAGAACACGCTGGTCGTGCTGCGTGCCAAGCTCACCGGCATCGGCATCGTGCGTGAGTACGAGCCGGGCCTGCCCGAACTGACGGGCTATCCGAGCGAGTTGAACCAGGTGTGGACCAACCTGGTCGACAACGCCGCCGAGGCCATGGAGGGCGCGGGCGTACTGACCCTGCGCGCCCGGGCCGAGGGCGTCTGCATGGTCGTGGAGATCTCCGACACCGGCCGCGGCATCCCCGGGGAGTCCCTGCCGCGGATCTTCGAACCCTTCTACACCACCAAGGACGTGGGCAAGGGCACGGGCCTGGGACTGCACCTCAGCTACCGCATCGTGACCCAGCGCCACCACGGCTCGATCACCGCGCGCTCGCGTCCGGGCGACACCCGGATGGTGGTCCGGCTGCCCTTCGCCGGCAGCGCCCAGTCCTGCGTGTCACCTGCCGCAACGCCCGATACGGCACCCGTCGAGGGCACCTCACCCAGTTGAAACGGAGTCGACATGGCCAAGTACGACATCTCCAAGCTGCACCCGGTGTTCGTCCGCCAGATGGAAGCGCTGGCCGCCCTGGACATCGAGGCGGTGATGAAGAACTACACCGACGACGCCGTGCTGCTGCGCTTCGAGGGGGTCTCGGTGGGCATCGAAGCCGTTCGCGAGACGTTCACCGGCTATCTCACGGTGAAGCCCACCCTCGTCGAACTCCAGGAGTACATCGAGACCGAAGACACCATCTTCTACCGGGCGATCATGAACCTGAACGGCGAACCGGAGCACGCGTTCGGGACACTTGTCGTCCGCGATGGCCGAATCTGGCGGCAGACTGCCGGGTTCGGCGGCTGACGGCCGAAATCTGGGTAGCGTGTGCGGGGAGGGCGGGAGAAACGCCCTCCCCGTATGTGTGGCATACCGCGCGTCGGCGGACTGCGCATATATGCGAGCAGTGGCAAAGGGGAGGCAATGGAAAACGAAACCGGGCGGATCGAGGCATTCAGTGACGGAGTATTCGCCATCATCATCACCATCCTTGTTCTGGAATTGAAGGTTCCGGAAGAAACGGGATCGGAGTTCTGGCACGGGGTCCGGGAGCAGTGGCCGCATTACGCCGCCTACGTCGTGAGTTTCCTCATCATCGGCGTGATGTGGGTGAACCACCACACCATCTTCAGTCACCTGAAGAGGGTCGACCGCCCCCTGTTGTTCCTGAATCTCCTGGTGCTGATGGTGGTGTCGGTGATTCCGTACACCACCAACGTCCTCGCCGAGCACCTCGTGGAGGAAGGCGGCTCCGCCAATGCGGCCGCGGTCCTCTACAGCGCCGTCACCGTGGCCTACGCCTTGGCCTTCCTGGCCTTCTGGTGGTACGTCACCCGGGTCGGCCACCTCTTCCACGAGAAGGTGGACCGGGAGGGCGCACGAGCCACACGGGTGCGTTTCGGCCTCGGTGCCATCGCCTACCCCCTCACCGTCGCGCTGGCCTTCTACTCCGCAACACTCACGCTTGTCGCACATTTCCTGATCGCGATCTACTATGCGGCGAACCAGATCCCCATCCCCCTCGTGGTAGAGGAAGAGCGGCTCGAAACTGCCAGCGACCTCAGGAAGTAGCCGCCGGGGCCTACGGCCGTTCTTCGCGGTCAAGTAGGGTATTGGATCTAGCTGGTCGCGGGGGAGGCCCAGATGGCTCGCGTAGTCCTGCCGGAGGATTCCACGAAGGAAATCTCCGAATTGATCGACGTCATGATCTCTCTGCTCTTTGAGTCCTTACCCCGGCGGGATCAGCGAAACTGGGCCCGCGTTTATCTGAACGGGTTGGTGCGGACCACAGGGAAGAAAACAATCCGTAACATCGCCGGAACAGGGGCCAGTTCCGTCGAGCAGAGCCTCCAGCAGTTCATCAGCAAGTCCCCCTGGGACTGGACCCCGGTCCGCCGCTCCCTCGCCCAGCACCTCGAACGCACCGCCCAGCGCCCCCTGGCCTGGGTGCTCCAGCCCATGGTCATAGAGAAGGCAGGCGACCGCTCGGTCGGCGTCGGCCGGCAGTTCGTCCCCCAGCTCGGCCGCACCGCCAACTGTCAGCAGGCCAGCGGGATCTGGCTCGCCTCCAGCGAGGCCAGCTTCCCGGTCGAATGGACCCTCACCCTCCCCGGGCCCTGGACCAGTGAACTCCTGCGCCGCCGACGGGCCGGCATCCCCGACACCGCCCGCTCCCTCACCCCCGCCCAGGACGCCGTACACGCCGTCCAGCGGATGGCCGCGACCTGGCAACTCCAGCGCCGGCCCGTGGTGATGGAGGTCGCCAACGGCGATCTGCCCCAGAGCATCGAGTCCTTCACGCTGCAGGACATCCCCTTCGTCTTCAAGGTCGACGGCTCCCTGCCCGTCTCCTTCGGCGGCGCCGGCCGCCACAAACCCGGACCGCACACCGCACCCGCCCGCGAACTCATCGACTCCCTGCGGTCCCAGCGCCGCGTCGTCGAATGGACCCGGCACGGCCGCGCCGAAGGCGCGGTGACCCTGCTGACCTCGGCCTCGATCCTCGCCACCCCCTGCGAGGACCGGCCCGTGCCCGCGCCGCCCACCCCGCTGCTGCTGGTCGGAGCCTGGACCGAAGCCGCCCTGCTGCCCTCCGAGTTCTGGATCACCAACATCGGCGACCGGCCCCTCGCCCAGCTCTTCCTGCTCGCCAAACTCACCGACAGGGTCTCCCTGGACTTCGCCGAGACCTGCGAACCGGTGGGCATCCGCGACTTCGAGGGCCGCTCCTTCCGCGGCTGGCACCACCACGCCACCCTCGCGAGCGTGGCCCACGCCGCCAAACTGCTCGGCACGCGGCCGCACCTGCCCGACGGATACCCCGGGCCCGCCCGCGCCGCCGTCACCCGGCCGGCCGCCACGGCGGCCCGGCCCGCCGCAGCCCGGCCGGCGACCCCGGCCGCGCTGCCGCCGCGCCCGTACCTCCCCGGCCAGACCCCGCGCCGCGAGTACATCCGCTGATGCTCGACATAGCCGACGAGCTACGCGCGTGGTGCGCCGCCCAACGGGAGTTCGCGCTGGCCACCGTCGTGGCCGTCAGCGGCAGCGCCCCGCGCGGCCCCGGTGCCTCCCTCGCCGTCGACGCCCGGGGCGCCGCGCTCGGCTCCATCTCCGGGGGCTGCGTGGAATCCGCCGTGCACGAGCTGTGCCTCGACGCGCTCGCCTCCGGCCAAGGCGGCCTGCACCGCTTCGGCTACAGCGACGACGACGCCTTCGCCGTGGGCCTGACCTGCGGTGGAGTCCTGGACGTACTGGTCACCCCGGTGCGCGGACTCGACCCGGTACGGCCCGTGCTCGGCTCCGTGCTCGCCGCCGCCGCAGGCGGCACCCGCGCCGCGCTCGCCCGGGTCGTCTCCGGCCCGCCCCGCCAACTCGGCCGGGCGCTCGCCGTCCACGCCGACGGCTCCTACGAGGGCGGGCTCGCCGGCGGCCCCGCCCTGGACCGGGCCGCCGCCGGGCGGGTACGGGCCCTGCTGCTGGCCGGGCGCACCGCCACCGCCGAGCTCGGCACCGCCGGCGGACTCTGCGGGGAGCCCCTCACCCTGCTCGTCGAATCGGCCGCCGAGCCGCCCCGGCTCATCGTCTACGGAGCCATCGACTTCGCCGCGGCCCTCGCGCGGATCGGCGCCTTCCTCGGCCACCGGGTCACCGTGTGCGACGCCCGGCCCGTCTTCGCGGCCCCGGAGCGCTTCCCCGACGCCGACGAGGTCCTCGTCGACTGGCCGCACCGGCACCTGGCCACGGAATGGGAGGCGGGCCGCCTGGACTCCCGTACCGCCGTGTGCGTCCTCACCCACGACGTCAAATTCGACGTACCGCTGCTGGAACTGGCCCTGCGGCTGCCCGTGGGCTACGTGGGAGCCATGGGGTCGCGGCGCACCCACGCCGAACGCGTCAGACGGCTGCGGGAGGAAGGGGTGACGGACGCAGCGCTCGCCCGGCTGCGCTCACCCATCGGGCTGGACCTCGGCGGCGCCACCCCCGAGGAGACCGCCCTGGCCATCGCCGCCGAGTTCACGGCGGTCCGGCACGGAGGAACGGTGCTCCCGCTGGCGCAGCGCCCCGGTCCGGTGCACCGGCGTGCGGCGCAGGTGGCCCGGGCGGCCGGGAGGGGATGAGGGCGTCGGCGCCCGCAGCACTGTGCGGATCGAGCGGAGCGGCGCCTGCACTGCACTGCGGACGGCGCGGTGCGGCCACCGACGGCGCTACTCCTTGGGCGGGATGTCGTACACGTTGTCCGGGGTCACGATGCCGGTGATCGTCTTGGCGAGGAGCGTGCTCGGCTCGCTGCCCCGGTGGTGGATGTCGGTGTTGATCAGGACGACCAGGGTCGCCCGCTCGGAGGGCAGGTGGACGGTCACGCTCTCGTATCCGGGCAGTGAGCCGTTGTGCCCGATCCATCCGTGGTTGTCGAAGATGCCGAGCCCGTAGTCGTTGCCGGGAAAGCCGGTGGGGAGCATCTTCATCCGCTCCGCCTGGGTGGTGGGGGACAGGAGCGTGCCGGTGGCGAGGGCCTGTGCCCAGCGCCGCATGTCGTCCAGGTCGGAGATCATCGCGGCGGCCGCCCACCCCCAGCTCGGATTCCAGTCGGTGGCGTCGACGGTCTTGCCGGCCTGCGTCGCATGTCGGGAGCGCCTCTTCCCGTGATCCTGGAGCCCGCGGTCCCCTGATCGGCCGGACGGCTCCTAGCCGGCCCGGGCCTTCACGTGGTCGAGCACCTTGTTGAACTCCTCGGTCGGGGAGAAGTCGACGTACTCGGTGTCGGTGAGCGCCACGGGGACGTGGCCCGGCCCCCAGTAGAAGGCCTGCCCCTCCTCGTACACCGTGTCCCCGTCCCGGGAGTGCATCAGCAGTCGGCCCTTGAGGAGGTAGCCCCAGTGCGGGCACTGGCACATGTCGTCCGGCAGCCCCTTGACCGCCGCCGTCATGTCCGTGCCCTCGGGCAGGCGGAAGAAGCCGACGGTGAGGTCTCCGCCGATCTCCTTGACCCGCACTTCCAGGCCACCGCCCTCGAGGGCGACGGGGGTCTCGTCCCGCGTCGTTCCCGCCATGGTCCGACCTCCGCTCTC
This sequence comes from Streptomyces sp. NBC_01233, assembly GCF_035989305.1. Lineage (NCBI taxonomy): Bacteria > Bacillati > Actinomycetota > Actinomycetes > Kitasatosporales > Streptomycetaceae > Streptomyces > Streptomyces sp. NBC_01233. The sequence goes on along the minus strand of NZ_CP108514.1, from coordinate 1,818,265 downwards.
CGTGCTTGTCTTCCTCTCCCTCCCTTCACTCTCCGCCCATCCGGCGCATCCCGCGCGCCCCTACGGGACCAAGGTCCCGTAGGAAAGAACCAGGCGGCCCGGCATGTCCTGGACGATCGGCCCGGACTGTGTAAACGCCAGGTCGTGGGAGAATGAAGTACGTGCGTTTCCTCGGCTGACCCGTCGGGGTACCTCCGATCGACTGGGATGTTCAGCACGTGCGTTTCCTCAATGACTCGAAGCCGCCGTACGACCTGACGTACGACGATGTGTTCATGGTTCCGAGCCGCTCCGCGGTCGGTTCCCGCCAGGGCGTCGACCTCTCCTCGCCCGATGGCACCGGCACCACCATTCCGCTGGTCGTGGCGAACATGACCGCCATCGCGGGCCGCCGGATGGCCGAGACCGTCGCCCGCCGCGGCGGCATCGTCGTCATCCCGCAGGACATCCCGATCGAGATCGTCACCGACGTCATCTCCTGGGTGAAGACCCGCCACCACGTGCTCGACACCCCGATCACGCTGGCGCCCACCCAGACGGTCGCCGACGCGCTGTCCCTGCTGCCGAAGCGCGCCCACGGAGCCGGAGTCGTCGTCGACGGCGAGGGCCGCCCGGTCGGCGTCGTCACCGAGCACGACCTGAGCGGTGTCGACCGCTTCACCCAGCTCTCCGAGGTCATGTCGAAGGAGCTGCTGCTCCTCGACGCGGACATCGACCCCCGCGAGGCCTTCAACCAGCTCGACGCCGGCCACCGCAAGCTGGCCCCCGCCGTCGACGAGGACGGCAAGCTCGTCGGCATCCTCACCCGCAAGGGCGCCCTGCGCGCGACCCTCTACACCCCGGCGACCGACGCCAACGGCAAGCTGCGCATCGCGGCCGCCGTCGGCATCAACGGCGACTTCGTGCAGAAGGCCAAGCAGCTGCTCGACGCGGGCGTGGACACGCTCGTCATCGACACGGCGCACGGCCACCAGGAATCGATGATCAACGCGATCAAGGCCGTCCGCGCGCTGGACCCGCAGGTCCCGATCGTGGCCGGCAACATCGTCGCCGCCGAGGGCGTCAAGGACCTCATCGACGCCGGTGCGGACATCATCAAGGTCGGTGTGGGCCCCGGCGCCATGTGCACCACCCGCATGATGACCGGCGTGGGCCGCCCGCAGTTCTCCGCGGTGCTGGAGTGCGCGGCCGAGGCGAAGAAGTACGGCAAGCACGTGTGGGCCGACGGCGGCGTCCGTCACCCGCGCGACGTGGCGATGGCGCTGGCCGCCGGCGCGTCCAACGTGATGATCGGCTCCTGGTTCGCCGGTACGTACGAGTCCCCGGGCGACCTCCAGCAGTCGGCCGACGGCCGCCTCTACAAGGAGTCCTTCGGCATGGCCTCGGCGCGCGCGGTGCAGAACCGCACGAGCGAGGAGTCGGCCTACGACCGTGCCCGCAAGGGCCTGTTCGAGGAGGGCATCTCCACCTCGCGCATGTTCCTCGACCCGTCGCGTCCGGGCGTCGAGGACCTGATCGACTCGATCATCGCGGGGGTGCGCTCCTCGTGCACGTACGCCGGTGCCGGGTCCCTCGCGGAGTTCGAGGAGAAGGCCGTCATCGGCATCCAGTCCGCGGCCGGCTACGCCGAGGGCAAGCCGCTGCACGCCAGCTGGAGCTAGCCCCACTCCACCGTGGCCCCGGCCGTCCCTTCGCGGACGCCGGGGCCACGCCCGTTCCCGGGGCCTGCCCCGCCCCCCGCCCCCCGCGCCTCGATCGCCGGCCGTGCGGGCGGGCCGGCCTCGGCCTCCGGCCGATCCAGCCGCGCCTGGCGGACGGTGCCGGCACATCCAGCCTCGCCGGCGTTCGAGGCGCGGGGTCTGGGGCGGAGCCCCGGGTCTTGAGCCGCGGCGGCACGATCCAGCCGCGCCCGGGGCGACCGTTCGGCGTGGCGGGTGACCGTTCGGCGCAGGCGGGAGCCGGATACGCCAAGCGGCGGATAACTCCGGGGCGTGGGTCGGTCACGCTGAGGTGGCCCGACCAGGAAGGGGCGCCGGTCGCGCCGCGCCCCTCCCCGGATGACACGGGATCGGCCGCTCAGGGGCGGGGGGGATGGTGTCCCGACGGTGAACTGTGCACGCCCGCACGGTATTTGGGAATGCGGATGGTGACCTTCATGCCGGCGCCGACGCCCGTCTCGATCACCGGCCCGTACTCGTCCCCGTACACCTGCCGGATCCGCTCGTCGACATTGGGCAGCCCGATGCCGGAGGTGGAACCGCTGTGCTCCCCGGCCAGGATCCGGCGCAGCAGTGCCGGATCCATTCCCACCCCGTTGTCCTCGACGGTGATCACCGCCTCCGCGCCCGCGTCCTGCGCGGTGATGGTGATCCGGCACTCCTCGGTGGAGTCCTCCAGCCCGTGCTTGACGGCGTTCTCCACCAGGGGCTGCAGGCACAGGAACGGCAGCGCCACCGGCAGCACCTCCGGTGCCACCTGCAGGGTCACCTTCAGCCGGTCGCCGAACCGGGCGCCGGCCAGCGCCAGATACTGCTGGACGGAGCGCAACTCCTCGGCGAGCGTGGTGAAGTCGCCGTGCCGCCGGAAGGAGTACCGGGTGAAGTCCGCGAACTCCAGCAGCAGTTCCCGGGCGTGCTCCGGATCGGTGCGGACGAACGAGGCGATCGCGGCCAGCGAGTTGAAGATGAAGTGCGGGGAGATCTGCGCCCGCAGCGCCTTGATCTCCGCCTCCATCAGCCGGGTCCGCGAGCGGTCCAGCTCGGACAGCTCCAGCTGCACGGACACCCACCGGGCGACCTCGGTCGCGGCCCGCACCAGTACCGCGGACTCCCGCGACCCGTACGCCACCAGCGCGCCCAGCATCCCGTCCTCGCCGGTGAGCGGGGCCACCACCGCCCACTTCAGCGGACAGTCGGGCCGCTGGCACTCGGTCCGCACGCTCTGGCTGCGGCCCGACTCCAGCATCACCGCCACCCGGGCCATCGCCCGCCGCTCGTGGTGGTCGGCGCCCGGGCCGTCCCAGGCCAGCACCGACTCCCGGTCCGTGAGGCACAGGGCCTCCGTACCCAGCAGCGACCGCAGCCGCCGGGCGGCCTTGCGGGCGGCGTCCTCGGTGAGCCCGGCGCGCAGCGGGGGAGCGGCCAGCGAAGCCGTGTGCAGGGTGTGGAAGGTGGCCCGCTCCACCGGCGTCCCGAGGTCCGGCCCGGCGGCCCGTTCACCGCGCAGGGCGTGCCGGCGGCCCGCCGCCCAGCCCGCGGCCAGCAGCAGGACCGCACCCGCCACCGCCAGCAGGGCCGGCACGGCCGGACACACCGCGCTCACCGCACGCCCTCCCCCTCGCTCCGCCGGGGGGACTCCCACGCCCGGTCCACGGCCACGTTCTCCGGCAGGTGCAGCCGGGCCAGGGTGGCCGCCGCCCCGGCCGGGACCCGCGACCGGGTGGCCAGCGACACCGCGACCATCGTCAGGAACCCGAGCGGCACCGACCACACCGCAGGCCACGCCAGCAGCGTGTGCACCCAGCCCGCCGGGGCCAGCCCCGTCCGCGTCGCCAGTACCGCGCTCAGCGCCGCGCCGCCGCCGGTGACCAGACCCGCCACCGCCCCGGGCGGGGTCAGCCCGCGCCACCAGATGCCCAGCACCAGCAGAGGACAGAACGACGACGCCGACACGGCGAAGGCCAGGCCCACCGCGTCCGCCACCGGCACCTCCGTCGCCGTCACGCTCCCGCCCAGCGGCACCAGGATCGCCACGAGCACCGCCGAACGGAAGCTGCGCACCCCGCGCGCCGGCAGCACGTCCTGGTGCAGCACCCCGGCCACCGCCATCGTCAGCCCCGAAGCGGTCGAGAGGAAGGCCGCGAAGGCGCCCCCGGCCAGCAGCGCCCCCAGCAGCTCGCCGAGCAGTCCGCCCAGCATCCGCTCGGGCAGCACCAGCACCGCCGCGTCCGCGTCGCCGGTCAGGGCGAGTTCGGGGGCGTAGATCCGGCCCAGTGCCCCGTACACCGGCGGCAGCAGGTAGAAGGCGCCGACCAGGCCGAGCACGACCAGCGTGGTGCGCCGCGCGGCCCGCCCGTTCGGGCTGGTGTAGAAGCGCACCGCCACGTGCGGCAGGCCCATCGTGCCGAGGAAGGTCGCCAGGATCAGCCCGTAGGTGGCGTACAGCCGGTGCTCCGGGCGGTCCCCGGACAGCGGCTCCGACCAGCCGGACACCCCGAGACCGGCTTCCGCGCGGGTGTCCGGGACGGGCGTGTCCGGGGCGAACTCCAGCCGCGCGTGCGCCCGTACGGAATGCCCGCCGGGGGCCAGGGTCAGCGGGACCGCCACGTAGCCGTGCCCGTCCACCTGCCCGGTCACCGTGACCGTCAGCGGCTCGTCCAGGGACAGCCGCACGTCCTCCGCGAGCGTCACCGAAGTGTGCTCCCGGAAGACCGCCGGGGCGTCGAACGTGGCCCGCGGCGCCCCGTCCCCGGCCCAGGCGGCCAGCAGGAAGAAGGCCGGGACCAGCAGGGCGGTGAGTTTGAGCCAGTACTGGAAGGCCTGTACGAAGGTGATGCTGCGCATCCCGCCGGCGGCCACCGCCGTGCTCACCACGAAGGCCACGACCAGCCCGCCGACCCAGTGCGGGGCCCCGGTCAGGATCTCCAGCGTCAGCCCGGCGCCCTGCAGTTGCGGCAGCAGGTACAGCCAGCCCACCCCGACCACGAACAGCACCGCGATCCGGCGCACCGCCTGCGACTCCAGCCGGGCCTCGGCGAAGTCGGGCAGCGTGTACGCGCCGGAGCGCCGCAGCGGCGCCGCCACCAGCGCGAGCAGCACCACGTAACCGGCCGTGTAGCCCACCGGGTACCAGAGCATCGCGGGCCCCTGGAGCAGCACCAGCCCGGCCACACCGAGGAAGGACGCGGCCGAGAGGTACTCCCCGCTGATGGCCGCCGCGTTGAGCCGGGGCCCCACCGTGCGCGAGGCCACGTAGAAGTCGGAGGTGGTCCGGGATATGCGCAGGCCCAGCGCGCCGACCAGGACGGTGGCCACCACGACGACGGCGACCGCGGTCAGCGCGTACGTCTGGTTCACCGGTCGGGTCCTTCGGCGCAGGGGCGTGGAGCGGAGACCGGAGTCTACGCACGAGCCCCGACCCGGCAACAGGCACGATCCGGCCCGGCGGCGCCGCTGCCGGGGCGCCGCCCGGGACCCCGCGCCGCTCGTGGATCAGACGGCCGGGTCGCGGTGCTCGGCGCAGTCCCGCAAGGCGATCTCCAGCTCCACGTACGACTCCTCCGCGCGCCGGAAGGCCAGCGTCAGGGCCGCCTCCGCACGGGGCGGCACCTGCTCGCGGACCCCCTCGCGGGCCTCGTACAGGAGGTCGGCCCAGCGGGCGGCCGCGCTGCGCAGCCGGGCCAGCAGCACCTCCGCCTCGGCGGGCCCGGCGGGCCGGGTACGGGGCAGTCCGCTCAGGGCGTCGACCAGCGCCTGGATCTCGGACATCTCGCTCCTCCCGCGCCGGAAGATCCACGATACGCAGGGGTGTTGGCGGTGGCGGGCCGTTCACGCCGCCGGTGCGGCCGACGGCTCCGGCGGATCGCCGTACGTCCCTCCCGGCGCGACGAACGGCGCCCGCGCGCGCCGGACGGTCGGGCGCCGGCGGACGGGCGGCCCGTACCGGCCCCGCCGGCGGCCGCTTTCAGCCAGTGGCCTGCCGCATCAGGAGGTCCCGCAGCTCCCGCGCGTGCCTGCGGCTGACCTGGAGCTCCGCCGCCCCGACCCGGACACTGGTCGTGCCCGCGTCCAGCCGGATCTCGTCGATCCGCGACAGCGCCACCAGATGGCGGCGGTGGATCCGTACGAACCCGCGCGCCGCCCAGCGCTCCTCCAGCGTGGACACGGGGATCCGGACCAGGTGGCTGCCCTCGTCGGTGTGGAGGCGGGCGTAGTCGCCCTGCGCCTCGACGTAGGCGATGTCGGCGATCGCCACGAAGCGGGTGACGCCGCCCAGTTCGACCGCGATCTGCTCCGGGGCGCGGTCGGTGACCGTGACCTCGGCGGCCGGTCGGCGCGGAGCCGCCACGGCCGACGGGCTCGCCGCCGGCTCGGCGGCCACCGGTGCCTCCCCGGCGCGGGCCAGCTGCGCGCAGGCCCGCCGCACGGCCTCGGCCAGCCGCTGGGGGCGCACCGGCTTGAGCACGTAGTCCACGGCCTTCAGGTCGAAGGCCTGTACGGCGAAGCCCTCGTGGGCGGTGACGAACACGATCAGCGGCGGCTGCGCGAACCCCGCCAGCAGCCGGGCGATGTCCAGACCGGTCAGCCCGGCCATGTGGATGTCGAGGAAGACGACGTCGATGCCGTCGGCCCCGTCCGGTCCGGACTCCAGTGCCCGGGTGACGCGGCGCAGGGCTTCGGTGGCGTCCGAGGCGCCCTCCGCGCTGAGCACGCGGGGGTCCGAGCGCAGCAGGTAGAGGAGTTCCTCCAGGAGCGGCTTCTCGTCGTCGACGGCCAGTACGCGCAGCATGCCGCCGAGTCTAGATACCGGCGCGCCGCGGCGGAACGGGGCGCGGCCCCTGCCCGGGGGGATGGGGGCAGGGGCCGCGCGACCGTGGTGGGGGGACCGGAGGGGACTTCGGGAGGTCCCGGGCTACTGGACGGTGATGAGCTTGCCCTCGGGGGAGACGGCGTACCACGTGCCGCCCACGCCCTGGCCGTTGATGTCACCGGGCTTCTTGTCGCCGGTGAAGGTGTAGACGGGCCAGCAGTCGACGCTCTGCTGCTTCAGGCCGTCCGGGCGGTTGAGCACCGTGTAGTTCTTCTCGGCGATCCCCTTGTCCTCGGCCTTCTCCACCGGCGGAACGACCGGCCACTTGGTCAGGCAGTCGCCCACGCACTTGGAGGTCATCGGCCACTGGGTGTCCGGCTTGAACCGGTAGACGGTCATGCCCCTGCCGTCGACGATGTGGTCGCCCAGCTTGGGGTCCTTGGCCACCGACAGCTTCCCGTCGGCCTCGGCGGCGCCGCCCGCGGCCGGCGGTGCCCCCTCGGTCGCCGCCCCCTTAGCGGCCTTCTTGCCGTCCGGCGCGAGCGCGAACCACACCCCGCCGACGCCCTGGCCGTTGAAGTCGCCCGCCTTGGCGTCCTTGTTGAAGCGGTACGCGGGCCAGCCGGCCACCGTCAGCTGCTTGCTGCCGTCGCTGCGCACGACCTCGCCGAGCAGCGAGGGGTCCATGCCCGCCGCGGCGGTGGCATCGCCGGCGGCGACCACCGGCCAGGTCTTCTCGCAGTCCCCGTCGCAGTTCGACTTCGGCGGCTTGGCCGTGTCCTTGTCGAAGCGGTAGAGGGTGAGCCCCGCGCTGTCGGTGAGCACCGCGCCCAGCTGGTCGTTGTTCGCGATGGCCAGCTGCCCGCCGGTCTTGGCGCCCGATCCCGAGTCCGCGGCGGGGGCCCCGTATCCCCCGTCCGCGGCGGGAGCCTGGGAGGCGGCACCGGCGGGCTGGGCCGAGTCGGCCGCCTTGTCGTCGGACGGACCGCAGGCGGTCGCCGCGAGGACGACCGTCATCGCGACGGCTGCAAGGGTGGTTCCGCGCTTGATGCCCATCTTGATCTCTCCCAGATGTGGTGTCTGTCGTGCCGTCGCCCCCGGCGGCGGCAACTGTGCTCAGGACACGCCCTGATGGCAGGGATCTGTTCAAGGGGGCTCGTGTGGGCTGTTTCACTCACCCCGCGCCGAACCCGGCGCGCCGCAGAGCCGTGGCCACAGCGAGGCCGAGTACCTGGTGTCCGCTGTCGTTGGGGTGCAGCCCGTCCTCCAGGTGCTCGGGACCGAGCAGGTCCCGGCCCGGGAGGACGGCGAGCCGGTCGTCCCCGGCGGCGATCCGGTCCCGGGTGGCGCGCTCCATCGCGTCGCGCAGGGCGCCCAGGGTGGCGCCGAGCTTGTTCGGGGTGCGCTCCGCGTCGGGTCGCAGTACCGGCGAGACCAGCAGCAGCGGGGTCCGCGGGTGCCCCTGTCGGACCAGTTCGAGGAAGGCGCGCGTGGTCTCGTAGAGCAGGGGCGCCGAGAAGGGCACCCGGGACCAGCAGTTGGTGCCGAAGGCGAGGGTGAGGACGTCGGCGGACAGGCCCGCGAGCTGTTCGGCGGTGGTGAGCTCGCCGCGCGCGGCGCCCGCGTAGCCGAGGTTGACGGTGTCCCAGCCGAGTGCGCGGCCGGTGACCGAAGGCCAGCCGTGCGCGGGGCGGGTGGACCACCAGCCCTCGGTGATGGAGTCGCCGTGCACCACCCAGCGCGGGGCGGGCGGCGCCGGGGTGAGGGAGCCGCCGATCCCGCGCAGGCCGAGGACCAGCGGGGACTGGGTCTCGGGCGGATGGACGGTGAACGGGCCGTTGCCGCCCCCCAGGCCGATCCGCACGACGGCCTCCGCGGCCGGCTCGGTGAACACCTCGGCGACCACCCCGTGCCGGTCCCACAGGGCGAAGCCGTGCGCGAGGTCGCGCAGGGCGTCGGTGGGGCCGGGCACGGTCGCCCGGTAGCGGATCTCCACCGCCCGCGCGGTCTCGGTGGTGAACTCCAGCCGGACCCCTATGGGCAGGGTGGAGCGCTCGCCGGTGTCCCAGGGCAGCCGCATGGTGTCGGCCGGGTCGGCCCGCACCGGGCGCCCCTTGTCCAGCCAGGCGACCCCGCGCAGGAAGGGCTGCGGATCCTGCCACGGCCACTGCTGGTCAGCGCCCGGTCTGCTCACGCTTCGCCTCCGATCGTGCCCGCCGTCCCGGTCCGGGAGCCTTCGGCTCCGGTCGCGGTCTCGGCGACCCGTACCCCGCGCGGGCCCGGATCCACCGCCTCCGGTCGCACCAAAGCCGTCAGGCGGCACGCTGCGGCACATCTGACGAAGAGTCAAGAAAGGGGGTTCAGGGAGGGCTGCGCAGCGATCGATCATCCGCACGCAACAAAGGACCATCCCGGACAGATCCGCGCAACGATCGTGCGCCAATGTGCAAGGATGGTGCATTACGGGCGGTATCACTCAGCTCGTAGGCTCACTCGCTGTACGTGGAGTGGCGGATCGCCTGCTCGGCGGTCCCCCCATGCTCAGGCCCTTCCCCCGTCGGGCCCTGTCCTGCTCCGGATCGTCGCGGTCGACGCCTCATCCCGACCTCCCCGATCCGCAGTGACAAGGAGTCCCCTCGTGCTCGACCACGGCCAGGCGCCACCGCTCGACTCGAAGCCCGTCAACCCGCTGCTCCGCCGCAAGCCGGTGGAGCAGCTGGTCGCCGAGGGCGGCCAGGGTGAGGGCGGTGCGCTGAAGCGCTCGCTCACCATGTGGCAGCTGACCATGATCAGCATCGGCGCCACCCTGGGCACCGGCATCTTCGTCGTCCTCGGCGAGGCCACCCCGATCGCCGGCCCGGCCGTCTTCATCGCGTTCATCATCGCGGGCCTGACCGCGCTGTTCTCGGCGCTGTCCTACGCCGAGCTCGCGGGCTCCATCCCCGTCTCGGGCTCCTCGTACTCGTACGCCTACGCCACCATGGGCGAGCTCATAGCCTGGGTCTGCGGCTGGTGCCTGATCCTGGAGTACGGCGTCTCCGTCGCGGCCGTCGCCGTCGGCTGGGGCCAGTACCTCAACGAGCTGCTCGACGGGACCCTCGGCATCACCATCCCCGAGGGCTTCTCCGCCCCGCTGGGCGAGGGCGGTTACATCAACATGCCGGCCCTGGTCGTGGTCCTGCTCTGCATGGTCTTCCTGCTCCGCGGGGCCAAGGAGAGCGCCCGGATCAACTCGATCATGGTGGCCGTCAAGATCGTGACGCTGGTGCTCTTCTGCGTCATCGGCTTCATGGGCATCAAGGCCGGCAACTACACCCCGCTGGCCCCGCTCGGCGTCACCGCCATCAGCACCGCCGCCTCCATGCTCTTCTTCTCGTACATCGGCTTCGACGCCGCCTCCACCGCCGGTGAGGAAGCCAAGAACCCGAAGAAGGACCTGCCGCGCGCGATCATGCTCTCGCTCGCCATCGTCACCGCGATCTACTGCCTCGTCGCCCTGGTCGCCGTCGGCGCCATGCCGTGGCAGGAGTTCGAGGGCAGCGAGGCCGCCCTGGCCCAGATCATGGAGAACGTCACCGGACACTCCTTCTGGAGCGTCATCCTGGCCGCGGGCGCCGTCGTCGCCATCGCCAGCGTCGTCTTCGCCGTCCTCTACGGTCAGACCCGCATCCTCTTCGCCATGTCCCGCGACGGCCTGATGCCCAAGGCGTTCGCCAAGGTCGACCCGAAGAGCGGCACCCCCCGCGTCAACACGATCATCGTCTGCCTCTTCTGCGGACTGCTCGCCGCCTTCATCCCGCTGGGTGAGCTGGCGAACGCCACCAGCATCGGCACGCTCTTCGCGTTCGCCCTGGTCAACGTCGCAGTCATCATCCTGCGCCAGACCCGCCCGGAGATGAACCGCACCTTCAAGGTCGCGCTCTTCCCGGTCACCCCGATCGTGGGCTTCCTGCTCTGCGCCTACCTGATGACGGAGCTGCCCGGAATCACCTGGCTGGTCTTCGGTGGCTGGATGGCCGTCGGGCTCGTGATCTACTTCTTCTACGGCATGCGCCGCTCCAGCCTGGCCACTGTGGCCGCCCTGGCCGCCACGGCCTCGGAGGTCGCTGAATAGAAGTGATTCACCCCCCGTGCGACTGAACGATCTCGACGAACGCATCGTGCACGCCCTCGCCGAGGATGCCCGCCGCTCCTACGCGGACATCGGCTCCGAGGTCGGGCTCTCCGCCCCCGCCGTGAAGCGGCGCGTGGACCGGCTGCGCGCCGAAGGCGCCATCACCGGCTTCACCGTCCGCGTGGACCCCGCCGCCATGGGCTGGGAGACCGAGGGCTTCATCGAGATCTACTGCCGCCACAACACCTCGCCGGACGACATCCGGCGAGGACTGGAGCGCTACCCCGAGGTGGTGTCCGCGTCGACCGTCACCGGCGACGCGGACGCCCTCGTCCAGATCTTCGCCTCGGACATGCGGCACTTCGAGCGGGTCCTGGAGCGCATCGCGGGCGAGCCCTTCGTGGAGCGCACCAAGTCGGTCCTGGTCCTCTCCCCGCTGCTTCGCCGCTTCACCTCCGGCGCTCCGGCGTAGCCCCTCGCGGACGCGGCCGGGGCCGGGCGGCCGATGCCGGCCGGGCCCCGTCCGCGTCCACAACCTCCCGGGGCAATACATCTAGGCCCGCGCCGCCAGGGTCATCCCCGCCGGGCCCTGGAGCGCGTGGCGCTCCTCCTCCGTCAGGCGCCGCCCCAGACGCCGAACGGCTCGCGGGTCCGCAGCGCGTGCTCCAGGCAGGCCGTCCGGACCGGGCAGGCCGCGCAGACCCGCTTGGCGGCGCCGTCCCGCTCCTCGCGGTCCTCGCCCCGCTCACCGGCGGGATGGAAGAAGCGGCCGGACCCCAGATCCCGGCAGGCCGCCCCGGCCTGCCACTGCCAGGAGTGGTGGACGGCGCCGGGCAGGCGCGACACGTCGGTCATGACGGTTCCTTTCTTCGGGATGTCCCGCGTGTGACCGCTCGCCGCCCCTTGAAACACCGCCACGCCCGGTACGCGGCCGGGCGCCCTCCGGATCAGGCCACCCGGGCCGGTGTGCGCAGGCCCAGGAAGAGCGGGCGGCGGCGCGGCGTGAAGCCCATCGACTCGTACAGCCGGACGGCGCCGGTGTTCGCCGCCGCCGCGTGCAGGAACGGGCTGTCCCCGCGCTCCCGCACCGCCGCCACGACCGCACGGGTCAGCCGGCCGGCCCGGCCCCCGCCCCGCGCGGCCGCATCGGGGCCGGTTTCTCCCCCGTCCCGCACCGCTACCGCCTCTACCTCCGCGCCGACTGTCCGCGCTCCCGGCGGGTGGCCGCCGCCCTCGCCCTGCTGGGCATCGAGGACTCCGTCGCCACCACGGTCCTCGGAACCGGCACCGACACCGTCGTCGAAACCGGCACCCTCGTCGACACCGGGACGGGCTGCGGCCCCGAAGCGGGCGATCACACCGCGCTGCGCCTCGCGTACGAGGCCGCCGGCCACCACTTCGACGGCACCCTGACCGTCCCGGCCCTCGTCGACACCTGGAGCGGCCGCATCGTCTCCGACCACACCCCCGACATCCTCGACGACCTGCACTTCCCGGCCGGCCACCCGGCCTTCCACAAGGCCTCGTAGGAGGGGCCCGCCGAGGGGGTCCGCGGCGGTCCTCAGGGGTTCCCCGGGAGCCTCTGGGGGTCCCGCGCAACGAATCGCCGCACCCGTCGCGGAACACGCAACGAATCGATGCGCGCAGCGCAACGGTCACGGCTTGTCCGGGTGCAACGCGCGAACGTACCTTCGTATGACCCCACCCCTCCTGTCACAGAGGTAGCCCATGCCTGCGCTGCGCACCGCCCTCCTCCAGAGCTCCGGAGTTCTCGGCGACACCGCCCGGAACCTCAAGGCGCTCGACGAGGCGGCGGCGCACGCCGCACAGGGCGGGTCCGGGCTCCTCGTCACCTCGGAGATGTTCCTGACCGGCTACGCGCTGGACCTCCAGGACATCCCCGGGCTCGCCGAACCGGCCGACGGCCCGTCCGCCGTCGCCATCGGCGAGATCGCCCGCCGCCACGGCATCGCCGTCCTGTACGGCTACCCGGAGCGGGCGGACGACGCCGTCTACAACGCGGCACAGCTCATCGGCCCCGACGGGGTGCGGCTCGCGAACTACCGCAAGACCCACCTCTTCGGCTGCTTCGAACAGGACGCCTTCACCCTCGGCGACACCCCCGTCGTCCAGGCGGACCTCGACGGCCTCCGCATCGGCATCATGATCTGCTACGACGTGGAGTTCCCCGAGAACGTCCGGGCGCACGCGCTCGCCGGCACCGACCTCCTCCTGGTGCCGACCGCGCAGATGCACCCGTTCCAGTTCGTCGCCGAACAGCTCGTCCCCGTACGGGCCTTCGAGAACCAGATGTACATCGCGTACGTCAACCGCACCGGCCCGGAAGGCGAGTTCGAGTTCGTCGGACTCAGCTGCCTGGCGAGCCCCGACGGGGTCACCCGGACCCGGGCCGGCCGCGGCGAGGAGCTGGTGTTCGGCGAGGCCGACCCCGAGCTGCTGGCCGCGTCGCGCGAGAACAACCCCTACCTGCGCGACCGCCGCCCCGGGCTCTACGCCTCCCTCGTCTAAGCCCCCTTCCCCCAGCCCTGCCGCAAGGAGACGTACCCCCATGACGTCCACGGTGCCCACCACCGCCGTCCCGCACAGCGACGGACAGCCGCCGATCACCATGTTCGGCCCGGACTTCCCGTACGCCTACGACGACTTCCTCGCCCACCCGGCGGGGCTCGGCCAGATACCCGCGACCGAACTCGGCACCGAGGTCGCCGTCATCGGCGGCGGTCTGTCCGGCATCATCTCGGCCTACGAGCTGATGAAGATGGGCCTCAAGCCCGTCGTCTACGAGGCCGACCAGATCGGCGGCCGGCTGCGCACCGTCGGCTTCGAGGGCGCCGGCACCGAGGAACTGACCGCGGAGATGGGCGCCATGCGCTTCCCGCCGTCCTCCACGGCCCTGCAGCACTACATCGACCTCGTCGGCCTGGTCACCGAGCCCTTCCCGAACCCGCTCGCCGAGGCCACCCCCTCGACGGTCGTGGACCTCAAGGGCGAGACCCACTACGCCGAGACCATCGCCGACCTCCCGCAGGTCTACCGCGACGTCGCCGCCGCGTGGAACGCCTGCCTCGACGAGGGCGCCGACTTCTCCGACATGAACACCGCGATGCGCGAGCGGGACGTCCCGCGCATCCGCGAGATCTGGGCCAAGCTCGTCGAGAAGCTCGACGACGAGACCTTCTACGGCTTCCTCTGCAAGTCCGAGGCCTTCCAGTCCTTCCGCAAGCGCGAGATCTTCGGCCAGGTCGGCTTCGGCACCGGCGGCTGGGACACCGACTTCCCGAACTCCATCCTGGAGATCCTGCGCGTCGTCTACACCGAGGCCGACGACCACCACCGCGGCATCGTGGGCGGCTCGCAGCAGCTGCCGCTGCGCCTGTGGGAGCGCGAGCCCGAGAAGATCGTGCACTGGGCCCAGGGCACGTCCCTGTCCACCCTGCACGACGGCACCCCGCGCCCGGCGGTGACCCGCCTGCACCGCACGGCCGGCAACCGCATCACGGTCACCGACTCCTCCGGCGACATCCGCACGTACCGCGCCGCGATCTTCACGGCCCAGTCCTGGATGCTGCTGTCGAAAATCGAGTGCGACGACACGCTCTTCCCGATCGACCACTGGACGGCGATCGAGCGCACCCACTACATGGAGAGCTCGAAGCTCTTCGTCCCCGTCGACCGCCCCTTCTGGCTCGACAAGGACGAAGAGACCGGCCGCGACGTCATGTCGATGACCCTCACGGACCGCATGACCCGCGGCACGTACCTCCTGGACAACGGCCCGGACAAGCCCGCTGTCATCTGCCTCTCGTACACCTGGTGCGACGACAGCCTGAAGTGGCTGCCGCTGTCCGCGAACGAGCGGATGGAGGTCATGCTGAAGTCCCTCGGCGAGATCTACCCGAAGGTCGACATCCGCCGCCACGTCATCGGCAACCCGGTCACCGTGTCCTGGGAGAACGAGCCCTACTTCATGGGCGCGTTCAAGGCCAACCTCCCGGGCCACTACCGCTACCAGCGCCGCCTGTTCACCCACTTCATGCAGGACCGCCTCCCCGAGGACAAGCGCGGCATCTTCCTCGCGGGCGACGACATCTCCTGGACGGCCGGCTGGGCCGAGGGCGCGGTCCAGACCGCCCTCAACGCCGTCTGGGGCGTCATGCACCACCTCGGCGGCTCCACGGACGCCACCAACCCGGGCCCGGGCGACGTCTACGACGAAATCGCCCCGGTCGAACTCCCGGAGGACTGACCCCTCCCGGCCCCTGATCACGGGCCGCCGCCCCGCGAACGTCAGCACGCGGGGCGGCGGCCCGTTCTCATGCCCGCCGTCTCCAGACCAGCCGCCACCGCTCCGCCCGGTCGGCGGCGATGCGGGCATCGTGGGGGCCCGGCCGGCTGGAGAGGCTCACCCCGCAGCCCGCGCAGAGCCGGTGGACCAGGGTCCCGTCGTGCCAGGGCACCGTGACCCGGCCCTCCGGACAGACCGGGCAGTGCGACAGGGCTCCCGGAGGGGCGCGCAGGATGCGCGGCATCACCGCTGCGAGCGGTTCAGCGGGGTGGAAGCCCGGGTCGGGGCACCACAGCATGCGGCGCGGCTCGGGCGGCTCCGGGACCCGTACCCCGGCGAGCTTCTGCACCCGGCGCGCTCCCTTCCAGGCCCGGAACGCGGCGAACCAGACCTCCCGCGCCGCGTGCAGTTCCTCGACGGCCCGCACCACCGCCTCCGGGTCCTGCTCCGGTTCGGGCGGGATCCCCGCGCTGTGGCACAGGTGGTGGTAGGTCGCGCGGAACCCGTACGGGGCGAACTCGGCGAGGCACGTGCACAGCGCGGCGAAGCGGAGCGCCGGCGAACGCGCGGGGTCGTGCGCCCGGAGGCGGTGCGTGGTGAAACTGGCCATCGCGCGAGCCTAGGGGGTGTCCTGCCGATCGTGCCGGGGCGGCGGGTCAGGCCCGGCTCGGGGACCGGCCCGCTTCGGAGGGCGTCCTGACGGGAGTCAGCAGGCAGCGGCCGACCAGGCCGACGCCGGCGTCCAGGGACTTCGTGAACTCCTCGGCCAGTTCGGGGGAGCGGCGCAGTGTCCAGAGCAGGCGGGCCGCCGCCCAGGCGGCCGCGCGGGCGCGGTCCAGGCTCCACGAGCCGACCAGATGGGTCAGCGGGTCGGCGACCTCCAGGAGGTCCGGGCCCGGCATCAGGTCCTCCCGGATGCGTTCCTCCAGGGAGACCAGGGTGTCGCCGACCCGGTCGAAGTCGGCTTCGAGGGCGGACGGTTCGCAGTCCAGGGCGCGGCATGAGGACACCACCGCCACCGCCAGGTCGTGGCCGATGTGCGCGTTGATCCCGGCCAGCGCGTGCTGGAGCGGGCGGATCCCGGGGTGGCGCCGGTACTGGAGGAGGGGGCGCCAGCAGGCCGGGGCCCGGTCCGCCTCCACCGCCGTCAGGTACCGCTCCGCGAACCGCACGCTGAGGGTCTGCGCCCTGCGCGGCGCGGGGAACCCCCCGTGCTCGATCCGCCGGTGCAGGGTCTCCGTCACCGTCAGGTAGACCCGGTTGAAGACGGCGACACCGTCCTGCGGCGGCAGCCGCTCGTCCAGGGCGCGCATCCGCGCCAGCACCGCTTCCATGGGAGGCAGAGTCGCAGGCGCCGCCGCGGAACCGGGGAACTTGGCCGTACGCTTCCCCGATTCGGGCGAAACCCGTCAACGGGGCTTGTCCTACGCCCCCGCGGAGTCGTCGTAGTCGGAGGTGCCCTCGTCGAGCAGGGGCTCCTGCTGCTTCAGGTGTGCGGGGGCGAGGTAGCGCAGCGCGTGGTAGCCCGTGATCACCACGATCGTGCCCAGTGCGATGCCGCCCAGCTCGAAGGTGTCGGTGATCTGGAGCCGCACGCCGCCGATGCCGATGATGATGCCCGCCGCGGCCGGCACCAGGTTCAGCGGGTTGCGCAGGTCCACCCCGCCGCTGATCCAGATCTGGGCGCCCAGCAGGCCGATCATCCCGTACAGGATCACGGTGATCCCGCCGAGCACCCCGCCCGGGATCGCGGCGACGATCGCGCCGAACTTGGGGCACAGCCCGAAGAGGAGCGCGAAGCCGGCCGCCGCCCAGTACGCCGCCGTGGAGTACACCCGGGTCGCCGCCATGACGCCGATGTTCTCGGAGTACGTGGTGTTCGCCGGTCCGCCGACCGCGGTGGACAGCATGGACGCGGCGCCGTCCGCCGCGATGGCCGTGCCGAGCTTGTCGTCGAGGGGGTCGCCGGTCATCTCGCCGACGGCCTTGATGTGTCCGGCGTTCTCGGCGATCAGCGCGATCACGACGGGCAGGGCGATCAGGATCGCCGACCACTCGAACTGCGGGGCGTGGAAGGCGGGCAGGCCGATCCAGTCGGCCTTGCCGACGCCGGAGAGGTCCAGGCGCCAGTGGTCCACGGCCTCCGGCCCGCCCGCGGTCGAGTGGATCTTGCCGAAGATCCGGTCGAGGATCCAGGAGAGCGCGTACCCGAAGAGCAGCCCGAGGAAGATCGCGATGCGTGACCAGAAACCGCGCAGGCAGACCACGGCCGCCCCGGTGACGAGCATGGTCAGCAGCGCCGTCCACTGGTCCTGCGGCCAGTACGTCGAGGCCGTCACCGGCGCCAGGTTGAAGCCGATCAGCATCACCACCGCGCCCGTCACCACCGGCGGCATCGCCGTGTGGATGACGCGGGCCCCGAAACGCTGGACGGCCAGACCGGCCAGGAAGAGGGCCACGCCGACGACGAAGATCGCACCGGTGACGACCGCGCTGTCCCCGCCCGAGGCCCGGATCGCCGCCGCGACGCCGACGAAGGACAGCGAGCAGCCCAGGTAGGAGGGGACCCGGCCGCGCGTCGCGAGGAGGAAGATCACCGTCGCGACGCCGGACATCATGATGGCCAGGTTCGGGTCCAGGCCCATCAGGACCGGTGCGACGAAGCTCGCGCCGAACATCGCCACGACGTGCTGGGCGCCGAGCCCGGCGGTCCGCGGCCACGACAGCCGCTCCTGTGGCCGTACCACCGCGCCGGGGGCGGGGGTCCGCCCGTCTCCGTGCAGGGTCCAGCCCACGCCGAGGCCCATGTTCCACTCCTCTTCTCCGGACGGCCACAGCGCCGGCCGCTCACACGTCGAGGCCGCAGCGCACGGATCGTGCCGCTGCGGCCAGTCGACATATTACGGCCGGATATCGATGGGTTCGTCCCGATCGGCCGGACCGGCCTTTTCGCCGGCCCCGCCCCCAGACTGCCCCACCGGCGGCCGCTGACGCAGTACTGCGGCGCCCGCGACCAGCGCGAAGGCCAGCAGCGTGACCAGTCCGAAGGACACCACCAGCGAGCTCGCGTCGGCCACCGCGCCGATCGCCGACGGCGCGATCAGCCCCGAGGTGTACGTGATCGTCGCGACGCCCGCGATGGCCTGCGCCGGGGCCGGCCCGCTGCGCGCCGCGGCCGCGAAGGCCAGCGGGACCACCACCGCGATGCCGAGCCCGATCATCCCGAAGCCGGCCAGGGCCGCCACCGGATGCCGCACCAGCACCACGAGCAGCCCGCCCGCGGTGGCCAGTACGCCGCCCGCCCGGACCGTGCGCACCGGCCCGAACCGGTCCACCACCCGGTCCCCGGCGAGCCGGGCCACGGCCATCGTGAGCGCGAAGGCCGTGGTGGAGGCGGCCGCCAGGCCGGCGTCCGTGTGCAGCACGTCCCGCAGGTAGACCGCCGACCAGTCCAGGCTCGCACCCTCGGCGAAGACCGCGCAGAACCCGATGGCCCCGATGAGCAGCGCGGACTTCGGGGGCAGCGCGAAGTGCGGCGGCGCCTGCGCCTCCGCGTCGCTCCTGAGGTCCAGCACTCCCCGTACGGCGACCAGCCCGGCCGCGGTGAGGACGAGTGCGGCGACCAGGTGGTGCAGGCGGGCGTCGGCCCCGCTGTGTGCGGCGACCATGCCGGCGGCCGAACCGAGCAGTGCGCCCACGCTCCACATGCCGTGCAGCGAGGACATGATCGAGCGGCGCAGCCGGTTCTCGGTCTCCACGCCCAGCGCGTTCATCGCCACGTCCGACATGCCGGAGGTGGCCCCGTAGACGAAGAGGGCGAAGCAGAGGGCGGGAAGGTTCGCCGCGAGGCTCGGGAGGATCAGGGAGAGGGTCCACAGCGCCAGCAGCGCCCGCAGCGCGGCGCGGGCTCCGAACCGGTGGTTGATCCGCCCGGCCAGCGGCATCGCGAGCGCCGCGCCGAGGGCGGGGAAGGCGAGGGCGAGGCCCAGGGTGCCCGCGCTGAGCTGGGCGTGGTCCTGGATCCAGGGGATGCGGGTGGCGAAGGATCCGGTGACAGCGCCGTGGGCGCAGAAGACGGCGGCGATGGCGAAACGGGCATGGCGCATGCGCGCCGGGCTGAGGTCGGTGTCCCCGGTCATGGCAAATAAACTATCAGGGACCCTGCCTGATAGATAACGCCTTCGACTCCCTAGGATGGGCGCCGTGACTTCCGCCCCCGCCCCGGTACCGTCCCCCGCCTCGCCCAGCACGGCGCGGGCCATCAACGACCGCCTCGCCCTGCGACTCCTCCAGGAGTCAGGGCCGCTGACGGCCACCCAGCTCAAGTCCATGACCGGTCTCTCCCGCCCCTCGGTCGCCGACCTCGTCGACCGGCTCACCGGAGCCGGGCTGATCGAGGTCGTCGGGGAGTCCGGTGAACAGCGGCGCGGCCCGAACGCCAAGCTGTACGGGATCGTCGCGAACCGCGCCCACCTGGCCGCCCTGGACGTCCGCACGGACCGGGTCACCGCCGTCGTCACCGACCTGCTCGGCCACCCCCTGGCCGAGGCCGCCCTGCCCGTCGGCGCACCCGAGGACGCGGTGGCGGCCCTGCTGCGCACCGCACACGAGGCCGGCGCCGCGGCCCTGCACACCGTCGTCATCGGGGCCCCCGGCCTGGTCACCCCGGCCACCGGCGAACTCCGCGACACCAGCGGCCTGCCGGCCTGGCACCGCGACCTGGTGACCGCCCTGCAGCGGACCCTGCCCGCCGTGGTGGTGGTCGAGAACGAGACCAACCTCGCCGCCCTCGCCGAGCAACGCCTGGGCGTCGCCCGCGACCTGGACTCCTTCGTACTCCTGTGGCTCGGCGCGGGGGTGGGCGCGGCGGTGGTCCTCGACGGCCGGCTGCGCCGGGGCGCGTCGGGAGGGGCGGGCGAGATCGGCTTCCTCCCGGTACCGGGCACCGGAGTCCTGCCCTCGGCCGCCGACTGCGGGGGCGGATTCCACGCCCTGGCGGGCCGGGACGGCGTGACCGCGCTCGCGCGCGCACACGGCTTCGCGGGCCCGGCGGAGGAAGCGGTGGCGGGAGCCGCCGGCGAGGCGTTCCTCGAAGCCCTGGCCGAGCGGCTCGCGCTGGGCGCGGCGGCCGCGGCGGCGATCCTGGACCCCGGCTGCGTGGTCCTCGGGGGCGAACTCGGCCGCGCGGGCGGCCCCGCCCTGGCGGCCCGGGTCGCCCACCGCCTGGCGAAGCTGACCCCGGTCCCGACGGAGATCCGCGCCACGACCCTGGGCGACCCGGCGGTCCTGGCCGGAGCCCGCCTGGCCGCACGGGAGGCGGCGCAGGACGTGCTGTTCGGGGGGTAGGCCCGGTTGGCTGCGCCGCTCGTGCGGGGCTGGGACCTGTGGGAGAGGTGGGGCTGGTCGCGCGCCGGGGCGTCTCCTCGGGCGCCGAACGTGGCGGGGGGTCGGAGGGCCGAACCACATGGCGTTCGACGCCCTGCGGGGATCGCCCCGGCACACACCCGGCTCGCCGGAACCCGGGAACGTCGGGGTCCGTGGCTGTGGTGTTCCGGTCGGCCGGGCCAAGGGCGCCCTGCGGGGAGTGCCCCCGCGCACACCCGGCCCTGGCGGAACCTGGGGGTGCGTCGGGGCTGTGGCTGCTGTGTTCCGGTCGGCGAGGCCTGGGGCGCCCTGCGGGGAGTGCCCCCGCGCACACCCGGCCCTGGCGGAACCTGGGGGCGTGTCGGGGGCTGTGGCTGTTGTGTTCCGGCCGGCGAGGCCTGGGGCGCCCTGCGGGGATCGCCCCGGCACACACCCGGCCCCGCTGGAACCCGGGAGCGTCGGGGTTCGTGGCTGTTGTGTTCCGGCCGGCGAGGCCAAGGGCGCCTGCGGGGATCCCCCCGGCACACGCCCGACCCCGTCACAACCGTTGGGTCGGCCCTGTCACCGCCCCCGCCCCGCGAGGAACTCCGCGAACGTGCCCTTGCCCACCGCGTGGGACGGGGCCAGGTGGCCGCCCCGGCGGAAGGCGGCGTACGTCCTGCCCGCCAGGGGGACGGGGACCACCCGGCCGCGGCGGCCGGTCGCCTCGAGGTAGCTGCGGGCCAGGTCCGTCAGGCGCCGGATCTGCGGGCCGCCCATGTCGGGGACCCGGCCCGCCGGGGTGGGGACCGCGAGGCCGGCCAGCCGGTCCGCGACCTCCTCGACGGCGATCGGCTGCACCGGGACCCCCTTCGGCATCGGCACGACCGGCAGCTTGGCCGCCAGGTCGGTCACCTGCGCCACCAGGTCGTGGAACTGCGTGGTGCGCAGGATCGTCACCCCCAGCCCGGATCCCTCCAGCATCCGTTCCACCCGCAGCTTCGCCTTGTAGTAGCCGAGCGGAACCACGTCCACCCCGACGATCGAGATGTAGACGATGTTGCCGACCGTCCCCGCCCGGCGGGCCGCGTCGACCAGGTGCCCCGCGGCCACCTCGTCGCCCTTGCCCGCGCGGCGCGTGTCGCTCGCGCAGTGCACGACCACCTCCGCGCCCGCCGTCGCCGCGTCCAGTCCGCTGCCGTCCTGCAGGTCCACCGGATACTCGGGGGCGTGCCGGCTCAGGACGCGGACCTCGTGGCCCGCCTCCCGCAGCCGGGACACGACCAGCGTGCCGAGGGTGCCGGTGCCTCCGGTGACGAGGATGGTGCTCATGGGTCCGCCTTCCGCCGGGAACGTCTCTTCGCCAGCTGGGACAGGACAGCCCTCAGGAATGTGACAGCTGCCGCCGGAGGAAGGCCAGCTTCTCCGGATTGACCACCGTGTTGATGCCGCTGACCAGTCCATTCTCGAATTCCACCAAGAGGACCGCCACCTCGCCGAACAGCAGCGCGGGCGTGCCGTTGACCTCCGCGACGGTGACCGGCAGGCCTGCGGCGAATTTCTCCAGCACCCCGATCGAGAACCGGGCCACCTTGTCCCGCCCAAGGATCGGCCGCAGCGCCGCGCCGACCACGCCGCCGCCGTCCGACACGTACCGCACGTCGGCCGTCAGCAGGCCCTCCAGCCGGTCCAGGTCCCCGTCGCGCGCTGCCGAAAGGAAGGTCTCCACGAGGCTCTGCCACCGCTCGGGGTCCGGTGCGAAGCGCCGCTCCTCGGTGGCCGCCCGCTCCGCCGCCACCCGGCCCGCCGCCCGCCGGTAGAGCTGGCGGCAGTTGGCCTCGCCGAGGTCCAGGAGCCCGGCGATCTCCCGGTGGCCGTACGCGAAGGCCTCGCGCAGCACGTAGACCGCCCGCTCCACCGGCGTGAGCTGCTCCAGCAGCACCAGCAGGGCCATGGACACGCTGTCCCGCTGCTCCGCCGACTCCAGCGGGCCGAGCGTCCCGTCCCCGGTGAGGACCGGCTCCGGGAGCCAGGGTCCGACGTACTCCTCGCGCCGGACGCGCGCCGAGGTGAGGTGGTTGAGGCACAGGTTCGTGACGACCTTGGCGAGCCAGGCCCCCGGCTGCCGGATGTCCGCGCGGTCGGCCGACACCCAGCGCAGGTACGCGTCCTGCACGGTGTCCTCGGCCTCCGCGGCGGAGCCGAGCATGCGGTAGGCGATGCCGAACATCCGGGGCCGGTGTTCCTCGAAGTCCGCGTCGGTCGCGGTGACATGGGTGTTCACCGGGACAGCCTAGGCACGGGCGAGGACCCGGTGGCCGCCGGGCCACCGGGTCCTCACCCGCTCACGCACGGACCGGGGTCAGCAGGTGCCCTGGTCCTTCCAGACACCCCATTCTCCGGTGGTGCCGGGCTCTTCGTTCTGCGTCCACCACTGGGCCTTCCAGTTGCGGCCCTTGTGGGAGACGACGTTGCCGCTGTTGTAGACCGTGCCCGCCACGTACGCCGGACTGGTGCAGGTCCCGCCCGTCGGGGGAGGGGTGGTGGGCGGGGGAGTCGTCGGCGGGGTGGTCGGGGGAGTGGTCGGCGGCTGGGTGCCGCCCGGTTCCGTCACCGTGGTGCCGCGTGCCAGGTCACCGGCGAGGGCGTAGGTGGTGCCGGAGATGTTCACCGTCCAGTTGGAGGGCGTGGAGACCGGCAGGTAGTAGTTGAACGCCAGGTCCACCGAGGCGCCGGGGGCCAGCGTCTGCCAGGCCGGGAGCTTGAGGGAGACCCGCTGGAAGTCTCCCTTCAGGCCGCCGACGTTGTTGCCGGTGTGACCGCTGCCGATCACCTTCGTGCCGAAGCCCGACTGGTCGGAGGCGTTGTCCGGGGCCGAGGTCCCGTAGTCGAACTGGAACTCGGTGCCGCCGGGCAGCGTCGTGTTCGTGTTGTTGGTGATCTTGAGCTTCGGGGTGAGCGGGTAGTTGGAGTCGCCCAGCTTGAACTCGGTGAACTCCGTCTTGATGTTCACGGCCTGGGCGGGAAGCGCCGCGTTGGACTTCTTCGCGCCGTACGGGGAGGCCGACTTGAACTTCTGGTACATCGCGTCGGTGAGGGTGTCGCCCATCTCGTACTGGCCCTTGGCCGCGTTGTACGAGTAGTCGCCCGCGAGCTCCCAGACCATCGTGCCGCCGATGCCCTTGTTGACCACGTAGTCGGCCTTGGCGCTGACCGACTGCTCGTCCTCCGTCGAGAGGAAGACCTTCTTCTGCGCGTTCCACAGCCACGGCGCCACCAGGGTGGAGTCGTACTTGCGGACGTAGGTGCCGGTCAGCGTGGTGTTCGCCGGGAAGCCGTACTTGGTGACGTAGTCGCCGACGACCCCCTTCTCCAGGTTCTTGGCGTGCCACATCGGGTTGGAGCCCGCCGGGGACTCGACCCCGTTGGTGTCCTTGTCGTGCCACAGGTTGTCGATGCCGACCGCGCCGTCACCGCACTTGGTCAGGCCCGCGCCGGCCGGGCAGGTGGTCGCGGGTGCCTTGCCCCACAGGCCGTCGGTGCCGCCCTGCACGTTCTTGAAGCCGCGGGTGTAGTAGGGCAGGCCGATGTTGATGCGGCCGCCCGGCATCGAGCCGCGGAAGTAGTGGTACGCCCAGTCGGTGTTGAGGTAGCCGATGCCGCCGTACTGGGAGGTGGAGTAGACGCCCGCGGCGGCCAGTTCGCCGTCCTTGCCGTCGTCGAAGAGCGAGGCGTTGGGGCCGACGTGCTCGTTCCAGGCGCCGTGCAGGTCGTAGGACATGATGTTGACGTAGTCCAGGTACTTCTGGACCTGGAACGTCTCCATGCCCCGCAGCAGGTAGCCGGAGGAGGGGGCGGCGACGGAGAGCAGGTAGTGCTTGCCGTCGGCGGCGCCCGCGCGGTCGAGCTTCTCGCGCAGGGACTTCATCAGGGCCGCGTAGCCCTGGACCAGGCCGGCGCGGCGGGCGTTGGCCAGCTGCCAGTCGAGCGGGTTGCCGGCGTCCTTCATCGTGGTCGGGTACTCGTAGTCGATGTCGACGCCGTTGAACCCGTACTTGCGGATGAACTCGACCGAGGAGTCGGCGAAGGTGTCGATGCCGGCCTGGTTCACGGAGCCGTCGGCGTTCGTGGCCATCGAGTAGAAGCCGCCGGAGGCGACCCGGTTGCCGTCGTCACCGAAATAGCCGCCGGTCTCCGCCCAGCCGCCGACCGAGATCAGTGTCTTGACGCCCGGGTACTGCTTCTTGAACTTCGTCAGCTGGTTGAAGTGGCCCTTGTAGGGGAGGGCCGGGTCCATCTCGGCGCCCGCGACGCCGGGCCAGGTCATCCCGGTGGCGGCGTTGTTCACGTTGTCCGAGCCGACCGAGATCTTGTTGTCGGCGCCCACGTGGGCGAAGGCGTAGTTCAGGTGGGTGACCTTGGACCACGGGATGTTGTGGGCGAGGTAGGCGGGCGTGCCGTCCTTGCCGGTGCGCCAGCCGGTGAAGTATCCGATGACGCGGCGCTGGTGGTCGGCGCCCATCTTCTCGCGGCCTTCGGAGTCGTAGACCGAGCAGTACGGGACGTCGACGCCGGCCGTCTTGTACAGCCCGTCGGGGCGACAGGACTCGTTGTCGGCGGCGTGCGAGACGCCCGCGGAGAGCCCGCCCACCAGCAGTCCGGCGATTGCGGCGCCGGATGCCAGGAGCATCGCTCTCGTACGTGTGGGGGACGGCATGGTGCCTCCTGGGGAGGGGAGGATGCAGGACGCAACTGGACACAACGTGAAGCAACAGGGGTGGTACAGAAGCGTGTTGGCCCGTGACGTGCGCACATCTGACGGGCTGTTCCCGGGAAGATGAAGGGAACGTTAAGAGGACTAGACCACCCCGTCAATAGGTCTGGACCAACCCCCGGTCCACTTGGCCGGGTCCCGGACGCGGTCACCTCCGGGTCACCCTCTGTGAGCCAGGCCACACCGCATCACCTGCATGGCGGCCGATCACCCGTGGCAGACTGGCTGGAGTACCAGTAGCAGCGCACTCCGGGGTCGGTGTAATTCCGAACCGGCGGTTATAGTCCGCGACCCGTCCGCAGCCAGCGGCCGGTTGACCAGGTGAGATTCCTGGACCGACGGTTAAAGTCCGGATGGGAGGCAGTGCGCGGCGGGCCAGTCACGGGTACGCCGCCGTCGGCGGTTCATCGGCATATCCCTGCGGACATGCCCGATCGGACCGTTTTTTCGGCCTCGGCGTCCCCCTGTGAGCTGGACCGCTTCATCTGTCGTATCCCGACAGGCCCCGGAGTCCGTGCCCGATGAGGCAGGAGGACCCGGTGGCGACACACGCCGCGCACGCAGCACCCGCATCCGACGCGGGTACCCGTGCCATGCGCCGAGCCGTCGAGCTCGCCGCCCGCGGACTCGGCTCCACCAGCCCCAACCCCGTCGTCGGCTGCGTCATCACCGACGCCTCCGGCACCGTCGTGGGCGAGGGCTGGCACGAGCGGGCCGGCGGCCCGCACGCCGAGGTCAACGCCTTGCGCACCGCAGGCGACGCGGCCCGCGGCGGCACCGCCTACGTCACCCTCGAACCCTGCAACCACACCGGCCGTACGGGACCTTGCGCCCGCGCCCTCGTCGAGGCCGGGATCGCCCGCGTGGTCTACGCCGTCTCCGACCCGAACCCGCGGGCCAGCGGTGGCGCGGCCACCCTGCGCGCCGCCGGGGTCGACACCGAGGCCGGATTCCTGGAGGCGGAGGCCGAGGCCGGCAACACCGCCTGGCTGACCTCCGTCCGGCTCGGCCGCCCCCACGTGACCTGGAAGTACGCCGCCACCCTCGACGGCCGCAGCGCCGCAGCCGACGGCACCAGCCGCTGGATCAGCTCCGCCGAGTCCCGCGCGGACGTCCACCGGCTGCGCGCCGAGGCCGACGCCGTCCTGGTGGGCGGCGGCACCCTGCGCGCCGACGACCCGCACCTGGCCGTACGCGGCATCGACGGAGCCACCCAGCCCCTGCGCGTGGCCCTCGACACCCACGCCGGACTCCAGCCGGGCGCCCGCATCCTCGACGACTCCGCGCCCACGCTGCTGGTCGTCGCCGAGGATGCCGACACCCGCCACCTGCCCGGCGTCGACCTCCTGCGGCTGCCCCTGCAGGACGGCCGGATCCCGGTCCTCCGGCTCCTGGAGGAGCTGTACGCCCGTGGCGTGCGCTCCCTCCTCCTGGAGGGCGGTCCCACCCTGGCGGGCGCCTTCGTCGAAGGCGGAGCCGTCGACCGGGTCGTCGGCTACCTCGCCCCGGCCCTGCTCGGCGCCGGCCCCGCGGCCTTCGGCGACGCAGGCATCACGAACATCTCCCACGCCGTCCGCCTCGAGCTCACCGAGGCCGTCCGCGTGGGCCCCGATCTCCGCATCACCGCCATCCCCGCCACCGCCCCCAAGGAGCGCTGAGTGTTCACCGGAATCGTCGAAGAACTGGGCGAGGTCGCCGCCGTCGAGCAGCTCGAGGAGGCCTCCCGCTTCCGGCTGCGCGGTCCCCTGGTCACCGAGGGCGCCAAGCACGGCGACTCCATCGCCGTGAACGGCGTCTGCCTGACCGTCGTGGAGACCGCCGACGGCGAGTTCACCGCCGACGTCATGCAGGAGACCCTGAACCGCTCCAGCCTCGGCGCCCTCGCCGAGGGCTCCCGGGTCAACCTGGAGCGTCCGATGGCCCTCGGCGGACGACTCGGCGGCCACCTGGTCCAGGGGCACGTGGACGGCACCGGCGAGATCCTCTCCCGGACCCCCTCCGAGCACTGGGAGATCGTCAAGGTCGCCCTCCCGGAGAACCTCGCGCGGTACGTGGTCGAGAAGGGCTCCATCACGGTCGACGGCGTCAGCCTCACCGTGGTCGAGGCAGCCGCCGACTGGTTCACGATCAGCCTCATCCCCACCACCCTCGCCCTGACCACGCTCGGCATCAAGCAGCCCGGCGACCCGGTCAACCTGGAGGTCGACGTCCTCGCGAAGTACGTCGAGCGCCTCCTGGCCGCCGGGGTGGACCCGCTGCGCGCGAATCCGGCGGGAGACGATCAGTGACCGCCCTGACCTGGCTCAACGCCGAGGCCTTCACCGTCTTCGGCCAGAAGGTCATCTGGTCCGACATGATCGGCAACCTGATGGGCCTGGCCGCGCTCGCCCTCGGCTGGCGCCGCTCCATATGGACCTGGCCCGCCCAGCTCCTCTCCGGCCTGATCCTCATCGCCGCCTACGCCTCCGCCCACCTCGCGGGCGGCGTCGGCAAGCAGCTCCTGGTCATCGGCGTGGCCGCGTGGGGCTGGCGGGCCTGGCAGCTCGGCCGGCAGCAGGCCCAGGACGGCTCCATCGCCGTGCGCACCGCCACCTGGAAGGAGCGCGGACTGCTCCTCGCCGGAGCGGCGCTCGGCACCCTCGCCGTCGGCGGCCTGTTCACGCTCTACCCGGACCTGTCCTGGAGCCCGTGGGCCGACGCGTACATCTTCGTCGGCACCATCGTCGCCATGGTCGCCCAGGCCCGCGGCCTCGTCGAGTTCTGGATCGCCTGGCTCCTCGTCGACCTGGTCGGCGTCCCCCTCGCCTTCAACAACGGCCTGGCCTTCTCCGGCCTCGTCTACGTCGTGTACTTCGCCCTCGTGCTCTGGGGCGCCTACGACTGGTACCAGCGCTCGCGCACCACCACCCCCGCCCCGGCCCCGGAAGGAGCAACGGCATGACCACCCTCAAGCCCGTGCCCGAGATCCCCGAAGAGACCTTCCGCCTCGACCCCGTCGAGCAGGCCGTCCGCGACATCGCGGCGGGCCGGCCGGTGGTCGTCGTCGACGACGAGGACCGCGAGAACGAGGGCGACCTCGTCATCGCCGCCGAGAAGGCCACCCCCGAGATCATCGCCTTCATGATGAGCGAGTGCCGCGGCCTGATCTGCGCCCCCATGGAGGGCCCCGAGCTGGACCGGCTCGAACTCCCCCAGATGGTCCAGAACAACACCGAGTCGATGAAGACCGCCTTCACCGTCTCCGTCGACGCGAGCGCCGCCCACGGCGTCTCCACCGGCATCTCGGCCGCCGACCGCGCCACCACCCTGCGGCTCCTCGCCGACGGGGTCTGCGGTCCCGGCGACTTCGTCCGCCCCGGCCACATCTTCCCGCTGCGCGCCAAGCCGGGCGGCGTCCTGGTCCGCAACGGCCACACCGAGGCGGCCGTCGACCTCGCCCGCCTCGCGGGCCTGCGCCCGGCCGGTGCCATCGTGGAGATCGCCGGCGAGGACGGCGTCATGCTGCGCCTGCCCGAGCTGATCCCCTTCGCCCGCAAGCACGGCCTGACGATCATCTCCATCGAGGACCTGATCGCCTACCGACGCTCCGCCGAGCCCACCGTGCGCCGCGAGGCCGAGGTCAGCCTGCCGACCGCCTTCGGCGCGTTCACGGCCTACGGCTACCGCTCCACCGTCGACGGCGTCGAGCACGTCGCCCTCGTCCACGGTGAGATCGGCGACGGCACCGACCTCCTGGTCCGCATGCACTCCGAGTGCCTCACCGGCGACATCTTCGCCTCCCAGCGCTGCGACTGCGGCCCCCAGTTGCACGCCTCCATGGAGCGGATCAAGGTCGAGGGCCGCGGGATCGTCGTCTACCTGCGCGGCCACGAGGGCCGCGGCATCGGACTGCTGTCCAAGCTGCGCGCGTACGAACTGCAAGAGCGCGGCCGCGACACCCTCGACGCCAACCTGGAACTGGGCCTGCCCGCCGACGCCCGCGACTACGGGGCCGGCGCGCAGATCCTCGCCGACCTCGGCGTGCACGACGTCCGCCTGCTGACCAACAACCCCGACAAGTCCGCCGCCCTCGTCCGGCACGGCATCGAGGTCACCAGCCGGGAGGCCATGCCGGTGGAGGCGGGCGAGCACAATCTGCGGTACCTGCGCACCAAGCGGGACCGGATGGGGCACGACCTGCCCTGGCTGGACGGGGCCGTGACCACGTCCGCCTGCGGCAACCAGTAAGCAAGCACCACCACCCCTACGTACATCCACGAACCACCGAGGAGCAGAGCTGTGAGCGGCAAGGGCGCACCCGAACTGAGCGTGAAGAACTGCGGAGACCTCCGAGTCGCCGTGATCGCGGCCCAGTGGCACGAGAAGGTCATGGACGGACTGGTCGACGGCGCACTGCGGGCGCTGCACGAGCTGGGCATCGACGAGCCCACCCTGCTCCGCGTCCCGGGCAGCTTCGAGCTGCCGGTCGTGGCGAAGGTGCTGGCCGGCCGCGGATACGATGCGATCGTCGCCCTCGGTGTGGTCATCCGCGGCGGCACCCCGCATTTCGACTACGTCTGCCAGGGCGTCACCCAGGGCCTGGTCCAGGTGTCGATCGACACCGGAGTCCCCGTCGGCTTCGGTGTGCTGACCTGCGACAACGACGAGCAGGCGCTGGATCGCGCCGGGCTCGAGGGGTCGAACGAGGACAAGGGGCACGAAGCGGTCACCGCCGCCGTGTCCACCGCCATGACCCTGCGGACCGTCAGCGAACCCTGGCGCAAGTCCAAGGAGTGAAACCCGGCACGGGGACACCCGGGTGAGCCCTTACCCTAGGGACATCATGGCGAACGAACCCTCCAAGACCTTTGAAGAGCTCTTCACCGAGCTCCAGCGCAAGGCCGCCGAAGGCGACCCCAGCACCTCCCGCACCGCCGAGCTCGTCCACAAGGGCGTCCATGCCATCGGCAAGAAGGTCGTCGAGGAGGCCGCCGAGGTCTGGATGGCCGCCGAGTACGAGGGCAAGGAAGCCGCCGCCGAGGAGATCTCCCAGCTGCTGTACCACGTCCAGGTGATGATGGTCGCGCGCGGGATCTCCCTCGACGACGTCTACGCGCACCTCTGATCCACGGCACGCACACCCGCCCGTAACCATGCACACCACGCACCAAAGGAAGTCCCATGCTGCGCATCGCCGTCCCCAACAAGGGTTCACTCTCCGGACCGGCGTCGGCGATGCTCCATGAGGCCGGCTACCGGATGCGCAAGGAGTCCAAGGAGCTCGTGGTCGTCGACCCCGAGAACGAGGTGGAGTTCTTCTACCTCCGCCCCAAGGACATCGCGATCTACGTCTCCTCCGGCAAGCTCGACATCGGCATCACCGGCCGCGACCTGCTGCTCGACTCCGGCGCCAGCGCCGAGGAGATCCTGCCGCTGAACTTCGGCCGGTCCACCTTCCGCTACGCCACCACCCCCGGCACGGCGCAGGGCCCCGAGGACTTCCACGGGATGACGATCGCCACCTCGTACGAGGGAATCGTCGCCAAGCACCTCGCCGAGAAGGGGATCGACGCCTCCGTCGTCCACCTCGACGGCGCGGTCGAGACCGCGATCCAGCTCGGTGTCGCCCAGATCATCGCGGACGTCGTCGAGACCGGCACCAGCCTGCGCAACGCGGGCCTGGAGGTCATCGGCGAGCCGATCCTCACCTCCGAGGCCGTCGTGATCCGCGGCAACGGCGCCGACGCCGACGACCCGCAGGTCCAGCAGTTCCTGCGCCGTCTCCAGGGCGTCCTGGTCGCCCGCAGCTACGTGATGATGGACTACGACTGCCGCGCCGAGCACCTGGAGCGCGCGGTCGCCCTCACCCCGGGCCTGGAGTCGCCGACCGTCTCCCCGCTGCACAACGAGGGCTGGGTCGCGGTCCGCGCCATGGTCCCGGCCAAGGAGGCCCAGCGGATCATGGACGGCCTGTACGAGCTCGGCGCGCGCGCGATCCTCACCACCTCGATCCACGCCTGCCGGCTCTGACCCGTCCGACCCGCGCCACCACTGCAGAAGGCACCTGAACCACCATGGCCGAGTCCGCCGCCCAGCCCGAACCGCCCGCCCTGCCGGTCACCTTCCGGCCGACCCGTACCCGGGCGGTCCTGCTGGGCGTCGGCCTCGCCATGTTCGCCACCATCACCTCCATCGCGGTGATGCTGGAGCGCCTGCAGCCCGGCGAGCGGATCAGCTTCGTCTTCGTCGCCGTCCTGCTGTCCTCCGTGCTCGTCCTGCTCAGCCGACCCAAGGTGGTCGCGGACGAGGCCGGAGTCACCGTGGTCAACCTGACCACCACCCGCCGCCTGGAGTGGGCGCAGATCCTGGGGGTGAACCTCCGCCCCGGCGACCCGTGGGTGTTCCTGGACCTCAGCGACGGCACCAGCCTGCCCGTCCTCGGCATCCAGCCGGGTGTCGCCAAGCAGCAGGCGATCGGCGACGCCCGCGCCCTGCGCGCCCTCGTCGATTCCCGCGGAACCGGCGCGAACGACAACTGAGACCGCCGATCCTCGTCGCTGCGTACCGTTGCGGCCGGGATCTCAATGACTACCCTGGTGGCGGGGCGCAGTCGTGCGCCCTCCCACCGGCCCGGGACCCCGAGGTCCGTGGGCACCTGCGACTTGAGGAGTGACTCCCTCCAGCAATGGACGGATCGTCCGGTAGTACCCGCGCCGCCCTCCCCCCGGAGGCGGCGGCATGACCATTCCGCTACTCCTGCTCGCGGCGGCATTCGCCCTGATCCTCGCCAACGGTTTCTTCGTGGCAGCCGAATTCGGCCTCGTCACCGTGGAGAGACCCGAGGCCGAGCGCGCCGCAGCCGACGGTGACCGCCGTGCCCGCACGGTGGTCGAAGCCCTGAAAGAGCTCTCCTTCCAGCTGTCCGGCACCCAGCTCGGCATCACCATCACCTCCCTCGTGGTCGGCATGCTCGCCGAGCCCGCCCTCGCCGCACTGCTGGCCGGGCCGCTCGCCGCGACCGGCCTGCCGAAGGGAGCCGTCCCCGGCGTCGCCGTCGTCATCGGCATGCTGCTCGCCTCCGCCGTCCAGATGGTCGTCGGCGAGCTCGTACCGAAGAACTGGGCGGTCTCCCGGCCGCTCCAGGTGGCCCGCTTCGTCGCCGGCCCGCAGAACGCCTTCTCCCGCGCCTTCCGGCCGGTCATCGCCGGCCTCAACGCCGTCGCCAACCGGCTCGTCCGGGCGCTCGGCGTGGAGCCGACCGAGGAGATGGCCTCCGCCCGCACCCCCGGCGAACTGGTCTCCCTGGTCCGCCATTCGGCCCAGGCCGGCGCCCTCGAACAGGACACCGCCGACCTCTTCGTACGGACCCTCTCGCTGGGCGAGCTCACGGCCCAGCACGTCATGACCCCCCGGGTGAAGGTCAGCGCCCTGATGCACACGGCCACCGCGGCCGACGTGCTCAACCTGACCCGCGCCACGGGTCTGTCCCGCTTCCCGGTCTACCGCGACCGCATCGACGAGGTCACCGGCGTGGTCCACCTCAAGGACGCCCTCGCCGTGCCCGAGTCCGACCGCGACCGCACCACCGTGAGCCGGATCTGCGTCGCCCCTCTGCTGGTGCCCGGCTCCCTGCCGGTGCAGCCGCTGCTGGAACGATTGCGCAGCGAACAGCCGATGGCCGTGGTCGTCGACGAGTACGGCGGCACCGCCGGCGTGGTCACGCTGGAGGACATCGTCGAGGAACTCGTCGGCGAGGTCCGCGACGAGCACGACCTGGCAGAGGACGGCAGCCCCGAACTGGCCGCCGTAACGGCCGAGGACGGCCGCCCCTCCTGGGAGGCCGACGGCAGCTGCCGGGTGCAGACCCTGCGCCGGATAGGCCTGGAGGTGCCCGAAGGACCGTACGAGACCGTCGCGGGCCTCGTCGCCGACCTGCTCGGCCGGATCCCCGCCCCCGGGGACCGCGCCGAACTCCCCGGCTGGAAGCTGTCCGTCCGCCGGGTCGGCCGCAACCGCGCCGAGCTCGTCCGCCTGGTCCGGCAGACGGCGGTGCCCGCGGCCGGCGGGTACCGGCCCGCCTCCGTGGCCGACGGCGCCGGCCTGCTCGGCTCCGGCCGGCACGGCGAAGGCGCCCCGCAGCGGGCCGAGCTGGAAGGCGCCTCCCGGTGAACGTGCTCCAGCTCCTCTTCGCCCTGCTGCTGGTCCTCGCCAACGGCTTCTTCGTCGGCGCCGAGTTCGCACTCGTCTCCGTACGGCGCAGCCAGATCGAGCCCCTCGCGGCCGACTCCAAGCGGGCCCGCCAGGTGCTCCACGGCCTGGAGAACCTGCCGCGCATGATGGCCGCCGCGCAGTTCGGCATCACCATCTGCTCGCTCACCCTCGGTGCGGTCGCCGAGCCCACCGTGGCCCGGCTGCTGGAGCCCGTCTTCCACGCCGTCCACGTACCGCAGGGCCTGATCCACCCCCTCGGCTACGTGCTCGCGCTCGCCGCCGTGGTCTTCCTGCACCTGGTCATCGGCGAGATGGTCCCCAAGAACCTCGCCATGGCCGCCCCGGAGAAGACCGCCCTGTGGTTCAGCCCCGGCCTGGTCGCCTTCGCCCGTCTGTGCGGGCCGGTCACGACCGCGCTCGGCGCCTGCGCCAAGCTCGTCCTGAAGCTCTTCAAGGTCGAACCCAAGGACGAGGTCGAGGCCGTCTACACCTCCGCCCAGCTGGGCCGGCTCCTCAAGGACTCCCGGCAGGCCGGGCTCCTGGAGCCGGTGGAGCAGGAGCGGCTGGAGGACGCCCTCGAACTGGGCAGCCGCCCCGTCAGCGACGTCCTCCTCGACCGGGACCGCCTGGTCACGGTCGGCCCCGACGTGACCCCGCGCCAGATCGAGCAGCTGACCGTGCGCACCGGCTACTCCCGGTTCCCCGTCCGTGCCGCCAGCGGTGCCTTCATGGGCTACCTGCACGTCAAGGACGTACTGGACCTGGAGGACCGGGAGCGGGCCGTGCCCCAGCGGGTCTGGCGCCGGATGACCACGCTGTGCGCCACCGTCCCGCTGGACGACGCCCTCGGCGTGATGCGCCGCGACGCCACCCACCTGGCGCAGGTCGCCGACCCCGGCGGCCGGGTCCTGGGCCTGGTCGCCCTGGAAGACGTCCTGGAAATGCTGGTCGGCGAGGTCCGCGACCCGTCACACCGCGCTTACGCGCGCGGCGCGTAGCCGCAGCTCTGCTGCGCCGGGTCCGGGGGCTCCGACCCCGGACCCGCGCTTCTCGAACGCCGGCGGGGCTGGATGTTCCAGCCCCGCCCGGCGTTTGAGGGCACGGGCGCGGAGCGCACGTACGGGTCCGGGGCGGAGCCCCGGGCAACGGTGAAAGGGCGGGGCGGGGAGACGGCTCCGCGCAGCGGCACCCGGCATTCCGCCGGGGTCACAACGGCGGCTCCGGCCGTTCCTGGGGCCCGCGGCCCGACAGGACCTCCCCGTACGCCTGCATCAGGTCCGGCAGCCGCAGCGTGGCCAGGTCGTCCCGCGACGGCTCACCCGCGAAGCCCGCCAGCCGCAGATCCCGGTACGCGCAGCTCTTCTCGTACAGCGTCCGCAGGAACCGCCCGTTGCCGAGCTCGTCGATCCAGCCCTGCTCCACCACGTGCCCGCTGATGCTGCGCAGCTCCTCCAGCGACTCCTCGTCCCAGTGGTCCCCGTTCGCGTCCGCCAGCACCCCGCCGATCGCGGTCAGCTCCAGCGGCCGGTAGCTGGGGAAGTCCACCCGGGTGGTGAACCGCGAGGACAGCCCGGGATTGGCGGCCAGCAGCCGGTCCATCCCCGCCGGATAGCCCGCCAGGATCACCACCAGGTGGTCCCGGTTGTCCTCGGCCCGCTTGAGCAGCACCTGCAGG
The DNA here is from genome assembly GCF_035989305.1 of Streptomyces sp. NBC_01233. Lineage (NCBI taxonomy): Bacteria > Bacillati > Actinomycetota > Actinomycetes > Kitasatosporales > Streptomycetaceae > Streptomyces > Streptomyces sp. NBC_01233. The sequence goes on along the minus strand of NZ_CP108514.1, from coordinate 1,783,335 downwards.
GCCTCGTCGCCGTACGCGTCGCCCTTGCTGTAGCCCGAGTTCGACAGCGAGTACGCCTCGTCCACGAACAGCACCCCGCCGATCGCCGAATCGATCAGCTCGTTCGCCTTCACCGCGGTCTGGCCCAGGAACTCGCCCACCAGGTCCGCCCGCTGGGCCTCCACCAGATGGTCCCCGCCCAGCAGCCCCAGCGCGTAGAAGACCCGCCCCAGGATCCGGGCCACCGTCGTCTTCCCCGTCCCCGACGGCCCCGAGAAGACGAAGTGGCGCTTCGGCGGCTGTACCGGAAGCCCCTGCCCCGCTCTCAGCCGCGCCATGTGCAGCTGCGCCGAGAGCGCCTTCACCTGCCGTTTGACCGGTTCCAGGCCCACCATCCGCTCCAGCTCCGCCAGCGCCTCGGCGAGCGCCGCCGGGTCGGCCGGACCGGCCGGCAGCCCCTCGGGCGCGCCCTGCGGCGGGACGGGCACCTTGCGCCGGGCGCCCTCCACCCGGCCCGCCGGGGGAGTCGGCGGAGCCAGTGGGTCCGGCTCGGCCTGGTTGTCGGCCGCGATGTCCTGGACGGGCCCGCCGCCCAGCGCGACCGCCGCGAAGTCCCCGCCGGCGGGGGAGGGGCCGTGCCCGGCGTAGGCCCCGTAGCCGGCGTACCCCGCCAGACCCGCCAGATCCGCCATGCCGTCGGTGTCGTCGCCGTCCTCGATGGCCGTCAGCCGGGCCGCGGTGTCCATGAACGAGGGATCCACCCGGTGCACCGCCCGGTACAGTGGCAGCGCCGCCGCGCTGCGCCCGGTGCCCTCGTGCGCCCGCGCCAGCCAGTACCGCAGCTCCTTGCGCTGCGGCTGCTCGCTGCGACATCGCATCAGCGCCGCCGACAGCATCGGCTCCGCCTGCCCGTACATCTCCAGCCGGACCCGGGCCATCCCGCCGAACAGCCCCGCCTCGATCCCCAGCAGCGGATCGTTCACCAGCGGCTCGGTGTGCCGGACCAGTTGCTCCCAGTCCTTGACCAGATAGGCCCGGCAGGCGTGCAGGAACCGTACCTGGGAGTCGGTGTCCACCGGCGGCAGCGCCGCGAGGGCCTGGTCCAGCTCGGGCACGTGCCGGCCGTCCAGCCAGTGCGAGGCGTGGGCGAGCAGCAGGTCCCGCCGGCTCTCCAGCACCGGCTGTACCCACCAGCCCAGCCAGTACCAGGAGTTCAGCGTCCGCCGGTGCCGGGCCCGCTGCTCGCCGAAGCGGTCCCGGTGCGCGTACATCCGGAGTAACGCGTTGCCGGTGTCCACCCGGAGCGCGTGTAATCCCAGCCAGGCGTCGGCCATCGAGGGATCGAGTCGTACGGCCGCCCGGAACTCCTCCTCGGCCTGCGGATACGCGCCCATGGTGCAGGCGTCGACTCCGCGCAGCCAGGCTAGTTCGGCCGGGGCGTGCATGCTGCCCGGCGTGCCGAAATCCATCACGTCCCCCACAAGCCTGCCCCCGTGGTGCGCGGCAACCCCCGCTTCGAGCGCGCGAGTTGACCGGTGCCCCCGGCTGGCGTCGCTGAAATCAGGGCTGCATCGTACCTGCGGTTTCGCACCTTACGTAGGGCGCGACGGGCCGGGTTCGGGCGTGCGCCCCAGGGGCACCCGGTGACTCAGGGTGAAGATCCGGGGCGGATCCGCCTCGCGCGACACCCGTGGGAAGGGAGTTCGCGGGCAGAACGAAGCCCCCGATCACGGGGGAACAATCGGGGGCTTCGTTCTGCGGCAGCCGTGAGGCCGCGCATTGAGAACGTAAGGCCGGTGCGGGCCCCAGGTCAAGCAGGTCGGTGGAGGCCTGGCGGAGGGGATTTTCCGGGCTGCTCAGGCCCGGGGGAGTTCGTCACCCTCGGTGACGGAAGCGGCGGTTCCCGCCGTCGCACCGGTCCCGGAAGACCACTCGTATCCCGTACCGCACTGGCGCACCAGGGTGTCGGCGAAGGGGCGCGAAGGGTCATTGGAGAAGTGCGCGTGCTCCGCGCGCTCCCATCCGTCCCAGAAGTCGGAAAGTTCACGCCCGTCCCGGTTTCGCCCCCGCAGCCAGGACTGCGCACGAGGCGTCTCCATCCACAGCAGCCCCGCCAGATGCGGCCGCAGCGCCCGCCGGCCGGCCCCGACCCCCTCGATCAGCAGCACCGGCGCCGGCTCCAGCACCCGCTGCGGCCCGAAGCGGCGCTCCACCCAGTCGTACGGGGCCCAGTGCGCGGACCGTCCCTCGGTGAGCGGCTCCAGCACCTGCGCGCGCAGCCGCTCCTCCCAGCCGAACAGCTCCTCGTGGCTGGCCACGTCGTCCAGGTGCAGTACGGGCGCCCCGCCCAGCGCTTCGGCGAGCCGCCCCGCGAAGGTGCTCTTCCCGGATCCGGCGTGACCGTCGATCCCGATCAGACGCACCGGGCCGAGGGAGACCGGCAACGCGGCAAGCTCCCGGGCGAGTGACTCAAGTGACTGCTGTGGCTCCACCCGACCAGCGTAGACAAGCCCGACACGACCCGTGGCTTCGGCGTACGGCCGCCGGGAACTGGAAGGGTGAAGCCACCGAAGCGCCGACCCACCCCGGGGGAACCTCGCGATGACAGCATCCACGCCACGCAGGGCCGTACTCGTCGCCGCACTCGCGGTCGCCACCGCGGCGACCGCCGCCGGTGTCCCCGGCGGCAGCGCCTCGGCCGCCGCCCGGCCGACCCCACGGGCAGCGGGCCGCACCGTCGACAACCGCTTCTGGTACTCCTTCGCCCACTGGCTGGCCGGGACCCACAAGGGCACCACCGCCGTCGGCGGCGCCCGTCCCGGCCTGGAGATCAAGACCGCCGCCGGCCGTACCGAGTACGCCGATCCGCACACCGGGAGGAAGAGCGTATGGGAGTACTCCACCTGGACCTCCCCGGTGCACCGCTCCACCGTGCCCGCCACCGAGGCCATCGCCTCCTGGAACGCCCGCACCCCGGGCGGCACCTGGATCCAGATCGAACTGCGCGGCACCTACACCGACGGCACCGCGACCCCCTGGTACGTGATGGGGCGGTGGGCCTCCGGGGACCGGGACATCCGCCGCACGTCGGTGGACGGCCAGACCGACGGGAAGTCCACCGTCTGGACCGACACCCTGGCCGTCGACGCCCCGGCCGCGGCCGCCGGGCTGCGGATCACGGACTGGCAGCTGCGCCTGACCCTGCACCGCAAGCCGGGCGCGGACCGCGGCCCCACCGTGTGGCTGGCGGGCGCGATGGTCTCCGACGTCCCGGACCGGTTCACGGTCCCCGCCTCCGCCCCCTCCGGCCGCGCCCACGAGCTGACGGTCCCGCGCTACTCGCAGGAGACCCACGCCGGGCAGTACCCCGAGTACGACAACGGCGGCGAAGCCTGGTGCAGCCCCACCTCGTCGCAGATGATCATCGAGTACTGGGGCGGAAAGGCCAGTGCCACCGCCCTGACCTGGGTGAACCCGAGGTACGCCGACCCGCAGATCTGCCACGCGGCCCGCTCCACCTACGACGCCGCCTACAAGGGCTGCGGCAACTGGCCCTTCAACCCCGCGTACGCGGCCACCTACCGCGGGCTCGCCGGCGTCGTCACCCGCCTCACCGCACTGTCCGAGCTGGAGACCCTGGTCCGGGCCGGGATCCCGGCCATCACCTCGCAGTCCTTCCGCACGGAGGAGCTCACCGGCGCGGGCTACGGCACCGCCGGCCACCTGATGACCGTCATCGGCTTCACGGCCGCCGGGGACGTGATCGCCAACGACCCCAACTCGCCCGACAACCCCGCCGTCCGCCGCGTCTACAAGCGAGCCGAATGGGAGACCATCTGGCTGCGCACCAAGCGCCACGGCGCCTCCGGCAAGGTCGCCTCGGGTACCGGCGGCATCTGCTACCTCTACTTCCCGGCGGCCCTCGGCGCGGCGCACGCGGCCGCGCTGACGGCGGTCGGCGTGCTCTGAGGAAGCGCCGAGAGAGGTCTCGGAAAGCTTCGAGAAAGCTCCGCTGGTTTGGATGGCTTAACGGGCGAAATATGGGCATAAAGGGCATATAAGGCTCCTTGTAGGAGGCAGTCCGCCATGACCACTCATCCCAGCAGCATCGAGCACCACCCGGACCTTGCCGAGATGCGCACTCGGTTCGAGCGGGTGACCAGCACCCCTGCCGCGCAAGCCGTTGAAGCACTGGCCCTGGTCACGGGCCTGTACCTGGCGGCTTCGCCGTGGATAGCCGGGTTCAGCGTCCTGACCCCGTTGGCCATCAACAACCTGATCGCCGGCCTGGCGTTCTGCCTGTGCATGGGCGGTCTGGGGTCCGCTTACGAACGCACCCATGCGATGGCCTGGACCGCCGTCGCACTCGGCGCGTGGACGATCATCGCCCCGTGGGCCATCGCCGGAGAGATGGACACGACTCGTTCGGTGGTCAGCAACGTGATCACCGGAGCCGTCGCACTCTGCCTCGGCCTCGCGATGGCGGGCATGGCGGGGCGCAACCGCGATTCCCGCATCTGACGATCCCCGCGTCTGGCGAAGGCGGCCGACCAGCCGCCGGGCCCCTGCCGCACCCTTCGTTTTCGGGGGCGGCGGGGGCCCGGCGGTGTGATGTCCGATGTGATGCCGATGCGATGTCCGGTGTGATGCGTGCCACCAGGTGACCATCGTCATCTACCGCGAAGGCCGCGAACGCTGGCACATTGGACATCATGACTGCCGACAGCGCCGCCCCGACCGCCCCCGCCCTGGACCTCGTTCGCACCGGAGGCCCCAAGGACGACTCCTCCTGGCTGGAGCACGTCCTCGGCTGGACCCTCGTGGTCGTCGTCGCCATGTTCGTCACCCAGGTCGGCTGGCTGTAGCCGCGTCCGCCCTCGCTCTCACAGCCGCCTCCACGGCCGCCTCCACAGCGCCTGCTCGGCGCTGACCCGGGTCATGAAGACGAACGGTGGGATGCGGTAGTCGCGCAGCGAGGCCGCTTGCCGGCATCTCTGTTCCGGTTCCGGTTCCTGCCGCCGCCGTCCGGGCTCGTCCGGTACGGACCCTCCAGAGGTCGAGGCGTCCCGGCCGATCGGGAAGTGCTGCCATACTTCGGGCACGTTGTGGCGGTTCGAGGCTAGGGCTGAATTTGAATAATAGTCAACAGCGCGGCACGACCGAGCGTTCACAGGCTCGCAAGGCAGAACTCATAGCAACCGGGCGCAAGTTGTTCGCCGACACCTCGTACGACGCGCTCTCCATGGACGACATCGCCAGGCATGCGGGCGTCGCCAAGGGCTTGATCTACTACTACTTCAAGAGCAAGCGCGGCTACTACCTCGCCATCGTCGAGGACTCGGTCGCCGAGCTCGTCGCCCGCGCCGGCGGCGACGCGGACCTCCCCGACGCGGAGCGCGTCCGCCGCACCATCGACGGCTACCTCCACTACGCCGAGCACCACCGCGCCGCGTACCGCACCATCGTCACCGGCGGCGTCGGCTGCGACGCCGAGGTGCTCGCCGTCCGCGACGCCGTCCGCGAGGAGCTGGTCGCCACCATCGCCGAGGGCGCGTACGGGCACCGTGCACTTCCGCCGGTCGCCCGGCTCGCCCTCGTCGGCTGGCTCTCCTCGGTCGAGGGGATCACTCTGGAATGGATCGGTGGGCTGGGTGGGATCGAGGCGGTGGGGCAGCCCGATCGCGCCGAGCTCGGGGCCCTGCTCGTGCGCCAGCTGCGCGCGACACTGACGGTGATCGAGGAATTCGTCCCGGAGTGTCCGGCACCTCCCGCTACCGAAGGACCGTTCGGTCAGCGTGACGATCTTGCCCCGGTGACGGGAAGCCCGTGATCGGGCATACTCAAGCCGCCGCAGCCGCTGAACAGCCCATTCCGTGATCCGGGAGGGCACCATCGGCTGTGAGAGCACCGAGACCCGGCGGCGCGTCCCACACCTCACGCGTCGCCGCCGTGCCCGACCAGGGAGGAGAGCGCCGCCATGACAGACCGCGCCCCGCAGCCGGTGGACCGTCAGCTGCCCACCGAGGAGTCCCGCGACCTCCTCGCCCTCGTACGCGAGATCGCCCAGCGGGAGATCCGCCCGAAGGCCGCCGAGGAAGAGGACTCGGGGACGTTCCCCCGCGAGGTCTTCACGCTGCTCTCCGAGGCGGGGCTGCTCGGCCTCCCGTACCCCGGCGAGTACGGCGGTGGCGAGCAGCCGTACGAGGTCTACCTCCAGGTCCTGGAGGAGCTGGCCGCGGCCCGCCTGACCGTCGGCCTCGGCGTCAGCGTGCACTCCCTGGCCTGCCACGGCCTGGCCGGCTACGGCACCAAGGAGCAGCAGGGCGCGCACCTGCCCGCGATGCTCGGCGGCGGCCTGCTGGGCGCCTACTGCCTGTCCGAGCCGGCCGCCGGCTCCGACGCCGCCTCGCTCACCACCAAGGCGGTGCGCGACGGCGACGACTGGATCATCACCGGCACCAAGGCCTGGATCACCCACGGCGGAGTCGCCGACTTCTACACCGTCCTCGCCCGCACCGGTGCCGAGGGCCCGAAGGGCATCACGGCCTTCCTGGTCCCCGGGGATGCGGCGGGCCTGACCGCGGCCGTGCCCGAGAAGAAGATGGGCATGAAGGGCTCGCCCACGGCCCAGCTGCACTTCGACGGCGTACGGGTGCCGGACGCACGCCGGATCGGCGAGGAGGGGCAGGGCTTCACCATCGCCCTGGCCGCGCTGGACGCGGGGCGTCTGGGCATCGCCGCCTGCGCCATCGGCGTCGCCCAGGCGGCGCTGGACGAGGCGCTCGCGTACGCCCTGGACCGCAAGCAGTTCGGGCACCCGATCGCCGACTTCCAGGGGCTGCGCTTCATGCTGGCCGACATGGCCACCAAGATCGAGGCGGGGCGCGCGCTGTATCTCGCGGCGGCGCGGCTGCGGGACGCGGGCAAGCCGTTCTCCCGCCAGGCGGCCATGGCGAAGCTGTTCTGCACGGACGCGGCGATGGCCGTCACCACGGACGCGGTGCAGGTCCTCGGCGGCTACGGCTACACCGCGGACTTCCCCGTCGAGCGCCTGATGCGCGAGGCGAAGGTCCTCCAGATCGTGGAGGGCACCAATCAGATCCAGCGCATGGTCATCGCCCGCCACCTGGCGGGGCCGGAGACCCGCTGACCTTGGCCCGGGGCCGGGGCAGGGGCGGGGGCCGGGGCAGGGGGGGCTAGTACAGCCCGCTGCTGGTGGTGGGCCAGACCGGGGAGGACGTGAGCCGGGACCACTCCGGGTCGCGCCGACCGGGCAGGGTGCGGCCGGCATCGGCCCACCGGGCCAGCAGGTCGCGGTAGATCGGCGGATCGGGCGTCTGCTGTTGCTGTTGTTGCTCGCGCTGGTGTTGGTGCTGATGACGCTGAACCGATTCTTCGAAACCCGGCGGCATCGGCCGACGCCTTCGGCCGGTTGAAGACTGAAGCATGGTCATGCACGGCCAACGCGGGAGTGAAGGGCCGGGTAATCGCCCCCGGGGTACGGGTATCCGTTCGAGCCCTCCCCGGGGCGGGATCCGGTGGGGCGGGATGGAGGGGGTTCGGGGGTTTCCCGTCGGTCTCATGGTCTTCCGTGGCGGGCCGGTCCCTCAAGGGCGCTCCCTTCGGTCGCGTCGCTGCGCGATGGCCTGCGGCCCCCCTTGACCGACCGTCCCGCCACGGAAGATCGAAGACAGCCGGGAACCCCCAAAGGAACGGGCCGGGCGATCAAGGCAGGGACGGCCCCGTCGGTGGCCACCGGCCTGGCCGGGGGCGCATCAGATCGCTACGCGGTTCGCATGTCTCAGCGGCTGCCGGCCGTCTGGGGTCGGGCATAGGCCGCCACTGATCGGTGCGGGCTGCTGCATGACGGCGGCCGACCGCCGTCTGTGGCTGGATGCAAGCCGTCACCGATCGCTACGCGCTTCACGTGTCTCAGTCGCCGCCGGCAGTCCTGGATTGGACGTAGGGCGGCACCGGTGGCTGCGTGCTTTGCACCTCTCAGCTGCTGCCGGCCGTCTGTGGCTGGACTAGGTCGCCATCGATCCCGCATGACGACGGCCGCCGGCCGCCCGATGCCGGTAGGCCGCCTTCCACCTCTACGGGCTCCTCCGTGACTGCGGCCGGCGGCCGCCGGGGGTTGGACCCCAGCCACACCCCGGTCCAGTTCGGCCGAGTTGAGCTTCTGCCGCTCCTCCCCCTCGATCGGCCTTCATCGTCCCCACTGGGCCCTCCCGGCCCCGGCCTGGCCTCCCGGCCCCGGCGCGGCCCAGTGGCCCAGCGGCCTGGCGTGGTGTGTCGGGGTGTCAGAGCGTGCCAGAAGGGTGGCCGTGGGTGGTGTTTCTGACGTACCGTCATATTCGCCTGAGCCGCCCCCCGAAGCCGTCCGTCCAGGAGGTCCGCCATGTCCGTCGACCGGCCCGTCGCGCTCGACGAGTACCCCATCCACCAGGCCCCCCTGTCGATGAAGCACCTCGTCAGCGGCGACCGCAACGCCTACGACCGCTGCATCTTCCACGTCTTCGACCACGCCGGCCGCGCCGTCCTCATCCTCGGCCTCGGCGTCTACCCCAACGTCGGGGTCATCGACACCTACGCCACCCTCCGCCTCGGCGACGAGCTCCTCGCCGTCCGGGCCTCCGACGCCCTGACCGACGATCGGATGAATCTGTCCGTGGGGCCCCTGTCCATCACCGTCGACGTTCCGCTCAAGCGGCTCACGCTCCGCTGCGCGGCGGACCCGGCAGACCCGGACGGGCTCTCGTACGACGTCACCTGGACCGCCGAGTTCCCCGCCGTCTGGGAGCCCCACCACGTCCAGCGGCGCGGCGACCGGCTCATGCTGGAGGGACGCCGCTTCGTCCAGGCCGGTGGCGTGAGCGGCGTCATCCGGGCGAAGGGGGAGGAGTTCGTCCTCACGCCGGGGGAGTGGACCGGTACCCGCGACCGGAGTTGGGGGGTGCGGCCGATACCCGGTGAGGAAGGTGGCCGCGCCGCCGACGAGTACCGGCCCGAGGGGTTCCACTGGCTCTGGATCCCGGTCCGCTTCGAGGACCGCTTCGTCATGGTCATCGCCCAGGAGGACGCCGACGGGCACCGCACCCTCAACGAGGCCGTGCAGGTCTTCCCCGAGGGCAGCGGCCGCCACGACGTCCAGCTAGGCTGGCCGCACACCGAGATCCGCTACCGGCCGGGCGGCCGGCACCCCGAGCGGGCCGTCGTCCATCTCACCGACCCGTCCCGCAAGCCCCTCGAACTGGGCGTGGAGATCCTCAACAGCTCCCCGCTGGCCGTCGGCGCCGGCTACCCGCCCGCCGACGACTGGCAGCACGGCACCTGGCAGGGGCGCGGCTGGACCGACCGCCGCGTCTACGACCTGTCCGACCCCGCGGCCCACCCCCTGGCCGCCTTCGGGGTCACCGACCACTCGGCCCGCTTCACCCTCGACGGGCGGACCGGTCACGGGATCTTCGAGCACGGCAGCTTCGGCCGCCACGACCCGAGCGGCTTCGCCGACTACTCCTCCGTCGCCCAGTAGCAGGAAGGGGCTCACCCATGGTCATTGCACCACGCCCGCGCACCTCCACCCGGGAGCCCGAAGAGCTCGGCCGGCGCCTCGCCGCCTGGCTGGACACGCGGCTCCCCGGAGCGAAGGTCGCCAACGTCTCGGTCCCCGGATCCAACGGGATGTCCAGCGAGACCCTGCTCTTCGACATAGAGCACCCCGACACCCCGCTCCGCGCCTGCGCACTGCGGCTCGCCGCCGACCCGGCCGCCTACACCGTCTTCCCGACGTACGACATGCCGCGCCAGCACCGGGTGATGCGCCTGGTCGCCGAGCACACCGACCTGCCCGTGCCGCGGGTGCAGTGGCTGGAGGAGGATCCGGGGCCGCTGGGGGCGCCGTTCTTCGTGATGGCCCGTGCCGAGGGCCGGGTCCCGCCCGACGTCATGCCGTACACCTACGAGGGCAACTGGCTGCACGCCGCGACCGACGCCGAGCGCGCCGGGCTCCAGGAGGCGAGCATCTCGCTGCTCGCCCGCCTGCACGACCAATTCCCGGCCAAAGAGGCCGAGTTCCTCCTGCCGGACGGCAAGGGCACCCCGCTGCGCCGACACGTGGACGCCCAACGCGCCTACTACGCCTGGGTGGTGGGCGGACTCGCCCCGTCCCCGCTCATCGAGCGGGCCTTCGCCCGCCTGGAGGAGCTGTGGCCGGCGGACGAGGGCCCCGCGGTCCTCAACTGGGGCGACGCCCGCATCGGCAACGTCATCTACGACGGCTTCACGCCGGTGGCCGTCCTGGACTGGGAGATGGCGGCCTGCGCCCCGCGCGAGGTGGACCTCGGCTGGACCGTCTACCTCCACCGGTTCTTCCAGGACCTCACCGCCGGCTTCGGACAGCCCGGGCTACCGGACTTCCTGCGCCGCGAGGACCTGGAGCGCAGGTACGCCGAACTCACCGGGCACGTCCCGCGCGACATGGAGTTCCACACCCTCTACGCCGCCCTGCGGCACGCCATCGTGATGCTGCGCATCGCCTACCGGCAGGCGCACTTCGGCGAGGTGGAGATCCCCGCGGACCCGGACAGCCTGATCCTGCACCACGCCAGTCTGGCCGCCATGGTGCAGGGAACGTACTGGTAGGGGTCGGACAGGGGGCGGGACGCCCGGGCGGCGGTCAGGCCGCCTGGGCGTGCTGCTGCCGCGTCTGCGCCTGCGGCTGCGGGAGCACCGGGCTCACCACACGGACCGGAAGCGAGCCCGGGCCGCCCATGTGCGAGAAGGGCTGTGTCCGCCAGTCCAGGCCCTGGGGCAGGGTCGACAGGACGACGGGATCGAGCTCCGGGGCCTGCACCGGCTGGATCACGCCCACGGTGGGCAGCGCGTCCGTGGCCGGCCGCCCGGTGCCCGCGCACACCGTGAGTCCGAAGGGGTTCCACGGGGTCAGGCAGAGCGCGTGCTGCGGCAGGAACTCCTCGTCCGCGACAAGGGCGATCGACTGGCCGCAGTCGGGGCAGATCGCGTGGTGGATCTCGAATCCGTCGAGGTCGTCCGGGTATTCGGCGTACGAGCCGTCCTCGGGGTACGGGCCGTCCCCGGATACGAGCGGTTCCAGGGGCTCCGGTTCGGTGCGACCGGCGCGCTTGGTGTTCAGCATGGATGTACTCCCCCTTGGGTGGGCCGGGCGGGCAGGTTCTACGGCCTCGGCCACAGCAAGCAATTCCCGTCGAGCGTCACGAGTAACCACAACAGACCGGCCTGCGCCTGCATACCCCTGTGGCCTTGGTCACATGCCTGGCGCAGATGCCTCCAGTGGGCGGACACCACTGGGCTTGGAGTGCCCTTGGGCCTTAAGTTGAGCGGCTATGAGCGCAATGGAGGAGCTGGACCGCCAGATCGTGGATCTGCTCGTACGGGACGGGCGGATGAGCTACACGGATCTGGGCAAGGCCACGGGACTGTCCACGTCGGCAGTCCATCAGCGAGTACGCCGTCTGGAACAGCGCGGGGTGATCCGCGGGTACGCGGCCGTGGTCGACCCGGAGGCCGTCGGCCTGCCGCTGACGGCGTTCATCTCGGTCAAGCCCTTCGACCCGAGCGCCCCGGACGACATCGCCGACCGGCTGGCCGGCGTCCCCGAGATCGAGGCCTGCCACAGCGTCGCGGGCGACGAGAACTACATCCTCAAGGTGCGCGTCGCCACGCCCCTGGAGCTGGAGGACCTCCTGGGCCGGCTGCGCGCCCTCGCCCACGTCTCGACGCGCACGACGGTGGTCCTGTCCACCCCCTACGAGGCCCGCCCGCCCCGCGTCTGATGCTTCACGCGGCCCTCGCGTGACCCGGCCCCGCCCGGTGGAGGGGCGGGCCGGGGAAGGCCGCCCGCAGGGCCCGCCCCGCACCCACGTCCACGCGCGCCCGGCGAACACGCGAAACTTGTCCCCATGACCGAGCGCGCGACACCCGCCCCCACCGACCCCACCCGCACCGTCCTCCTGCGCGGGGGCGAGGTCCACAGCCCCGCCGACCCCTTCGCCACCGCGATGGTCGTCGAGCGCGGCCACATCGCCTGGGTCGGCTCCGAGGGCGCGGCCGACGCCTTCGCGCAGGGCGTGGACGAGGTCGTCGATCTCGGCGGGGCGCTCGTCACGCCCGCGTTCACCGACGCCCACGTCCACACCACCTCCGCGGGCCTGGCCCTCACCGGGCTGGACCTCAGCGGAGCGCGCTCGCTGACGGCCGCGCTGGACCTCGTACGCGGGTACGCCGCGAGCCGTCCGGCCGACCGGGTGCTCCTCGGGCACGGCTGGGACGCCGCCCGCTGGCCGGAGCGCCGGGCGCCGCGCCGCGCCGAGCTGGACGAGGCCGCCGGCGGTCGCCCGCTCTACCTCAGCCGCATCGACGTCCACTCGGCGGTGGTCACCACGGCCCTGCTCGACCTCGTCCCGGCCGTGCGGCCCGAAGGGGACCAGCCGCTGACCGCCGACGACCACCACGCCGTGCGGCGGGCCGCCCTGGCCGCCGTCACCCCGGCCCAGCGCGCCGAGGCCCAGCGGGCCGCCCTCGACCGGGCCGCCTCCCTCGGCATCGGCTCCCTGCACGAGTGCGGCGGGCCCGACATCTCCTCCGCCGAGGACTTCACCGGCCTGCTCGCGCTGGCCGCCGAGCGGCCCGGGCCGCGCGTCTTCGGGTACTGGGCCGACCGGGACCTGGGACTGGCCAAGGCGCTCGGGGCCGTCGGGGCGGCCGGTGACCTCTTCGTCGACGGCGCCCTCGGCTCGCACACCGCCTGCCTGCACGCCCCCTACGCCGACGCCTCGCACACCGGCACCGGCTACCTCGACCAGCAGGCCGTCACCGAGCACGTGGCCGCCTGCACCGAGGAGGGCCTCCAGGCCGGATTCCACGCCATCGGCGACGCCGCGATCACCGCCGTCGTCGAGGGCGTCCGGGCGGCCGCCGAGAAGGTCGGCCTGGCCCGGGTCCGTGCCGCCCGGCACCGGGTCGAGCACGCCGAGATGATGACGCCCGCCGCCATCGCCGCCTTCGCGGAGCTGGGGCTCACCGCCTCCGTGCAGCCCGCCTTCGACGCGGCCTGGGGCGGCGAGGACGGCATGTACGTCGACCGGCTGGGAGCCGAGCGCGCCCGCACCCTCAACCCGTACGCGGCCATGCTCAAGGCGGGCGTGCCGCTGGCCTTCGGCTCGGACGCACCGGTCACCCCGCTCGACCCCTGGGGCACGGTCCGGGCGGCCGCCTTCCACCGGACCCCCGAGCACCGCATCTCCGTACGGGCCGCCTTCACCGCCCACACCCGGGGCGGCTGGCGGGCCCTGGGCCGCGACGACGCGGGGATCCTCGTACCCGGCGCCCCGGCCGACTACGCGGTCTGGCAGACCGGCGAACTGGTGGTCCAGGCCCCCGACGACCGGGTCGCCCGCTGGTCCACCGACCCCCGCTCGGGCACCCCCGGACTGCCCGACCTGACCCCCGGATCCGAACTCCCGGTGTGCCTCGCCACGGTCGTCGGCGGGCGGGAGGTATTCGTACGCCCACAGGGGTGATCCGGTGTGCCTCGGTTCGGTACGGGCGGTCGGACCCGGATAAGTTCGGCCGGGTCCACCACAGGACGTCCGTGCCGGACGGATCCGTCTGCTCAGCGCGCCCGCGCCTCGGGGGCGAGGGAAGGTTTCGCCGGTGGGGGCACCTCCAGTGGGAGCTGGGGGAGGGTGGCCCCGGTCGGGGCTCGGCGGTCCAGTAGACAACGGTCACGGCGGCCCGCAGCCAGCGGGCGTCTGACCGGCCCGAAGGACCGCGGGCCCCGATCACTGTTCTAAAGTCATCCTCTGCGACCAGACGTACAGGACGTGCAAGCGCACAAAAGGGGACTCAGTGAGCGACGGCGGACAGCGGACCTACGGGCCGCTCGGTACGGCCTTGGTGATCATTCCGACCTACAACGAGGCGGAGAACATCGGGCTGATCGTCGGCCGCGTCCGCGCGGCGGTGCCCGAGGCCCACATCCTGGTCGCCGACGACAACAGCCCCGACGGCACCGGCAAGCTCGCCGACGAGCTCGCGGTCGGCGACGACCACGTGCACGTGCTGCACCGCAAGGGCAAGGAGGGGCTCGGCGCGGCCTATCTGGCGGGCTTCCTCTGGGCCCTGGACGCCGGCTACGGAGTGATCGTCGAGATGGACGCCGACGGTTCCCACCAGCCGGAGGAGCTGCCCCGCCTGCTCACCGCACTGGCAGGCGCCGACCTGGTCCTGGGCTCCCGCTGGGTGCCGGGCGGCCGCGTCGTCAACTGGCCCAAGAGCCGGGAGATCCTCTCGCGCGGCGGTTCGACGTACTCGCGGCTCATGCTCAACGTCCCGATCCGTGACGTGACCGGCGGCTACCGGGCCTTCCGCCGCGAGACCCTGGAGGGCCTGGGCCTGGACGAGGTGGCCTCCGCGGGCTACTGCTTCCAGGTCGACCTGGCCCGCAGGGCGGTGCAGAAGGGTTTCCGCGTGGTGGAGGTGCCCATCACGTTCGTCGAGCGCGAGTTCGGCGACAGCAAGATGAGCAAGGACATCGTGGTCGAGGCCCTGTGGCGGGTCACCCAGTGGGGCCTCAAGGCCCAGGCGGCCAAGCTGCTGGGCAAGGACGGTGGCAAGGACGGCGGCAAGGACGGCGGCAAGGGCCCGGCCGGGCCCGACCCGAAGCGCTGACCCCTAGGGGCCGTCCGGTACCCCCGGCTGAGGACACTTTTATGCGGCCCCAGGCACACTGGTTGGTATGACGACCGGCACTGGATCCCTGCGGCCGGGGACTTCGACGGCCCCCCGGCGGCGTTCGCCCGCCCGAACCTTCCTCCCCCTGGCGATCGCCGCCTGGCTGATCCTGGAGGTCTGGCTGCTCACCGTGGTCGCGGACGTGGCCGGCGGGCTGGCCGTCGCCGCGCTGCTCGCGGGCGCCATGGTGCTGGGCGCCGTGGTCATCAAGCGGGCCGGGCGGCGTGCCTTCAAGAACCTTGCGGACACCTTCCAGCAGGCCCAGCAGGGGCAGCAGCCCGCCCCGCAGCAGCCCGGCCGGGGCAACGGCCTCACGATGCTGGCGGGCCTGCTCCTGATGATGCCGGGTCTGCTCTCCGACGTGGCGGGTCTGCTCCTCCTGCTGCCGCCGGTCCGGGCCTGGATCGGCCGCCGCGCGACCCGCTCGCTGGAGCGGAAGATGGCCTCGGCCCCGGCCGGGAGCTTCGGCGACGCCTTCCAGCAGGCCCGTATCCACTACCCCGACGGCAAGGTCGTCCAGGGCGAGGTCATCCGAGAGGACCGGCCCGGCGGCCCGGGCGGCCCGGAGACGGGCCACCGCCCGCCCCTGACCCCGTAGAACACCGGCCCTGCCGGCCCCGGCCGCCATGGCCGGCCCGGCCGGCACCGGGCAAGAGCGCAGGAGAAAGCCGAGGGGCCCCGCCACACAGTGTGGCGGGGCCCCTCGGCTTGTGTATCCGTCCGGCTGTCAGGCGGACTTGCGGCTGTCCCGCGGATGCACGGCAATGTTCATGGCGCCGGAGCGCAGGACCGCAAGCCTTTCGGCCAGCACTTCCTCCAGCTCCTCGCGGGTGCGTCGCTCCATGAGCATGTCCCAGTGCGTTCGCGCAGGCTTGCCCTTCTTCTCTTCGGGCCCGTCCCCGTCCACCAGGAGTGCCATGGCGCCGCACGCCTTGCACTCCCACTCCGGCGGAATTTCTGCCTCAACCGAGAACGGCATCTCAAATCGATGTCCGTTCTGGCATGCGTACTCCACCGCCTGGCGCGGGGCCAGATCGATGCCGCGGTCCGTCTCGTAGCTGGTAACCACGAGGCGCGTACCGCGGAGAGCTCGCTCACTCATGAATCGTGCCTCCCGGGCTTTGTCGCCCACAGGACAGGTGTCGCTGTCGTCGTCATCCGGTCAACGTCCGGTCGGCGGTATAGATTCCCGCTCCGGGTCGTGCGTCGCCCGTCGTGCCGCCCCTTGTTGTACCCACCAATGCCCGTTTTGTCACATCTGGCAGCAGATGTCACCCAACGTCCACGCTGCTTGAGCGCGCAGTAACGGTCCGCCTGGCAGGCCAAAGGCGTACACTACCGGCCCTTTGCTTCAACGTCTAAATTCGTTCGGAATTCGTTCGTGGATCCGGGCCGTGCGCACTCGCGGACCCGCTCTCAGATCCGCTCCGGTACAGGATTGCCTGCCGCTTCCACCGCGCGCCGCACCGGCACTCGCGCCAGGAGCACGAATCCCAGTGCGAAGAAGGCCACCAGCGAGATGATCGCGTCCCGGTAGCTCCCCGTGAGCTGGTAGGTCAGGCCGAAGACGAGCGGCCCCACCCAGCTCAGCCCGCGGTCGCTCATCTCGTACGCCGAGAAGTACTCGGCCTCCTTGCCCGCAGGCACCAGGTGCGAGAAGAGCGAGCGCGACAGCGCCTGGCTGCCGCCCAGCACCAGCCCGATCATCGCGGCGAGCGCGAAGAACCACACCGGGGTCCGGGCGGGCAGGAAGTACCCGACCGCGAGCGTCACGCCCCACGCGGCCAGCGAGCCCAGGATCGTCCGCTTGGCGCCGTAGATCCGCGCGAGGCGGCCCATCCCCAGCGCCCCGGCCACCGCCAGGACCTGCACCAGCAGCACCGCCCCGATGAGGGTGGACTGGTCCAGCTCCAGCTCCTCCGAGCCGTAGATGGAGGCCTGGGAGATCACCGTCTGCACGCCGTCGTTGTAGATCAGGTACGCCAGCAGGAACGACAGCGTCAGCGGGTAGCGGCGCATGTCCTTCAGGGTGGCGACGAGCTGCTTCCAGCCGCTGACCGCCGGCCCGGCCCCCGGCTCCCGGACCACGGCCCGGTCCCGCAGCCGGCGCAGCGGGATCAGGGCGAAGGCGCCCCACCACAGGCCCGCCGACGCCAGGCAGATCCGTACCGCCATGCCCTCGGTGAGGCCGAAGGAGTCGTGGCCCATGTAGAGCACCAGGTTCATCACGAGCATCACGGAGCCCGCGGTGTAACCGAAGGCCCAGCCCCGCGAGGAGACGGTGTCCCGCTCGTCCGGCGTGGAGATCTGCGGCAGGTAGGCGTTGTAGAGCACCATCGAGACGGACAGCGAGGCGTTCGCCACGATGAGCAGCAGCCCGCCCAGCAGGTAGCGCTCACGGCCGAGGAAGAACATCCCGGCCGTCGCCGCGGCGCCGATGTAGGCGGCCACCGCCAGCAGCGGCTTCTTGCGCCCGGTCCGGTCCGCCGCGGCGCCCACGAGCGGCATGAGCAGCACGGCCAGGATCACCGAGGCCGACACCGAGTAGGCGAAGAAGGACCCGGCCCGCACCGGGATGCCCAGCGGGTGGACGAAGCCCTCGGCGTCCGCGGCGGCCTTGGCCACCGAGGTCAGGTACGGCCCGAGGAACACGGTGAGCACGCTCGCCGAGTACACCGACACGGCGAAGTCGTAGAAGTACCAGCCCCGCTGCTCGCGCTTGCGCGCGGCCGTCGCGGCCGATCTGCCGTCCTCGGCTCCCGGTTCCGCCGGTTCCGCTTCCTCGGCCGTCCTGCTGTCTTCCGCGCTCACCTGGTGTCCCCCTCGCTGGTCCCCGTACCGCAGCGGCCCCCGTGCCCGCGCGGCGGCCGAAGAGCGTGTCAGGCCCAGGCCCCGCGCCGGTCCAGCACCGTGCGCAAGATGTCGATCCGGTCGGTCATGATGCCATCGACACCCAGGTCGAGGAGAGCCTCCATACGTTCCGGTTCGTTCACGGTCCACACGTGGACTTGCAGGCCCCGCTCGTGCGCGGTCCGCACGAAGCGCCGGTCGACCACACGGATGCCCGCATGGGTCTCCGGCACCTGCGCCGCCACGGCGCCCACGCGCAGCGCCGCCGGGATCGCGTACGAGCGCAGCCGCAGGCCGAGCACCCCGCGTACGCCGTACGAGGTCGCCAGCCGGGGGCCGGCGATCTTCTGGGCGCGGGCCACCCGGCTCTCCGAGAAGGAGCCCACGCAGACCCGGTCCCAGATCCCGGTCCGCGCGATCAGGTTGACCAGCGGGTGCAGCGCGGACTCGGCCTTGATGTCGATGTTCCAGCGGGCGTCCGGGAACTCCTCCAGCAGCTCCTCGAAGAGCGGCAGCGGCTCGGTGCCCGCCACGCGCGCCTCGCGGACCTGCTTCCAGGACAGCTCGGCGATCCGGCCCCGGCCGTCGGTGACCCGGTCCAGCGTGGAGTCGTGGAAGGCGACGAGTTTCCCGTCGGCCGTGGCGTGCACATCGGTCTCGAAGTACCGGTAGCCCGCTTCGGCGGCCCGGCGGAAGGCGGCGGCGGTGTTCTCCAGCCCGTCCGCGGCACCTCCCCGGTGCGCGAAGGGGATCGGAGCCGGGTGGTCCAGATACGGATGGCGAAGGCGTACGTGCGTCACGGCGGCAGTATCCCCCGGGACGTGAGTGGACGGCGGTACGCGAGGTGAACGGGTGACGAGACGGCGTCCGAACCGGCGTCCGAACCGGCGTCCGAACCGGTGTCCGCCGATGCCCTCCGGTGCGGCTCCGGTGCCCCACCCGGCACCCCACCGGTGCCCGGCGGCGCCCCGGTGCGACACCCCCTGGTGCAGGTGGACTGGCACGTGACAGGCTGTGCCCGCAGACATCAATCCAATCCCGGCTCCCGGCGCCCACCGTCGAGGCCAATCCGACGAAGGTGGACCGGACGCAATGGCCGAATGGACCTCGGCGGTCGGCGCCGCGCAGCTCGCCCGTCTCATCACCTCGCAGCAGGAGCGCCCCCCGGTCCCCGGCGCCCGCAAACTGCCCGCGTACCGCACCCTCGCCGACGGGATCCGCCTCCTCGTCCTCGAAGGCCGCGTCCCGGTCGCCGCCCGGCTCCCCGCCGAGCGGGAGCTGGCCGTCGCCCTCTCGCTCAGCCGCACCACCGTCGCCGCGGCGTACGAGGCCCTGCGCGGGGAGGGGTTCCTGGAATCCCGCCGGGGCGCCGGCAGCTGGACTTCCGTACCGGCCGGAAACCCGCTGCCCGCGCGCGGCCTGGAGCCGCTGCCGCCCGAGTCCCTCGGCTCGATGATCGACCTCGGCTGCGCCGCCCTCCCCGCCCCCGAGCCCTGGCTCACCAAGGCCGTCCAGGGTGCCCTGGAGGAGCTGCCCCCCTACGCGCACACCCACGGCGACTACCCGGCCGGCCTGCCCGCGCTGCGCCGGATGCTCGCCGACCGGTACACCGAGCAGGGCATCCCCACCATGCCCGAGCAGATCATGGTCACCACCGGCGCGATGGGCGCGATCGACGCCATCTGCAGCCTCTTCGCCGGGCGCGGCGAGCGGATCGCCGTCGAGTCGCCGTCCTACGCCAACATCCTCCAGCTCATGCGCGCCGCCGGGGTCCGCCTCGTGCCCGTCGCCATGGCGGACGGGCTGGCCGGCTGGGACATGGACGTCTGGCGGCAGGTGCTGCGCGACTCGGCCCCCCGCCTCGCCTACGTCGTGGCCGACTTCCACAACCCGACCGGGGCCCTGGCCTCCGACGAGCAGCGCCGCGCCATGGTGGCGGCCGCCCGTTCGGCCGGCACCGTCCTGGTCGCCGACGAGACCATGCTGGAACTCCGGCTGGACCCGGAGCTGGAGATGCCCCGCCCGGTCTGCTCGTTCGACCCGTCCGGCAGCACGGTCATCACGGTGGGCTCCGCCAGCAAGGCCTTCTGGGCGGGCATGCGGATCGGCTGGGTCCGCGCCGCCCCCGACGTGATCCGCAGCCTGGTCGCCGCCCGCGCCTACGCCGACCTGGGCACGCCCGTGCTGGAACAGCTCGCGGTGAACTGGCTGATGCGCACCGGGGGTTGGCGGGAGGCCGTCGACATCCGCCGCGACCAGGCCCGGGAGAACCGCGACGCGCTGGTCGCGGCGGTCCGCCGGGAGCTGCCGGACTGGGAGTTCGAGGTGCCGCAGGGCGGGCTGACCCTGTGGGCCCGCGCGGGCGGCCTGTCGGGCTCCCGGCTGGCCGAGGTGGGGGAGCGGGTCGGCGTACGGGTCCCCTCGGGGCCGAGGTTCGGCGTGGACGGGGCCTTCGAGGGCTACGTCCGGCTGCCGTTCACCGTGGGCGGGCCGGTGGCCGACGAGGCCGCCTCCCGGCTGGCGGCGGCGGCACGGCTGGTCGGCACGGGCGCCGGCGGCAGCGGCGCGGAGCCGCCGCGCACGTTCGTGGCGTAACGGTTCGTGGCGTGACACCTGGCTCCCGGCCCCTGGAAGCCCCCGGCAGCGGGAGAGCGCCGAGCCTCCGTCGGGGTCACGGCGCCTCGGCCGGGACCTCCGGGATCTGCGAGGCGTCGACGGCCGAGCCCTGCGCCGGCGGCAGGGCGTGGAGGGGCTTGCCCGGGCTGCGGCCCGGGCCCTGCTGCCGGTCCGGCAGGAGCTCCAGCACGGCCTGGCGGTACACCGCGTTCGTGGCCTCGTCGTACGGGTCCGGGGTGGCGGGCACCTGCAGCCGGTGCACGGGACCCGCGCCGAGCCGGGCGTACCCGCGGCCGGGCGGCATCTGGGCGGTCGGGGTGGTGTGCGGCGGCAGCCCCAGCACGTCGGCGATCTGCTGGATCCCGGCGGGCCCGAGGACGATCCGGGCGCGGGTGTGCTGCCAGACGGCGTCGTTCAGCAGTTCCAGGTGGTCGAAGTGCTCGGCCACCACCACCGTGACGTGCGCGGGTCGGCCGTGCCGCAGCGGCACCTGCAGCTGGGCGAGCGGGTCGGGACCCCCTTCGGCGACCGAGAGGTGGGCCAGCACGCTCGGCTGGTCCAGCAGGATCCACAGCGGACGCCGGGTGTCCTCGGGCGCCGGCCGGCCGGACTCCCGGGCCCGGTGGGTGGCGATGAGCCGCCGCTCGGTCTCCTGCGCGGCCCACTCCAGGGTGGCCTGCGCCCCGGTCGGCCCGCATTCCACGGCGAGGACGCCGGCGCGGCCCGACAGGCAGGAGTAGTCGCCGCTGCCGCCGCCGTCGACGATCAGCACGTCGCCGCCGTGCCGCAGGGCCTGCAGGGCGACGGAGCGGAGCAGGGTGGAGGTGCCGGTGCCGGGCTGGCCGACGGCCAGCAGGTGGGGCTCGGTGGAGCGGGGCCCGGTGCGCCAGATCACCGGCGGCACGTCGCGGGGCTCGTCGCCCTCCAGGACGGGCAGGGTGCGCTGCACACCGCCCGCGTCGGTGAAGCCGAGCACGGTCTCGCCGGGCGAGGTGACGAACGGCTGCGCGGCGATGCCCGTCGGCAGCGCCGCCAGCACACTCAGGTCGAGCTGGTTGCCCTCCTCGTCCCAGTCGAAGAGATACTCCCGTCCGCGCCCGGACTTGGCGTGCAGCAGTGCCTCGATCCGGGCCCGTGAGGCGGTCTCGCCATCGGTGAAGTAGGCCGGGTAGCGGATGTGGAGCCGGGTGATGCGGCCCGCCTCGTCGAACTCGTAGCCGCTGAAGGCCTTGTCCCAGTCCCCGCCGTGGGCGAAGAGGGGGTTCGGGTCCTCGGGGATGGAGAAGTACGGCACGAGGGCTTCGTAGAGGGAGCCGAGCCGTTCGGTCTCGGCATCGCTGGGCCCGGTCTTCACCGGGGTGCGGTCGCGTCCCTGCCAGGCCGCGGCCGCCATGAGGGTGATCAGGGCGAGGAGCGGACCGTAGGGGACGAGTGCGACCACGAGGACGCAGGCGGCTCCCAGGAACAGCGCGGGACCACGCTTGTCCTTGGGGGTCCCGGACCATCTGCGCCGCCCGGCCGAGGCCAGGATGCGCAGCCCGCGTCCGATGGTGAGGAGCGGATGGAGGACGTCCGTGGCGGTGTCGGCGGCCGTGCGAGCGAGGTCGCGGCCCCGGGACAGCGACGTGGTGCCGCTGCTGAGGACGCGGGGAAGTGGGCGCCGGGCCACGGGCGTCTCCTGGAGTTGTGGGTGTGACGGGTGCTTCGGGTGTTGCTGGTGGCGCTGCGCGATGGCCGGGCTAGAGCTTGATCCCGCCGAGCAGGCTCGCGAGGCTCGCCGTGCTCGCCGTGATGCTCGGGGCGATGGCGGAGCCGGCGAGGAAGAAGCCGAAGAGCGCGCAGACGAACGCGTGCGTCAGCTTCATCCCGTCTTTCTTGAAGAAGAGGAAGCAGATGATGCCGAGCAGGACCACGCCTGAGATGGACAGGACCATGAGGAGTTCTCCTGGTTGGTGGGGACAGTCACCATCAGTTCTTCCAGGCTCACAGGAAGTATCAATGCGACAAAAGGTGCATACGGGTGAATTCCTGGGTTTTTCACTTGACCGGCTCACCCCGGCTGGCGCGTCCGGCGCACAGGGGGTCGAGGGTGATCCTTGCCTCGGCCCGGCCCGGACATGTGCAGGCCAGGGCGCTACTCTGGCGATTCACCCGTACGGACGCAGTGCCGTGCACCCCCCCTGCCCGCCCGTCCTGGGGACGGGGCTGCGGGGCGGACCATGTCAGCAACGAGTGAAAGGCGGTACGAACGATGAGCGAGCAGGCTGCAGAAGGCGCCGGTTCCCAGGGCGTCCCCGACGAGGACGTCATCGAACTGGCCACCAAGATCTTCGACCTCGCCCGTCAGGGTGAGACCGAGACGCTCACCGCCTACCTCGACGCCGGGGTCCCGGCGAACCTCACCAACGACCGCGGCGACACCCTCGTCATGCTCGCCGCCTACCACGGCCACGCCGAGGCGGTCTCGGCCCTGCTGGCCCGCGGCGCCGAGGCCGACCGCGCCAACGACCGCGGCCAGACCCCGCTCGCCGGGGCGGTCTTCAAGGGCGAGGAGGCCGTCATTCGCGCCCTGCTCGCCGGCGGGGCCGATCCGAACGCCGGAACCCCCTCCGCCGTGGACACGGCGCGCATGTTCGCCAAGGCCGACCTGCTGGAACTTTTCGGAGCCAAGTAGTCCGTTTTTGCCGGGGATCTGGCCGTGCCCGGCCGGTTCCCGACCTCACAGGTTGGTCACGGCGGCCGTAAATGTGGTCGCGGTGCACAAACCGGCTGGGCCATCATGGCGTCGGATTCGATTCGCGAGCACGGGGGGCGGGCCGGAGCGGGTAGGACACGAAGGGTGTCCCGGCCCGGCCCGGCCACCATGGTCACGAAGAACTGACGAGAGTGAGAAGGCAATGGTCTACATCGAGCGGAACATGACGGCGGACGTCCTCACATGCTGTTACGCGGCCCTGTGAATCCCGATTCCCGGTTGCGTCCCCAGCTTGATTTGAGGCCATTCCCATGTTCGAACCAGTCATAGCACCGAGCGGTACCCTGCTCGGGCTCCTCCAGCGCGGCCGCGGCGACGGCACGCTGCACGCACTCGCGGCACCCAGGGGCGAGGCCCTCGAGGCCCTCAACCACTGCGTGCTCCGCGACCCGCGCCAGGACTGGCAGGTCGAGAACCGCTCCTTGTACTACGCCCGGCTCTACCTGGACCTCAACGGTCCCCTGGGCGAGATCGAGAACCACCTCTTCAGCGCCGACGACCTCGTCGACGAAGAGGACCACCGGACCGGCCTCGCCCTGTCCGTCCTGGGCCACCTGGCCTCCTACGGCCGCGACGACGCGCTCATGCTCCTGCGCCGGTACGCCGCCTCCGGGGCGAACTGGGCCTGGGCCCTCGACGAGCTCGCCCTGCGCGACGACGACGAGGGCCTGCGGTCCCTGGCCGCGCCCGTCCTCGCCGGATTCCCCGCCACGGCGGAGGGCGAGGCGCGGCTGGCCGCCGCCGTACGCGACGCCTACGAGCCCCGGCCGTGGTGCCTGTGGGAGGAGACTCCGCAGCACGGCGAGCGCCTGCGCGCCGCCCGCCAGCAGGGCTCCTTCGACCGCTGGCAGCGCCAGCTGAACCCGAGCGGCCCCCGGCCCGGCTGGGGAGTCCAGGCCGTCTTCGACTGGGCCGCCGACGGGCTGCGCCGCGGCACGCCGCTGCACGTGCCCGCCGCACGCTGCCTGGCCGCCGTGGCGGCGCCCGAGGACCGCTCCGCGATTCTCGCGGCAGCCGCCGGCGCCTCCGGCGAGGCCGCCCGCGCCACGGCCCTGCACCACCTGGTCCTCGCCGAGCCGGAGAACCCGGCCGTGCTGGACCTCATCGAAGCCGCCGCCGACGAACCCGCCGTCGCCGCCTACGAGCGCATGTGCGGCCCCGGGGCCGTCGAACGGGCCCGGCGCTGGATCCACCGCCCCGACGCCCTGGGCGCGGCCGCCGCGGCCACCCTCGCCGCCCGGGGCGGAGCCGAGGACGCGGAACTGGTCCTCGGCGCCCTGCGCTCCACGGTCCGCGGCTCGGGCCCCGACACCCGGCGGCTCTACGCCCTCGTGGACGGAGCCGGCCGCCTCGCCATCGGCTGCGCGGCCCCCGTCCTGCGCCACATCTACCGCGAGACGGCCTCGTCCCACCTGCGCGGCCGGGCTGCGCGGGCCCTCGCCAGCACGGACCCCTCCTTCGCGGCGGGCTTCGCCGTCGAATGTCTCTGGGACTGCGAGGAGACCACCCGCGAGGTGGCGGCCCACCACGCCGAGACCGCCGACGCCCGGGTCGCGCCCCGACTGCGCCGCCTGGCGACGGACCCGGCCGAGGAAGAGGAAGTCCAGTCGGCCGTACGCAGCCGGATCGCCCCGGAGTCGGCCGTGTAGGGGCGCGCGACGGGCGGTTCGCGAGCGGGCGGTACCCGTGGTCGAGGCGGCACGGGCGAGCCCCGGGTCCTTCGGCCACGTGGACGCCGCACCGGTCGAACCGCGCCCGCGACCACCTGATCGTGTCGTGCCTCGTCGCGGGCGCGCGGACGCCCCGGCCCTGAGGGGCCGGGGCGGGGGCTCATCGCGACGAGCCGGCCGGCGGTGGCGCAGCCGGCCGGGAACCGCGCCGTGGTCCCTGTGGTCCCTCGCGGTCGGCCTGCTGCTCGCAGTCCACCCTGCCCGTCACCCTTCGCCCAACGAGAAGTCGATCTCGCAGGGCGTGACCCTCGACGTCTCCTTCACGCCGTACCCGACCGTGGCGTTGGGGCCCGACGGCCTGGCCGGCTTCGAGAACACGAGCGTGTACCCCGGAGGGACCGTCTTCGAGTTGATCTTCAACGTGGACCTCTCCGGCCCCCGGGACAGCTCGGCCTCGGGGTCGGCCTGCGGTCCCCGGTAGCCGCCACCCACATGCGTGCACTCCGACGCGGGCTTCTTCTCGGTCACCGCGACGCCGACCCCCTGCTCCTGCAGGCTCCGCACCGCTTCGGCCAGTTCGCCGGGCTCGGGCACGGGGATCTCGATGGTCTTGCCGGGGTCCTTCGGGGGCTCGGAGCGTGCTTTCAGTGCTTCGTCCAGGCCCTCGGAGTAGTCGATCGTGCAGGACGGGACTTTGGAGGTCTCGATCACGCCGAAGCCGATCCCCTGTTCGCCCAGTGGGTGGTAGTCCGCCCAGGAAAACGTGAGCGTGTAGCCCGGCGGGACCGTCTTCGCGTTGACCTTGAAGCGGAAGTCGTCATCGCTGTGCTGCATGATTTCGGCCGCGGGGTCGGCCTGTGGACCGCGGTACCCACCGCCGGGCTCGGAACACTGGGACCGGGGCCGCTTCGGGACCAGTGAGACCTGGACCCCCAGCTCCTTCAGCCGGTCCACCAGGGCCGGGATCTGATCGTGCTCGGGCAGCTTGAACCGGAGCGATCCGTCCGGATCCTTCCTGATCTCGGGCGCGTCCGTGGCCGAAGGGCTCGGCGAGCCGGTCGGACCGCCGGCGGGCAGCGAGCCGTTGCGGGTGCTGCCGGGCACGACCATCACGGCGACGACGACGGCCGTGACGACTCCCACCGCGAGCGGGATGCCGTAGCGGCGGGCGAAGGAGCGGGCGGGAGCCGGGGCCGGCGCCTCCTCCGGGAGGCGGGCCAGCAGCGCCGCCTTCAGCCGCTCCTCGAACGCGCGGGGCCTGCTGCTCATCGGGCTGCCTCCAGCTTGGGCTCGGTGACGGCGGCGGGCTCGGTCCCGCGCAGCGCGCGCCGTGCGCGGTGCAGGCGGACGCGGACCGTCGCCTGGGTGACCCCGAGGGCCTGCGCGGCCTCGGCCGGGGTGAGTTGGTCGATGACCACGAGGTCGAGGGCGGCGCGCAGCGGCTCGGAGAGCGCGGCGTGGCGCTCGGCGAGGGATCTGAAGGCCCGCTGGGCGTCGATCCGTTCCTCCAGGGCGGCGACGTCCTCGTCCTCGAGGAGGCGGCGGCCGCTCAGCCGCGCCAGCGCGCCGCTCTCGCGGACGAGTCCGCGGGCGTGGCCCGACAGCACGTTGCGGGCTATCCCGAACAACCAGGCGATCGGCGCCCCCCTGTTGGGCCGATAACCGGTGGCCGAGCCCATTGCCGCGAGGAAGATGTCCGCCGTCAGGTCCGCCGCCAGGTGCGGGTCGGCGACCCGGCGGGTGACGAAGCCGAGCACGGCGTCGATGTGCTCCTCGTAGAACGCGCCGAACCCGTCGTGCGTGGTGAGCTCCGGTGGCCCGGTCTTCTGTCCTGGGCTTCGCACCCTGGTTCCTCCCCTGCGTCGGGACCCGGTCGGCCCCCTCACTCCGTACTTGGCCGGAGCGCCCGCAAACGTTTCATCGGGACCGCAGGAACCTCACCGGAGTCCCCGGCCGGGCCTGCGCCGCCGCGTCCAGGGCCGGGCCCGGCGGGACCACGCCCACCACCGGGTAGCCGCCCGTCACCGGGTGGTCGGCCAGGAACACCACCGGCAGGCCGTCCGGCGGGACCTGGACCGCGCCCAGCACCATGCCCTCGCTCGGCAGCTCCCCGGGCCGGGCGCGGACCAGCGGCGGGCCCGCCTCCGTGCGCAGGCCGATGCGGTTGGACCTCGCCGACACCCGGAACCCCGCACGCCACAGCCCGGCCAGCGAAGCCGGCGCGAACCAGTCCGCGCGCGGCCCCGGGCGGAGCGGGAGCAGCAGTTCCGCAGGCGGGCCGGGCAGGGCGCAGAGGTCCGCCCCGGGCGCCGGATCCGGCCCGGCGGGGCCCACCGGCAGCCGCATCCCGGCCGACAGGACGGCCGGCCCCAGGCCCGACAGCAGGTCCGTCGAGCGACTGCCGAGGACCGGCGGGACGGCCAGGCCTCCCCGTACCGCGACGTAGCTGCGCAGCCCCGATTCCGCCGGGCCGACCTCCAGCTCCGCCCCGGCCGGCAGCCGGACCGCCGCTCCCCAGGCCGCCGGGCGACCGGAGATCCGTACGGAACAGGGGGCGCCCGTGACCGCCACGACCGTCGGGGCGAGCGCCCGCAGCCCGGTCCCGTCCAGGGTCGTCTCCAGCGCAGCCGCGTCCGGCGGGTTGCCGAGCAGCCGGTTGGCCAGCGCGTACGCCGCCGCGTCCAGCGCTCCCGAGCGGGGGACGCCCAGGTGCGCGTATCCCGGGCGCCCCCGGTCCTGGACCGTCGTCAGCGCGCCCGACCGCACCACCAGCAGCTCAGTCACGGCCCGCCTCCGCGAACCGCACCCGGACGCCCGGCGCGAACAGCGCCGCCGGTTCCCGCTCCGGGTCCCAGAGCACCGCGTCCGTGGAGCCGATCAGCTGCCAGCCGCCGGGGGAGGAGCGCGGGTACACCCCCGCGTACGCGCCGGCGAGCGCCAGCGAGCCCGCCGGGACGGCCGTACGGGGCGTTTCACGGCGGGGCAGGTGGAAGCGTTCCGGGAGCCCCGTCAGGTAGCCGAAGCCGGGGGCGAAACCGCAGAAGGCCACCCGGAAGCCGGTGCCGCCGACGATCCCCGGCACCTCCCGCGGCGACACCCCCCACCGCCGGGCCACCTCCGCCAGGTCCGGCCCGTCGTACCGCACCGGCACGGTCACCAGCAGCCCCTGCGCCTCCGCGAGCGCGGGCACCTCCCAGCGGGCGATCCGGGCCCCCAGCGCGGCCGGGTCCCGCACCCCGGCCAGCAGTACGGTCCGCGCCGCCGGCACCAGGTCCCGTACGGGGCCCAGCTCGCCCGCGTCCCGGCGGCGCAGCAGCTCGGCGTGGAGCGCGGCCACCTCCGCGGCCGAGTCCAGCTCGATCAGCAGCGCCTCGCCGCCCACCACGAGGGGCCTCACGCGAAGGCCTCCACGCGGACCCCGGCCGTGCCCAGCGCCTCCCGGACCCGTCGCGCGAGCACGGCCGCGCCCGGGGTGTCCCCGTGCAGGCACAGCGAGCGCGCGGCCACCGGGACCGGCGACCCGTCGGCAGCCGCCACCGTCCCCTCGGCGGCCATCCGTACCGCCCGCGCCACCACCGCGTCCGGGTCGTGCAGCACCGCTCCCGGCTCGGTGCGCGGCACGAGCGCCCCGGCCGGCGTGTAGGCGCGGTCGGCGAAGGCCTCCGGTACGGCGGCCAGCCCGGCCCCCTCGGCGGCGGCGAGCAGGAGCGATCCGGGCAGCCCGAGGACGGGCAGGCCCCCGGTGGCACCGGATCCGGTGGCCAGCCGGACGCCCGCGACCACGGCGGCCGCCTGGTCGCCGTCGTGCACGGTCCGGTTGTACAGCGCGCCGTGCGGTTTCACGTACGACACCCGGGAGCCGGCCGCCCGCGCGAACACCTCCAGCGCGCCGATCTGGTAGGCCACCTCGTCCGCCAGCTCGCCGGCCGGCACGTCCATCGCGCGCCGTCCGAAGCCGGCCAGATCGCGGTAGGAGACCTGCGCCCCGATCCGTACGCCCCGCTCCGCGGCCAGTGTGCAGACCCGGCGCATGATGGACGGGTCCCCGGCGTGGAAACCGCAGGCCACGTTGGCGCTCGTGACGGCGGAGAGCAGGGCCTCGTCGTCGGTGAGCGTCCAGCGCCCGAAGCCCTCGCCGAGGTCGGCGTTGAGGTCGACCACGGGAGAGGATGCGATCATGGAATCCATGCGCTGAGCGTAGAGCAGGCGTCCCGCGGTTCGGCCGGGGACGATCCGGCCGAACCGTGCCGTTTGGGATGTTGTCAGCAACAGCGCCTAGTCTTTGTCCGTGACTCTCCCAGCCCCGGCGAAGACCCTCCCGTCCCCGGCGCCGGGCCCGGCCGCCGACGAGGGCCTGGCCCGGCGGCTGCGCGCCCTCGCCTGCACCGCCCCGCTGCACGACCTCGACGTACGCAAGGCCAATCTGGCGGGCGAGTACGGGGTCTACGCGATGGCGGAGGTCGCGCTGGCCGCGATCGACCTGATCACGCTCAACATGGACTTCGACACGGGCGCCGACCACGAGCAGATAGTGGCCAGACTGCTGCCGCGCATCGCGGCCCAGGCCCCGCAGCGCCCGGCGGCCGAGCACGAGCGGGTGGCCCGCTGGGTGCTGGAGAACCTGATCAACGTCGGCAGCGTCGACCGCGGCTTCCGCGCGATCTACGGCACTTTCGGCCCGGACGGGGTCTACGTCCGCCGGGACTACGACTTCAAGCTGATCGAGGAGGTCCCGGGCTACGGCGGAGCCGTCTACCTGCGCACCACCGACGAGGCCGTCAACGTCCTGGTCGGCGCCCTCGACACCGACGTCACCAGCGCCCAGATCGCCGCCGAGGTCAAACTGGAGGTGCTGATCAGCCGCGGGCGGCTGGCGGACGCCCAGCTGGCCGCCGAGCAGGCCCGCTACCGGACCGTCCAGTACGCCGAGACCCTGCGCCGCACGCTGGACGCGACCCGGCGCAACGTCCGGGCGGTGGACTGGCTGCAGGCCGTGCCCGACATGATCGCCGAGGCCCTCGACCACGTCGCGGACCGCTACCGCCACGAGAACGCGATCCTGACCAACATCCGCAAGGCGCGCGACGAGGCCGAGGAGCCGGAGAGCAAGCGCCGTGCCGCCGAGCTCGTCGACATCGTCAAGGACTGCATCCGCCGCCACACCCAGCTCCAGTCCCGGCTGCTGGACGCGGGCCCGCTGTTCCGCGCCGAGCAGGACCGCCAGGCCTTCGCCGCTCCGGCGCCGCGCTCCGGCATCGACCTGTACGGCCAGCTCGTGGCCCCGCTCCTGCCGCTGCCCCTGGAGCAGGCGAGCCGGGTGACCGACGCCTTCTTCGCGTCCGGGGCGGGGCTGCGCACGCCGGTCTCGGTGCGCGTGGCCGACCTGGTCGAGATCCTGCTCACCCCGCCCGTGGAGCGCGAGCACCTCGGCGCGGAGATGCCCGAACCGGACCTCATCGCCACCCCGGACGACAGCCGCTTCAGCGAGGAGCAGCTCGCCGCCGCGATGCAGCTCCTGGACCTCCCGCACGACGCACCGCGGCGGCTGTCGGGGCTCCTCGCGGAGGCCCGGCGCAGCGATGCGGACCTGCCGTACCTGGTGGCCCTGCTGGCCGTCCACGCGGCGAGCCCGGCGGTGGGCACGGCGTACCGGCAGGGGGAGGAGCGCCTGCTCTTCGCGGTGGACGACGGCACGCAGCTCGACGACCCCCAGTTCGGCGGCGCCGACCTCATCGTCGGCACCGCCCTCCTCGACGCCGCCGGCATGGCCGCCGACCGCGCGGAGGCGTCATGACAGCCGTCGCACATTCAGCCCCGGCGAGACTGAACATGTCGGGTCGCCCCGCGCCCACGTGGGCGTCGGGCCGGGCCCGACCCGGGGCGCGGGGGCCTGTCCCCGCCGGACAGGACCCGACCGCCGCCGAAGCCGCCGCACCGGCGTGCACCCGTACCTGCACGACCGCCCGCGCGGCCCGCAGCACCCGTACCGCCCGAACGACCCGCACCGCCGAGGAGACGTACCCGTGAGCGACCACCACGCCGAGCACCCCGCGTGGAGCGAGCCCGCGGCTCCCGCCACCCCCGTCGCGGCCGCGAACCCGGCGGTGACCCCTGCCGACGCCGCCGACGCGGCCCGGCTCGTCGCCTTCGGGCTGCAGCCCAAGCTGCTCCCCGCCCGTGACGCCGAGTACGCGGAGCTGCTCCGCCGCTACCGCGAGGACCCCGGCTTCGGCCGCCTCGCCGACGCCGTCGCCACCGGCCTCGGCCTCGTCGTCCTGGAGGTGTCCCCGCGCGCGGGCATGGCCGTTGCCGCCGGGGAGGACTCCGTCTTCGCCGTCCGGATGGGCGACTACGCCCGCCGCACCGCCGCCGACTCCGCCGACCGGTTCCTGCACGGCCTGGCCCACCTCGCCGTCGCCGCCCTCGCCTTCCCCCGCCCCGAGGACCTCGCCGACGACGGCTACATCGGCCGCATCACCGTCAACGGCGTCGACTCCTTCGTCCGGCAGACCTGCCGGCGTCTGGAGGAGCGCGCCGAGGAGACCGGTGAGAACACCGACCCGGCCTCCGACGCCCCCGGCCTGGAGGCCGCCTGGCGCGTCTACGCCCGCCGCAGCGCGACCGGCGCCACCAAGGACGCCCGCCGCCTGGCCGGCTCCACCACCGGCATCGTCGGCAAGGCCGCCGCCTTCCTCACCGATTCCGGTTTCCTGCAGCGCACCGGCGACGAGTCCGGTGGCACGTACCGCACCACCCCCCGCTACCAGCTCCAGGTCCGCGACATGGCGGGCAGTGCGGCCATGGCCGAACTCCTGGAACTCGGCGTGGTCCCCGTCTCCGACGGCTCCCCCACCCTGCTGCCGCCGCCCGAGGGCGACGACCTGGACCTGGCCGCCGACGCCGGGCTCCCGTTCCACGCCTGAGCCACCCGTCCTCCGTACGCCCTGCGTCACCAGACACCACGAGAGTCCGCCGCCATGTACGAGCTGTCCCGGATCCGCCTCTACTCCATCGGGCCCGCCGGCGCGCGCTACGCCGACACCGTGCTCGACCTGCGCGGAGTCGGCGAGCCGGTGCCCCACCCGGCGCCGGCCCAGGCGGAGTTCTTCGAGGACGAGCCCACCGGCCCGCCGCGCCGACCCGCGCCCGCCGGCGTGCTCTTCCTGGAGAACGGCGGCGGCAAGTCCGTCCTCCTCAAGCTGATCTTCTCCGTGATGCTGCCCGGCCACCGCAACACCCTCGGCGGCGCGAGCTCCGGCGTCCTGCGCAAGTTCCTGCTCGCCGACGACTGCGGCCACGTGGCCCTGGAGTGGCAGCACACCCAGACCGGCGAGTGCGTGGTCGTCGGCAAGGTCAGCGAGTGGCGCGGCCGCCAGGTCTCCAACGACCCCCGCAAGTTCGCCGAGGCCTGGTACTCCTTCCGTCCCGGCCCGGGCCTCGGCCTGGACAACCTGCCCGTCGCCGAGGCCACCGCCGTGCGCGCGCCCGTCGAAGGCGCCTCCGGCGCCCAGGGCCGCCGCCGCACCATGAAGGGCTTCCGCGACGCCCTCACCGAGGCCGGCAAGGCCTACCCGCACCTCGAGGTGTACTTCGAGGAGATCCATGACCGCTGGAACGAGCACCTCACCGAACTCGGCCTCGACCCCGAACTCTTCCGCTACCAGCGCGAGATGAACGCCGACGAGGGCGAGGCGGCCGGCCTGTTCGCGGTGAAGAAGGACTCCGACTTCACCGACCTCCTGCTGCGCGCCGTCACCGACACCCGCGACACCGACGGCCTCGCCGACCTCGTCCACGGCTTCGGCAACAAGCTCGGCCGCCGCGCCGAGCTCATGGCCGAACGCGACTTCACCGCCGGCTCGGTGGACCTGCTCACCAAGATCGTCGAGGCCGCCGGGACCCGCTCCCGCCTGCGCGACGTCCACGCGGGCGCGGAACGCCGTACGCGCACCCTCGCCCGGCGGCTGTCCGCCCGCGCCGCCGAGGAACGCGGCCGCGCCGCCGACCTCGCCCAGCAGGTCACCGGCGCCGCCCACCAGGTCACCGCCGCCGACTCCGCCCGCGCCCGCAGCGCCGCCGTCTCCGCCGAACTCGCCTACCGGCACGCCTCGCTGGCCCTGACCGTCGCCGACAAGGCCGCTGCCGCCCAGCGCCGCGAACTCCTCGAAGCCCGCACGCTGCACTCCGCGTGGCAGGCCGCCGAGATCGTGCTCCGCCACCGCGCAGCCGCCGACCGTTCCGCCCGCGTCGCCGCCGCGATCCGCGAGGCCGAGCGGGACGCCGCCCCCGCGCTCGCCGCACGTGCCACGGCCGCCGGCGAGCTCGTACGGGCCCTGCACACCGCCGCCGAGCACGGCGAACGGCTCGCCAACGAGGAGGAGGAGCGCTCCGCCGCCCTCCAGGCCACCGGCGAGGACTCCCACCGCGACGCCACCGCCGCCGCCACGGCCGCCCAGCGGGCCCGCAGCGAGGCCGAGCACCTCCGCTCGCGCCTCGCCGAGGTCCAGCAGGAGACCGCCGAGGCCGTCCGCGCCGGCTGGCTCGACGACTCCGCCCCCGACGCCGACCCGGCGCGCGCGGCCCTCGCCGCCACCGACGCCGAGAAGACCGCCGTGGCCGCCTGGGACGAGGCCCGGGAGGCCGCCCGCGCGGCCGCCGAAGCCGCCCGCGAGGCAGCCGCCGCGGAATCCCGCGCCGAGCTCACCGCCGCCCGTGCGGCGGACGCCGCCGACGCCGCCGAGGCCGCCCACGACGCCGAGCACCGGGCGGCGGCCTCCCTCGCCGCCGCGCCCCGTCTCGCCGAGCTCCTCGGCCTGCCCTCCGCCCACGCCCCGGCCTTCCCGCGCCCGCGCAGCGGTACGCCGACCGGCGCAGGCACCGGCTCCGACACCCCGGAGCCGGGCCACACCGCAACCGCCGCCGGCGAGGGACTCACGGTCGCGGACCTCGACCGGAACGCCGACGACCTCCGGCACCTGCTCACCGACGGGGTCGCCTCGGCCGAACGCCAACTGTTCGAGCTCCGCACCGCCGCCGCCGACGACTCCCGCATCCTCGGCGCGCTCGGCGACGGCGGCCTCCTGCCGCCCGGCCCCGACGTCCTCGCCACCGTCGAGTACCTCGGCGAGCACGGCATCCCCGCCCTGCCCGGTTGGCGCTACCTCGCCCAGTCCGTGGACCCCGCCGACCACGCCGCCGTCCTCGCCGCCCGTCCCGAACTCGTCGACGGCGTCGTCATCACCGACCCCGACACGCACGGCCGGGCCCGCGAGGTCCTCTCCGGCGCCGCCCTGCTGCCCCGGTCCACCGTCGCCGTCGGTACGGCCGCCGCGCTGCTGGCCCCGCTGCCGCCGGCCGGCGACGCGGCCGACTCCGGGGTGTTCCTCGTACCGCCGAACCCGGCCATGCACGACGAGCACGCCGCCGACGAGGAGCGCCAGGCGCTGCGCACCCGCGCCGGAGCCCGTGACACCGAGATCCGCGAACTCGCCGCCCGCCTCTCCGGTGACCGCGAACTCGCCGCCCGCCTCGCCTCCTGGCGCACCGGCTGCCCGCCCGGCCGCCTCGCCGAACTCGCCGAACAGGCCGCGGCTGCCCGGGCGTTCGCCGAGGAGACCGACGCCGAGCTCGCGGAGGCCCGTACCGTACGCGCCGAGGCCGCCGAGGCCGCCGCCGACGCCGCCCGCGTCCGTGAAGAGCGCCAGGACACCGCCCAGCGCGCCCGCCGCGTCGCCGACGCCCTCGCCGGCCTCGCCTTCCGCCTGCGCGAGCGGGCCGGCTGGCAGGCCAGGCTCCGCGAACTCGCCGACGAGGCCGCCGAGTCCGAGGCCCGCGCCGAGGTCTGCCTGGACCGGGCCCGCGCCGCCGACGAGGACCGCCGCGCCGCCCAGCGCGCGGCCGACGACGCCCGCCGCACCGCCCGCGCCCTGCGCGCCGAGCGCGCCGAGATCGCCGGCGCCCCCGACCGGCTGCCCGACGGGGACGGGGACGGCCCGCGGGTGCCCCTCCCGGACCTCCGCGAGGCCTACCGCGCGGCCTCCCAGCTCTACGAGAAGGTGGGCGTCGGCGCCGACCTGCGCGCCGAACAGGCCCGCGCCGAGAGCGACGAGAGCGCCGCCCTCGCCGCACTCGACCGCCTCACCAACAAGGTCCGTACCCGCGCCGCCCAGCTCCTCGAAGGCACCGACGGCGCCGACGGCCCCTCCCGGCAGGCCGCCGCCGCCCGCGCCGAGTCCCTCGTCCAGATGCTGGAGACCCGCGCGTCCACCGCCAGCGAGCAGCTCGGCCGGCTGCGCGGCGAGGCCGAGCGGCACGCCCCCGCCGAGGGCGAGGCGCACACCGAACTGCCCGAGGAGCTCGTCCCCGGGGACGTCGAGCAGGCCCAGGCCCTGCTCCGTACGGCCACCGCCCAGCTCGCCGCCCACACCGCGGCCGTGGAGAGCGCCCGCGCCGCCCACGCGGACCTGCTGCGGGCCCACCGCACGGCCGAGGACGGCGCCGGCGGCTTCGACGAGACCGCGGCCCTGCTCCGCGACCTCCTGCGCGATCACGCGCACGCCGAGGACGAGCAGGAGCCGGTGCCCCACCCGGGCACCCTGGAGGAGGCCCGCCAGTCGGCCACCGAGGCCCGACGCTCCCTGCGCGGCTGCGCGGCCGACCTGTCGGCCGCCGAGTCCGCGGTGCGCGAGGCGAGCGACATCCTGGTCCGGCACGCCAACGCCACCCGCTACGAGCAGGTACGCACCCCCGCGCGCCAACAGATCCGGGAACTGCCCGCCGCGGCCCTGCCCGAGCACGCGGCAGCCTGGGCGGCGGCCTTCGCCCCCCGGCTGCGCGTCCTCACCGATGAACTGGCGCAGCTGGAGCGCAACCGCGACAGCATCGTCGACCGCCTGCGCGGCCTCGTCGAATCGGCCCTGGCCACGCTCCGCTCCGCGCAGCGCCTCTCCCAGCTGCCGGAGGGCCTGGGCGAATGGTCGGGCCAGGAGTTCCTGCGGATCCGCTTCGAGGAGCCGGACCAGGCCACGCTCACGGAACGGCTCGGCGAGGTCATCGACGAGGCCACCCGCGCGGCCGTGAAGAAGAACAGCACCGCCTCCTTCGGCGAGGGCCGCCGCGACGGCATGTCCCTGCTGCTGAGGGGCGTCCAGGCGGCCCTCGAACCCAAGGGCATCTCCGTGGAGATCCTCAAGCCGGACGCGGTGCTGCGCGCCGAACGCGTCCCCGTCGGCCAGATGGGGGACGTCTTCTCCGGCGGGCAGCTGCTCACCGCCGCGATCGCCCTCTACTGCACGATGGCGGCGCTGCGCAGCAACGACCGCGGCCGCGACAAGCACCGCCACGCGGGCACGCTGTTCCTCGACAACCCGATCGGCCGCGCGAACGCCACGTACCTGCTGGAGCTCCAGCGGGCCGTCTCCGACGCGCTCGGCGTCCAGCTGCTGTACACGACGGGCCTGTTCGACACCACGGCCCTCGCCGAGTTCCCGCTGGTGATCCGGCTGCGCAACGACGCGGACCTGCGGGCGGGCCTGAAGTACATCAGCGTCGAGGAACACCTGCGCCCGGGCCTGCCGCAGCAGTCCCCGGAGGAGGAGACCATCCACGGCGAGATCACCGCCACCCGCATGTTCCGCCGCAGCGGTGTCTCCTGACGCACGCCACACTTCCTGACGCCCGCCAGCCGTCCTGACGCCCGCCTCGCGCCGCTCGGCGCGCGGGCGCCTCACGGGCTTCGGCCGCTGCGCCGGACCCCGTCCGTCGGGCCGCGTGCGGCAGCCGCGCCCGGCAGGTGACGTCGGCCGGCCCCGCCGTGCCCGCCGCAGGCGAGCAGGGACCGGTCCGCCGTCAGGGGGAGGCGGAGCGGCCGAAGGCCGTGAGGGGGCCGTCGTCCCGGGGTATTCGGCCCGGGGCGGCCTCGCGGGCGGCCCGGGCGGCCCTGCGGGCCTCACGGCGGCGGCTGCGCGCCGTGCTGCTCGGCTCCGAGAGGACCCCGTAGCGCTGGTTCCACGTCTGCCGGGTGATCCACACGTCCAGCACGCCCCACGTGGCCACGATCGTCCCCGCCATCGCGCCGAGCGACATCGGCAGGGCCAGCCAGGAGCCGGTCAGGGTCAGGAAGAACGTGATCGCCGCCTGGGTCAGGGTCACGGCCACGATCAACACCGCCCGCACCGCGGAAGTCCGCACCGGATCGGGCATCCGGCGCCGGCGGGCCGGCTCCTCCACCCACAGCCCCCGCCCCGCCGCTCCGGCGTACGCGTCCGAAACCGCCCCGCCGCGCTCGTCACTGCTCATGGTCCGCTCACTCCCCACGCCGCGGTCCGCCATGCCTACCCACCACATCTACCCCCGACGTGGCCCTCGAACAGACAGACGTCCGGCGGCACCGAGAGATTCCCGAATCGCGGATGCCTCCACGCGCCCCGATGATCGCGGAACGAACAATTCCAGCCATCCATCAGGTTGCAGGAACTGACGCCCCACCAAGTGTCATCTGCCGCATATCGGGCTGCTCTTGACCGGAAATGTCGGACAACTGGTGATCTTCGTCCGGGGGTCCGGCCGAAAACGTCCGGACACGCCTTCGAACCTACTCCAGAGCAGTAGTAGGCTCACGCCGTTTAAATGACTGAACACCGACCCCCGGTAACGGGGTTGACCTGGGGGAGGCTGGGGAGGCCATGCGCTTTCGCGGGAAGTCCATCCGCCGGAAGATCGTGGCGTTGCTCCTTGTGCCGCTCGTCTCCCTGACGGCCCTCTGGGGCTTCGCCACGGTCATCACCGGCCGTCAGGCGATCCAACTCTTCGACGTGGCCTACGTGATCGACAAGGTCGGCTACCCCGTCGAGGACGTCGTCCGCGTCATCCAGAAGGAACGGCGCCAGACCCTCGTCGTCCTCGGCGACCCGCGGGCCGCCACGGCCACCGCCGAACTCACCAAGCGCCGCGCCGAAACCGACGAGGCCGTCGAGCAGATCAGCGTCAGCGCACGCGACGCCAAGGTCATCGACGAGCTGAGCTCGCAGAGCGCCCAGCGCCTGCGCTCCATCGTCGGCGCCTTCCAGGGCATCGGTGCCATGCGCCGCTCCGTCGACCAGAACGCCCTGGACCCCACCCAGGCCCTGGAGCTCTACAACCGGCTGGTCGACCCCTGCTACGACTTCCTCATGAACCTCCACGGCCTGGACAACGTGGAGGTCGACAAGGAGGGCCGCGCCCTCATCGGCATCAGCCGCGCCCGTGAGCTGCTCTCCCGCGAGGACGCCGTCATC
Source organism: Streptomyces sp. NBC_01233 (assembly GCF_035989305.1). Taxonomy (NCBI): domain Bacteria; kingdom Bacillati; phylum Actinomycetota; class Actinomycetes; order Kitasatosporales; family Streptomycetaceae; genus Streptomyces; species Streptomyces sp. NBC_01233. The sequence continues at coordinate 1,745,416 of NZ_CP108514.1, read as the reverse complement.
GCCTCCGCCCTCGCCGCGCGCAACGTCACCGCACCCGACGTGCGCCACGTCTCCGACTTCGCCGCCAACCGCACGCTGCTCTACGACTTCAACCTCGTGACCCTCCCCGCCGACGACCGGGAACGCTTCGAGAGTTACTGGAAGGACGTTCAGACCAAGCCCCTGCGCGATGCCGAGGAACGGTTCATCGCAGGCGGCGCCGTCAACAAGCCGCGCAGCGTCACCCCCGCCCAGTGGGACGAGGCCGCGGCCAAGGTCCTCGAAGACCTGGCGGCCATGAACACGGCCGCGGGCGACCGCTACCAGCAGCGCATCGAACCCGTCGCCATGGACGTCATGATCCAGGCCGCCGCCGCCGGTGTGCTCGGCTTCATCGCCCTCATCGTGTCCCTGGTCCTCTCCGTCCGCATCGGCCGCGACCTCGTCCGCGACCTGTCCCGGCTGCGCAAGGAGGCCCACGAGGCCTCCGGCGTCCGGCTGCCCAGCGTGATGCGCCGCCTCGCCGCCGGCGAGCCGGTTGACGTGGAGACCGAGGCGCCCCACCTCGAATACGAGAAGGACGAGGTCGGCCAGGTCGGCCAGGCCCTCAACACCCTCCAGCGCGCCGCCGTCGAGGCCGCCGTCAAGCAGGCGGACCTGCGGCGCGGTGTCTCCGAGGTGTTCGTCAACCTGGCCCGCCGCAACCAGGTGCTCCTGCACCGCCAGCTGACGCTCCTCGACACCATGGAACGCCGTACCGAGGACACCGAGGAACTCGCCGACCTCTTCCGCCTCGACCACATGACCACCCGCATGCGCCGCCACGCCGAGGGCCTCGTGATCCTCTCCGGCGCCGCGCCCTCCCGCCAGTGGCGCAAGCCCGTCCAGCTGATGGACGTCGTACGGGCCGCCGTCGCCGAGGTCGAGGACTACGAGCGCATAGAGGTGCGCCGCCTCACGCGCCTGGGCATCGTCGGCCCCGCCGTCGCCGACATCACCCACCTCATCGCCGAACTCCTCGAGAACGCCACGGTGTTCTCCCCGCCGCACACCGCGGTACAGGTGCACGGCGAGCGCGTGGCCAACGGCTTCACCCTGGAGATCCACGACCGCGGCCTCGGCATGACCCCGGAAGCCCTGCTCGACGCGAACCTCCGGCTCGCCGAGACCCCCGAGTTCGAACTCTCCGACACCGACCGCCTCGGCCTGTTCGTCGTCAGCCGCCTCGCGCAGCGCCACAGCGTCAAGGTCGTCCTCCAGCCCAGCCCGTACGGGGGCACCACCGCGGTGGTCTTCCTCCCCGTGGCCCTGCTCACCGAGGCCCCCGAGACCAACGGCAACGGCATGCGCCTCGAAGGCGCCCGGGCGGCCGCCAAGTCCGTACGGGCCGCCTCGCCCGCCCATGCCGGCCACACCGGCCGGACGACGTCCGAGCGGCCCGCGCCCGTCGCCGTGGAGCGCGCCCCGTCCGGCCGCCCGCTGCCCGCCGCCGAACTGCGCGGCCCGGTCGAGCTGGAGGCCCCGCTCGTCGACCGCGGCCTGGACCCGCTCGACGACCCCGCCGTCCTGGACGGCGCCACCGCCGGGATCGCGGGTCGCACCGGCGCCGCCGGCCGCCCCGTCATGGCCACCCTCGACGACGAGACCCCGCCGAACGGCACCCCGCGCAGCGCCCTGCTGGGCCTGCGCCCGGCGGACCGGCCGCACACCGACCGGCACACCGAGCGCAACGGCGCCCGCAAGAACGACCGCGACCGCGAATCGCTCGCCCCCACCGGCCCCGTCCGGTTGGAGACCCAGCGCGCGGAGGCCTCGCGACCCGACGCCCCCCGCACCCCGGGAGCCGTACCGCTGCCGCGCCGCCGCCCCGCCCCGACCCTGGTCGCCGATCACGGCCGCCGGGTGGAGCGCCCGGTGTCGGCGGTCCCGCAGCCCACCGCCGCCCCCACGGCCGGATCCGGTGACAAGGACCCCGCACCCGGCCCGGGCACCGGCGGGCTGCCCCGCCGGGTCCGCCAGGCCAGCCTGGCACCCCAGCTCAAGAAGGCCCAGTCCGCCGCACCCGCCGAAGCCGCCACTGGCCAGGTGGCCGACCGCGACGCGGAAGACGTACGTACGCGCATGTCCGCACTCCAGCGTGGCTGGACGGCGGGCCGCAACCAGCACGCACCGCATCAGTCCGAGACCGAGGCAGGCACATCCGCCGCCGGCGGTCCCGGATACGAGAACGAAGGGGACGGTCGATGACCGCACCGCAGACCGGCAACGACACCAGGGGCCGCGGCTCCGGCCCGCTCAACTGGCTCCTCGACGAGCTCGTCGACAGGGTCGGCTCCATCCGCAAGGCGGTGGTCCTCTCCGGCGACGGCCTGCCCACCGGCAGCTCCAAGGACCTGACCCGCGAGGACAGCGAGCACCTGGCGGCCGTGGCCTCCGGTTTCCACAGCCTGGCCAAGGGCGTCGGCCGGCACTTCGACTCCGGCCGGGTCCGCCAGACCGTGGTCGAACTCGACGAGGCCTTCCTCTTCGTCATGGCCGCGGGCGACGGCAGCTGCCTGGCCGTGCTGGCCGACGCGGACTCCGACGTCGGGCAGGTCGCGTACGAGATGACGCTGATGGTCAAGCGAGTGGGCGACCACCTGGCGACCGCCCCGCGCACCGGGCTGCCAGCCGGAGGGTGAGTCGTACGGCATGAGCGATTCAGGCCAGGACCACTCCACCGACACCGACATCGCCGCCGGTATCGGCTTTCCCGTCGACCTGTCGGCCGACGGCCCCGACCACGCGCACTGGTTCGACGACGACGCGGGTCCCGTCGTACGCCCGTACGCCATGACCCGCGGCCGGACCAGCCACGCGGGTCAGCACCGCCTCGACCTGATCGCGCTCGTCGTCGCCGAAGCGGCGGCCGACGATCCGGTCTGGGACATGACCCTCTCCCCGGAACACGCCCACATCCTCGGGCTGTGCCGGGGCCGGCCGCAGTCGGTCGCCGAACTCGCGGCCGACCTCGACCTCGCGGTCGGGGTCGTACGCGTCCTCATCGGCGACCTGGTCGACGAGGAACTGGTCCATGTGACCCGGCCGGTACCACCGGCCGAACTGCCCGATGAATCCATTCTGCGTGAGGTGATCGATGGCCTTCGGGCGCTTTAGCCGCACCGGTGCCATGCACGCGGTGTCGCCGGTCGAGCCGCTGACCTTGAAGATCCTGGTCGCGGGCGGCTTCGGGGTGGGCAAGACCACCCTGGTCAGTGCAGTGAGCGAGATCAGACCGCTGCGGACCGAGGAACGGCTCTCCGAGCCGGGCGTCGGTGTCGACGACACCGGGGGAGTGGAGGGCAAGAACACCACGACCGTGGCCATGGACTTCGGGCGCATCACGCTCCGCGAGGACCTGGTGCTGTACCTGTTCGGCACGCCCGGGCAGGACCGCTTCTGGTTCCTGTGGGACGAGCTGGCCCAGGGCGCGCTCGGCGCCGTGGTCCTCGCCGACACCCGCCGCCTCGCCGACTGCTTCGCTGCCGTCGACTACTTCGAGCGGCGCGGGATCCCGTTCGTGGTCGTCGTCAACTGCTTCGACGGCGCCGACCGGCACCCGGTGGTGACCGTACGGACGGCACTCGACCTCGACCCCGGGGTACCGGTGCTGCTGTGCGATGCACGGGACCGGGAATCCGTGAAGGACGTGCTGGTGGGGGTCGTGGAACACGCGATGTCCCTGGCGCGCGAGCGGCGCCGGAGCCTGTCCGCGGGGGCCTGACGGGCGGCCCGCACAGGGGTCGCACGGCGCCCGCACGAGGGGCCCGGGACCGGCGCCCGCACGACGGGCCCGACATGGAGGCGACCCGTACCCCCGCCGACTGGGGTACGGGCCGCAGCTCTCACGGGGGGTTCGGGGTCCCGGTCGCGGCGCGGGACTGTGGAGCGAGTGTGAACCTGCCGCAGGGGGCCGTCAAGCGTTCGGACAGCACGAGCTGTTCAGCGCACGGCGACGACGGCCGATCCGTGCCCGAACAGCCCCTGATTGGCCGTGATCCCGGCCCTCGCCCCCGGCACCTGCCGGCCCCCGGCCGTCCCGCGCAGCTGCCACGTCAGTTCGCACACCTGCGCGATGGCCTGCGCCGGCACCGCCTCCCCGAAGGAGGCCAGCCCGCCACTGGTGTTGACCGGGATCCGGCCGCCCAGCGAGGTCGCGCCCTCCCGGACGAGCTTCGCCCCCTCGCCCTCCCCGCACAGCCCGATGTCCTCGTACCACTCCAGTTCGAGGGCGGTGGACAGGTCGTACACCTCGGCGAGCGAGAGCTCGTCCGGGCCCAGCCCCGCCTCCTCGTACGCGGCGCGCGCGATCGACGACCGGAAGGATCCGGCCGCCGGATCCACGGCCACCGCAGAGTCGGTCGCGATGTCCGGCAGGTCCAGCACCGTCCGCGGATACGTGGGCGTCACCGTGGACACCGCGCGGATCCTCACCGGATCGGCCACCCCGCGCGAACGCGCGAAGTCCATGCTGCCCAGCACCAGCGCGGCGCCCCCGTCGGAGGTGGCGCAGATGTCGAGCAGCCGGAGCGGATCGGCGACGACCGCCGAGGCCGCGACCTCCTCGGCGCTCACTCCCTTGCGGTAGCGGGCGTGCGGGTTGAGCACCCCTGCAGCCGCGTTCTTCACCTTGACCTGGGCGAAGTCCTCCGGGGTGTCCCCGTAGACGGCCATCCGGCGCCGGGCGTACAGCGCGAAGTACGCCGGGTTGGTGGCGCCCAGCACGCGGAACCGCAGCCAGTCCGGATCGTCCGGCCGGTCGCCGCCCGCCGGGGCGAAGAACCCCTTGGGAGCCGCATCCGCACCCACCACGAGGACCACGTCGGCCAGGCCCGCCAGGATCTGCGCGCGGGCCGCTCCGATCGCCTGTGCCCCGGAGGCGCAGGCCGCGTACACGCTGGTCACCCGTGCGCCCTGCCAGCCGAGGGCCTGCGCGAAGGTGGCGCCGGCCACGTAGCCCGGGTAGCCCGAGCGCACGGTGTCGGCGCCGACGATCGACTGCACGTCCGTCCAGTCCAGTCCGGCGTCCGCGAGCGCCGCCCGCGCGGCGGCCCGGCCGTACTCGACGAAGCTGCGGCCCCATTTGCCCCAGGGGTGCATTCCGGCTCCGAGGACGGCGATGTCGGTGCTCATGAGGCCCCTCCCACCGGCTTGAACCGCCAGGTGGTCCAGACGGTTTCGGCGTCCTCGTTCAGTACGCCGCCCACCACCTCGACCTCCGTCCCGACCGCCAGATCGGCGACCCCCACCCCGGGCACCGCCTGCCCCAGCACGACCATCCCCTCGGCTTCCAGTTCCACCGCGACCAGCGTGTACGGCTCCCAGGGCACGCCGGGGTCGGACACGTACGGCGCGGGCGGCCGGTAGCGCCCGTCGGTGCAGGACCAGACCCGGCCCCGCGGGGACAGCGGCACCTCGGTGAGCTCGCCGTCCCCCGGGCAGTGCGGATTGCGGCAGTACGCGTCCTCGCGCGGGAAGAACACCGCGGTGCAGGCCGAGCAGCGGGTGCCGAGCAGCCGGAAGCCGCCGTCCGGACCGTCCTCGGTGAACCACCCCTTCACGACGGGTGTGCGTGTGCGTGCCATGACCCCTCCCTAGCCAGACGTCTGACGGTTCGTCAGAAGTCTGTCACGGGAGGGCACCCCTGGCACGGGTTCTCGGCGAGCCACTTCCGGGCGATCTCGCCCAGCTCCGCGTCCCGCCCGGCCAGCATCATCCGGATCATCCGCGCGTCCCCGCGCAGCGACCATCCGGGATGGCCGAAGCTGGCCGGATTGTTCCCCTCGATGAGGAAGTGCGCCGGCCAGGCGGTCCCGTAACCGATCAGCGGGAGCGCGGCGAGGTAGCGCTTGCGGCCCCGCGCCACCCCGTAGACGCTCAGTGCGAGCCCGGTGAGCGTGCCGGTGAGATGGATCCAGCGGGTGGCGGCCCGGGAGTGCATCGCGACGTAGTACGGCCAGAATTCCTCGTACGAGCTGAAAGTCATGCGGGCACGGTACTCACGGGCGGACGGAGGCGACAGCGACGGGGAAATCGAAATACGTGTCCGGATACGCCTCCGGCTTGTACGTGAAGTGCCACCACTCCTCGGGAAGATTCACGAACCCCTGCTCGGCCAGCGCCCCCTTCAGCAACTGCCGATGGGCGCGTGCGGCACCCGTGACCCGCGGATCACCGGTGTGCGAGAGCGGATCGAAGAAGTCGAAGGGCGTCGCCATGTCCACCTGCCGGCCCGACAGTTCCTCCAGGGTCACATCGAGCGTGCTCCCGCGGCTGTGCCCGGACTTCTCCGCGATGTACCCCTCCGGAATGAGCCGGTTCCGTTCCACGTGCGGATAGAATTCCGCCTTCGCCGCCCGGTCGTCCGGGCCGTCCGCCTCCCGCGCCCACCGCACGAACCGGTCGACCGCCCGCTGCGGCCGGTAGCAGTCGTACACCCGCAGCGCGTACCCGCGCCGCAGCAACCCCCGCTGCGCCCGCCGCAGCGCCTCGGCGGCGGGCCGGGCCAGCAGGCACACCGGCTCCTCGTACCCGTCCACCACCCCACCGGTGAAATTCCGCGCACCGGCGTACCGCATGTCCTGCCGGACGCTCGGATCCACCTCGCGCAGCGCCACGAACCCGGGCCCGGACCCGGAGGGCGCCGCCGCCCCGCCGGCCAGCACCGCGAGCGCACCCACAACAGCCGTCATCCGCATACCCCTTGGCATACCATCGCCGGATGCCGGCACAGCTGAAGGACTCGCACTGCTCCACCTGCGGAGCGCCCTACTCCACCCACGCGTGGCCCCGCTCCTGCACCGCCTGCGGGGCGACCGCCTACCGCAACCCGCTCCCGGTGGCCGTCACCCTCCTCCCCGTCGAGGACGTTGACGGCACCGGCCTCGTGGTCATCACCCGCACCATCGAACCGGCACTCGGCGGGGTCGCCCTCCCCGGCGGCTTCATCGACTTCGGCGAGGACTGGCGCGACGCGGTCGTCCGCGAGCTCCGCGAGGAGACCGGCATCACGGCCCCGGCGTCAGAGGTCACCCTGGCCGACGCCCTGAGCTCCCCGGCGGGCCACCTCCTCCTCTTCGGACTCCTCCCGCCCCGCCGCGCCGCAGACCTCCCCGCCTCGAAGCCGACGGACGAGACCACGGGCTGGCACGTCCTGCACACCCCGTCCCCCCTGGCCTTCCCCCTCCACACCCAGGCGGCCGACGCCTGGTTCGCCGGGAAGTACGCCTGAGTCCGAGGGCCGCCGGCCCCCTCGCCGCGTCGCTGCGGCCCGGGTCGGCCGCAGCCGGCCCGGGCCGCAGGGGCCGGGTCCCACAGGAGGCGTCAGTGCCAGTTGCTGATCTGCACGTCGCGCGGATGCGGAGCGCCGGTGCCCGTCTCCACCAGGGACTTCAGGCTCATCAGGAAGATCGCCCACTTGGTGCTGCAGTGGTTCATGAACTCGACCGGTTCGCGCCACCCCGCGTGCGTGAACATGAGGATCGTCCACTCGCCTTCCCGGGCCAGCTCGAAGCTCACCGTGGTCCCGACCCACTCGGCCGGACCGTCGACGACCTCCCACAGGACCCGCGCGTTCGGCTGCAGGTCGAGAACCTTCATGTCGAAGCCGCCGACGTCGCCGAACCGGAACTGCAGGGAGCCGTCGCCGTTCCCGCTCGTGTCGGTCGTCCACCACGCGGCCAGACCCTCGACCGTGGTGAGTGCCTCGTAGACCTTCTCCGGGGTGGCCGTGATTCCCACCCGGTGCAGGATGTCCACCATCTCGTTCTCCCTACTTCTCCGTGTTCTTGGCTCGTTGGATCGCCTCGGCGAGGCTCTTGATGCGCCGCAGGCGGGCATCCCACATCTCGCCGACGGAGTTCAGCTGTGCCACGGCACGGGCCAGCTGTGCCTCGTCCACCTGATAGCGCTTCTCCCGTCCCGAGGGCGCGTACCGGACGAGCCCGACCCGGTCGAGCACGGCCAGGTGTTTGGTCACGGCCTGCCTGGTCACCGGCAGGTGCGCACTGAGCGTCGTCGCGGTCCCCTGGCCCTCGGCCAGGAGCAGGTCGATCATGCGGCGCCGGGTCGGGTCCCCTATCGCGGACCAGAGGTCGTCGTCGATCGCGGTGCTCATCGCGCGGCCGCCAGCGACTCGGCGGTCGCGACCAGGCGCGGCAGGTAGAAGTCCCAGCCCTGCCGGTGGTCGTTGTAGTGGGCTTCGAGAACGGCGGCCTCCCAACCCCGCTCGCGGTAGCCGGTCTCGCGGAAGCGGACCGTGGTTCCCCCTCCCGTGGGGACGAGCTCGAAGGTCACCAGCAGCGAGTTGCCCGGACCCGCTGTCCCTCTCCCCAGCTCTGCCTCGTCGTACGTCCAGCGGAACGAGAACATCCGTGGCGGGTCGGCCGCCACGACCGTGAACGGTGCGGACTTGTGCCGGCCCGTGTCCCCGTCCGACCAGGTGAGGCTGGCCGTCGCGCCGGCGGTCGGCTCGAACGCGGTCTCGGCGCTCCACCAGTCCCGGATGTGCTCGGGGCTGCTGAGCACCTCGAACACCACCTCGGGCGAGGCGTCGATGTGCAGCTCGCGTTCGATGCTCCCGTACTCCATGACCGCCTCCATCTTTCGCAACCTTCGGTTGCATGTAACCGTAGCCCGCCTCCGGCCGATATGCAACCAATGGTTGCGCACTGCTCCGGGCGGGGTGGCACGGCAGGCCATGAAGACGCGTACGGCTTCAGGCCCTCTACGGCTTCAGGCCCCGCACGGTCACCCCCTCCACCGCGACCCCCGCCTCGTCCTCCACCAGCACCGCATCCCCGGCCCACCGCACCGTGTACCGCTCGACCGTGCCCGTCTCGAACCCGGGCCCCGGGTCCCGGATCACCACCCCGCCCCCCGTACGCCCCCGCGCCGGCGCCCAGACCTCCAGCTCCACCCCGCCGCCGGAGGCGGCCCGCACCGGCAGCAGGGCCCCCGCCCGGGCCAGCACCGGGATCCGCCCCTGCGGGGCGTCCAGCAGGATCTGGCCCGGGCCCTCGTACGCCGCCCCGGTCGCGGTGTCGTACCACCGGCCCCGTGGCAGCCGTACCGCCCGCCGGTCCGCCCCGCACTCCAGCACCGGGGCGACCAGCAGCGCGTCGCCCAGCAGGAACGCGTCCTCGCAGTCCCGCAGCCGCCGCTCCTCCGGCGTCCCCCACCACACCGGCCGCACGTACGGGGCACCCGTCCGCCGCGCCAGGTGCGCCAGCGTCACGAAGTACGGCCGCAGCCGCTCCCGCTCCGCCATCACCGCCGCCGCCTGCTCCGCCACCTCGGGCCCGAACTCCCACGGCTCCCGCCGTCCCGCCCAGATCGCCGAGTGGGTCCGGAACAGCGGCAGGTACGCCCCCAGTTGCAGCCACCGCACGTACAACTCCGGCGACGGAGAACCGCCGAAGCCGCCCACGTCCGGGCCCGAATACGGCACCCCGCACAGCCCGAGCCCCAACACCAGTGCCAGTGAGGCCCGCAGCCCCTCCCAGCTGGTCTCCACATCACCCGACCACGTGCCCCCGTACCGCTGCATGCCCGCCCACCCCGACCGGGAGAACAGGAACGGCCGCTCGGCGGGCCGTAGCCGCACCAGCCCCTCCCACCCCGCCCGCGCCATCCCCAGCGCGTACACGTTGTGCCCCTCGCGGTGGTCCCCGCCGGCCCCGTCCATCGCGTGCCGCGCCGACCGCGGCAACGTGGCGTCCCCGAACGGGGCGAAGGACACCGGCTCGTTCATGTCGTGCCAGAAACCGGCGAAGCCCTGGGCGAGCCTCTCCTCGTACAGCCCGCCCCACCACTCCCGCACCGCCGGATCCGTGAAGTCCGGGTACGCGCACTCGCCCGGCCACACCTCGCCGCGCACCTCCTCGCCCCGCGCGTCCCGCACGAAGGCGCCCGCCGCCCCCACCGCACGCCCGGACACGTGCACCGCGTCCCCCGCCTTCACCGCCGGATCCACGATCGAGACCAGCCGCACCCCCCGCTCCTGCAACTCCCGTGCCAGCCCCGGCAGATCGGGGAAGGTCCGGTCGTCCACCGTGAACACCCGGTGCCCGTCGTAGTGGTCGATGTCCAGGTGTACGGCCGACAGCGCGAGCCCGCGCGACGCGTACCCCTCGACCACCCGCCGCACCTCCGCCGCGCTCCCGAACCCCCACCGCGCGTGCTGGTACCCCAGCGCCCACTCCGGCGGCACCGCGGCCGCGCCCGTCAGGGCCGACCAGCCCTGGAGCACCCGCGTCGGCGTACCCACCAGCACCCAGCACCGCAGCGGCCCGCCCTCCATGCGCAGTTCGCTCGCCCCGGGGCGGTCCGCCCCCGAGCCCGCGCCCTCCTCGCCCTCCCGCAGCACCACCCGCCCGTCCCAGGTGTTGTCGTGGAACACCAGATGCGTCCCCGCGTCCGCGACCACCATCTGCACCGGCATCGTCAGGTACAGCGGATCGACACCCGGCCCGAAGCCCCCCTTCGGGTCCGTGTTCCACAGCCGGTACGACCCGTCACGCAGCCGCGGCCCCGCGGCCCGCCCGCCCAGCCCGAAGAACCGGGCGTCGGCCGCCACCTCACTGCGCTGCACCCACCGCCCCCCGTGGCCCGGGCCCGCCCCGCGCCCACCCGACCCGTCCGCGACCGCGGCGCCCCCGGAGACCCCGCCTCCGCCCGCCCCGCCCCCACCGTTCCCGACCCCGGCCGTCCCGTGCCCGCTGTTCCCGGCCCCGGCCGTCCCGTCTCCGCCGTTTCCGGCCCAGGCCGTGCCGTCCGCGGCCGTTCCGTGCCCGAAGGCTCCGCGCGCTCCGGTCCCGTTTGTGCCGGTTCCCTGCCCCACCGCTCCCTGCCCACCGCTCCCGGCCCCGGCCGCCCGGTCCGCGGCCGTTCCGTGCCCGACCGCTCCGGTCCCGTTTGTGCCCGTTCCCTGCCCCACCGCCCCGTCCCCGGAGGCCCCGTCCCCGGCCGTCCCGTGCCCGCCGCTCCCGGCCCCGGCCGCCCCGCCCCCACCCGTCGCCTCCCCGGCGAGGGGCGCCGGCACCGGCTCCCACCACCGCGGCGGCGCCTCCCGCCGCAGCACCGTCCCGCCCGGGGTGCGCACCTCCACCGCCCCGTGCCGGGACACCGCCACCGTCACCCGCTCCGACACCACCCGCCAGCCGCCCCCGGTGTCCGGCTCCAGCACGGCCCGCGGATCCGGCTCCGGGCCGTCGCCCACCACCGCGTACGAGGGCGTCGGCCCGGCCCCGTCCCAGCCCCAGAACACCGCGCCGCCCACCGTGACCCGTACCAGCAGCTCAGAGCGCGCGAACCGCAGTACACCCCCGCCCGGGCGGGGCTCCGTACCGGTCAGCAGCCCCGGCACGCGCGCCCGCTCCGCGCCCCGGCGTGGGAGCCCCACCGTGTCCGCGCGCCGGTGACGCCAGGCCGAAAGCCAGGCGCGCCGTCCGCGCTCCGTACCGATGTCCTTCACCGCACGCACCAGATCACGACCGTTCATGTCGCTCACCCTGCCACCGGCCCCCGGCCGAGGGGACTGCGTTCAACTGCCGTTCACCCGGCAGCGGCACCCTCCGCAGGTCACCCGACCGGCCAGGACAGCCCTGGTGCAGCGCTCGATCACATGGCATCGTCCCTGTGAGCCGCCGCGCGTACACCCCCCGCGCGATGGCACCGTACGCACACGAAGCGCGAGCCGCAGACTTGACCGGGAGCCGACCCATGACCTCAGCCACGCAGCCGGAACCCCTCTGGGCGCCGGGCCCCGACCGGATCGCGGCGGCCCGCGTCACCGCCTTCCAGGCCTGGGCCGCGACCCGCTTCGGAGCCCCCGCCGACGGGGGGTACCCCGCCCTGCACCGCTGGTCCGTCGACGAGCTCGACACCTTCTGGCAGGCCGTCGCCGAATGGTTCGACGTCCGCTTCACCACCCCGTACGAGTCCGTCCTCACCGACCGCTCCATGCCGGGCGCACGGTGGTTCACCGGAGCCACCCTCAACTACGCCGAGCACGCCCTGCGCGCCGCCGAGGACCCGGCCCGCGTCGGCGATGCCGCCCTGCTGTACGTGGACGAGACCCACGAGGTCACCCCGGTGAGCTGGGCCGAGCTCCGCCGCCAGGTCGGCTCGCTCGCCGCCGAACTGCGCGCCCTCGGCGTACGCCCCGGCGACCGGGTCAGCGGCTACCTCCCCAACATCCCCGAGGCCACCGTCGCCCTCCTCGCCACCGCCGCCGTCGGCGGCGTCTGGACCTCCTGCGCCCCCGACTTCGGCGCCCGCAGCGTCCTCGACCGCTTCCAGCAGGTCGAGCCCGTCGTCCTGTTCACCGTGGACGGCTACCGCTACGGCGGCAAGCAGCACGACCGCCGCGACGCCGTCGCCGAGCTCCGTGCCGAGCTCCCCTCCCTGCGCGCGGTCGTCCACATCCCGCTCCTCGGCACGCCCGCTCCCGAGGGCGCCCTCGACTGGTCCGCCCTGACCTCGGGCGACACCAAGCCCGTCTTCGAGCCGGTCCCCTTCGACCACCCCCTCTGGGTGCTCTACTCCTCCGGTACGACGGGCCTGCCCAAGGCCATCGTCCAGTCGCAGGGCGGCATCCTCCTCGAACACCTCAAGCAGCTCGGCCTGCACTGCGACCTCGGGCCGGAGGACCGGTTCTTCTGGTACACCTCCACCGGCTGGATGATGTGGAACTTCCTCGTCTCCGGGCTGCTCACCGGTACGACGGTCGTCCTCTACGACGGCAGTCCCGGCTACCCCGACACGGGCGCCCAGTGGCGCATCGCCGAGCGGACGAAAGCCACCCTCTACGGCACGTCCGCCGCGTACGTCATGGCCTGCCGCAAGGCCGAGGTCCACCCGGCACGCGACTTCGACCTCTCCGCCGTGAAGTGCGTGGCCACCACCGGCTCCCCGCTCCCGCCCGACGGCTTCCGCTGGCTCCACGACGAGGTGGCCGAGGACCTCTGGATCGCCTCCGTCAGCGGCGGCACCGACGTGTGCAGCTGCTTCGCGGGCGCGGTCCCCACGCTCCCCGTCCACATCGGCGAGCTCCAGGCCGCGTGCCTCGGCACCGACCTGCAGGCCTGGGACCCGTCCGGCAAGCCCGTCATCGGCGAGGTCGGCGAGCTCGTCGTCACCAACCCCATGCCGTCCATGCCGATCCACTTCTGGAACGACCCCGACGGCAGCCGCTACCGCGACAGCTACTTCGAGATGTTCCCGGGGGTCTGGCGTCACGGGGACTGGATCACGATCACCGACCACGGCTCGGTGATCATCCACGGCCGCTCCGACTCCACCCTCAACCGCCAGGGCGTCCGGATGGGCTCCGCCGACATCTACGAGGCCGTCGAGCGGCTCCCCGAGATCAAGGAGTCCCTGGTCATCGGGCTGGAGGAGCCGAACGGCGGCTACTGGATGCCGCTCTTCGTGCACCTCACCCCCGGTGCCACCCTCGACGAGGACCTGCGCGCCCGGATCAAGGCGACGATCCGCGAGGAACTCTCCCCGCGCCACGTCCCCGACGAGATCATCGAGGTCCCCGGCATTCCGCACACCCTCACCGGCAAGCGCATCGAGGTCCCGGTCAAGCGCCTCCTCCAGGGCGCGCCCCTGGCCAAGGCGGTCAACCCGGGCTCCGTGGACAACCTGGACCTCCTCCACTTCTACGTGGAGCTGGCCCGCACCCGCACCTGAAGGAGCCGTCACTGTCAGTGGCGACGATTACTCTGAGTGAGCAGGAGATCGCATCACTCAGGGGGAGCCATGCCACGCAGGAACGACCACGACACGAACAGGCGCCGCACGCTGCGCCGCGAAGTTCCCAGCACCCTCGGCCTGCTGGCCGACGCCGGGGACTTCGCGGCCATGTGCGGCTACCGCAGCTTCACGTTCGACCACCCCGCCGACTACGCCGAGTACCTCCGCCACGTCGACGGCCTGCTCCGGTCCCTCGCGGCCCGGGGCATCCACACCACCGTCGCCCTCTTCGACCCCGACGAGTACGCCGAGTACTGCGGGGAACACGACCTCGACCCCGACACGGCCGAGACCCGCACCCGCTTCACCTCGGAGCTCGGCGGCAGCAGCGCCGTCCTGCCCTACACCGGCCAGCCCGTCGAAGAGATCGTCCCGCTCCTCATCGACGAGGCGGTCCGCCAGGCCACCTGGGAGTACGCCACCACCCTCCTCGCCGGAATCGGCCGCTGCGCGGACTGCGGCGAGGACATCGGCCACGCCTCCTTCGACCGCGCCTCCGACGCGCTCAAACGCCTCGTCGCCGGAGCCGGACCCGGCCACCACCACTTCGTCTGCAGCATCCCGTCCGAAGCGGAACAGCTCGTCGCCGTCCTCCACGCCGAGACCACCGAGGACCCGGACGCGCCGCCCCGCATCGAGGGCCGCGAAGGCCTCGACTTCGTGACCGTCCTGGCCGCCGGGCTCGCCCAGGGCGGACCCGGGGGACTAGTGGTGCGGAGCACCACCGAGGGCCACCGCGACCGGGTCCACGGCTGGCGCCTGGACCGCGGCCGCCTCGTCGCACTCTCGGCCGCGTCCGTCTTCAACGCCTACTGCACGGACGCCGACACGGGGGAGCCCGTCGCCCCCGAACCCGGCGTCGAATACTGCCCGGGCTACGACGTGGACACCCCGGGCCCCCACCACTAGCCCGGCCGGAGACGCCCGAGGGGCCCCCGCCCACGGCGAGAGCCCCTCGGGGAGTGACGACCCGTCCGGCCTATTCGCCGGAGAGCACCGCCTGCGCGGCCACGCGGGCCTCCTCGGCGCTGTCCGCCGCACGGGCGGCCGCCGCAGCACGCTCGCACTGGGCGAGCGTGTACTTCGCGAGCGTCGCCCGCACATAAGGAATCGACGCGGCGCCCATCGACAGGGAGGTGACACCCAGACCCGTCAGCACACAGGCCAGCAGCGGGTCCGAAGCGGCCTCACCACAGACACCGCAGCTCTTGCCCTCGGCCCTGGCCGCGTCGGCCGACATGGCGATGAGGTCGAGCAGCGCCGGCTGCCACGGGTCCTGCAGCCGCGACACCGCACCCACCTGCCGGTCCGCGGCGAAGGCGTACTGCGCGAGGTCGTTCGTTCCCAGCGACAGGAACTCGACCTCCTGCAGGATCGAGCGCGCCCGGAGCGCGGCGGAGGGGATCTCCACCATCGCGCCGAACTTCGCCTTGAGCCCCGCCTCGCGGCAGGCGTCCGCGAAGGCCTTGGCATCGATGCGGTCCGCGACCATCGGGGCCATGACCTCGAGGTAGACCGGCAGCCCCTCGGCCGCCTTGGCCAGCGCGGTGAGCTGCGTACGCAGCACGTCCGGGTGGTCCAGCAGCGAGCGCAGCCCGCGGACGCCGAGCGCCGGGTTCGGCTCGTCGGCCGGAGTCAGGAAGTCCAGCGGCTTGTCGGCGCCGGCGTCCAGCACCCGCACGACGACACGGCCCTCGGGAAACGCCTCGAGCACCTTGCGGTAGGACTCGATCTGCTTCTCCTCGGACGGGGCCTTCTTGCTGTCGTCCAGGAACAGGAACTCGGTGCGGAACAGACCCACACCCTCCGCCCCCGCCTCGACGGCCGCCGGCACGTCGGCGGGACCGCCGACATTGGCCAGCAGCGGCACCTTGTGACCGTCGGAGGTCGCACCCGGACCCGACGAGGCGGCGAGGGCAGCCCTGCGCTCGGCGGCCGCCGCCTCCAGCTCGGCACGCTTCTCGGCGGTGGGCTCGACGAACAGATCACCGGTGCTGCCGTCGACGGCGATGAGCGTACCTTCGGCGATCTCACCGGCACCCGGCAGCGCCACGATCGCCGGCACACCCAGCGCCCGCGCCAGGATCGCGCTGTGACTGGTCGGCCCGCCCTCCTCGGTCACGAAACCGAGGACGAGCGTCGGGTCCAGCAGCGCCGTGTCGGCAGGAGCCAGGTCCCGCGCGATCAGCACGTACGGCTCGTCGCTGTCGGGCACACCCGGCATCGGCACACCGAGCAGCCGCGCCACGATGCGGTTGCGCACGTCGTCCAGGTCGGCCACCCGGCCGGCCATGTACTCGCCGGCCCCCGCGAGCAGATCGCGGTAGGCGGCGAACGCGTCGTACACGCCCCGCTCGGCCGTGCTGCCGACGGCGATCCGCCGGTCGACGTCCGCCATCAGCTCAGGGTCCTCGGCGATCATCGCCTGGGCCTCGAGCACGTGCTGGGCCTCTCCACCGGCCAGCTGGCCACGCGCGATCAGATCGGCCGCCACAGCACTCACCGCCTGACGGGCGCGCCCCTGCTCGCGCTCCGCCTCGTCCGCGGTGATCTGCTTGGCCGGCGGCTCCAGGACCGCCGTGCCCATGTGCCGGACCTCGCCGATCGCCACACCGTGGCTCACGCCGACGCCTCGCAGCGTTGTCTCCATTTCACCCGTCTCCGATTGAGCGGCGGTCCGAGCCGCCGCGGTGGATGTCCGACTCACTCGCCCATGACGGGCGGAAACGTCACTGCCAGCTGAAGAGTGCGTCGTCAGCCTTCACGTCGCCGGAGTCGACGACGTCGGAGAGGGAATCGGCCGTCGCCTCGAGCGCCACGACGGGGCAGATGGGCGATTTGCCGGCGGCCTCGACCGCAGCGGGGTTCCAGCGGATGACGGCCTGGCCGCGGGTCACGGTGTCACCCTTGTTCACGAGCAGCTCGAAGCCCTCGCCGTTGAGCTGGACCGTGTCGATCCCGAGGTGCGTGAGTACGCCGTGGCCCTCGCTGTCGACTACTACGTACGCGTGCGGGTGCAGGGAGACCACCACACCGTCGACGGGGGACACCGCCTCCGAGGGCTCGCGCACGGGATCAATAGCGGTGCCCGGTCCCACCATCGCGCCGGAGAACACCGGATCGGGCACTGCCGCGAGTCCGATGGCGGTCCCGGCAAGTGGGGACGTCACGCTGGTCATGGGGGCCTCCCAGGGGTGGGGCTCATCGTGTCGCCGTCACTGCCTGTCGCGAACGGCGTACTCTTCTGAAGGATATGTCACTTGATGTTCGGGTTCGCCCGATGTATGTCCCGGTCCGGGCTGACCCTTCGGCACGGAGACTAGTGGACTAGACCATACGCCTGAATCGATTTGCTTGGGCATCACGGGGCCTGTACTGTCGTGACTCCCGCCAGGACGCCTCGTGTGAACTTTTCGCGAACGGCAGATGGACGGGACTCCTCCTCTTCATCAGCGATCTTGATCTCCTTCCGTCTTTTCGTATGCCTTTTCGGTAATGCGGCGAGTGGTCGGGGGGCCGGGAAATCGCTGATAGAGTCGGAATCGCCGGAAAGGGAAAGCGCGAAAGCGCAGGAACTGGAAAGCACCGAGGAAGTCGGGCCCGAGAGAGTCTGATAGAGTCGGAAACGCAAGAACACAGAACGAAAAGCCCGGAGGAAAGCCCCAGCGAATGTAGCTGCGGGTGAGTACAAAGGAAGCGTCCGTTCCTTGAGAACTCAACAGCGTGCCAAAAATCAACGCCAGAAGTTGATGCCCCGTCCACTTCGGTGGATGAGGTTCCTTTGAAAAAGACCTGTCGGGCCTTCGGGTGCTGGCAGGCAATTACACAGCGAGGACGTTGTGGCGCGTCGGTCTTATTCCGACATGACGTGCCCGCTCTAAGTGATGTGTGCACCCGATTACGGGTAAACATTCATGGAGAGTTTGATCCTGGCTCAGGACGAACGCTGGCGGCGTGCTTAACACATGCAAGTCGAACGATGAAGCCCTTCGGGGTGGATTAGTGGCGAACGGGTGAGTAACACGTGGGCAATCTGCCCTTCACTCTGGGACAAGCCCTGGAAACGGGGTCTAATACCGGATACCACTCCTGCCTGCATGGGCGGGGGTTGAAAGCTCCGGCGGTGAAGGATGAGCC